>JBBDJF010000048.1:0-29225 GCA_040880045.1 Sneathiella sp.
ATATCACCCCGATCATCCTTGGTGGGCCTTCCGATGCCATGTTCGCGAACCTGGTGTTTGAGGCCATCATTACCCAGCTTGACTGGCCGCTCGGCTCGGCCCTCTCGCTCATGCTCCTCGTCGTGCTGGGCGCGCTGGTCCTTATTTACAACCATTTCCTCGGTATGGGACAGCTAATGAAAGGACTGGGCAAATGAGCTGGATGTTAATTCGATTCTGGACGATTCTGGTCTATCTGTTCCTGTTCCTGCCCATCGGCGTCGTCATCCTGCTGAGCTTTAACGCGAACCAGTTCGGGAGCTTTCCGATTACCGGATTTTCGTTCCGCTGGTTTGTCAAGCTGGCAAATAATGATGCGATTTTGCGCGCTTTTGAGACATCCCTCCTCCTCGGGTCGTTGACTGCCATCATCTCGACCACACTGGGGGTTCTCGCAAGCCTGGCGCTCATCCGCTACAAAGTTCCGGGACAGAACATGATCTCGACGCTGCTGATCGCGCCCATTCTTGTGCCCGAAGTCGTGCTGGCCGTTGCCCTGCTCCTCTTCCTCAATGCCCTGTCCATCAACAAGAGCTTTTTCCTGCTGCTGATGGGACATGTGATATTTACACTGCCGTTCGTCGTCCTCGTCGTACAGGCGCGACTGGTGAATATTCGC
Organism: Sneathiella sp.; assembly: GCA_040880045.1. Lineage (GTDB taxonomy): Bacteria > Pseudomonadota > Alphaproteobacteria > Sneathiellales > Sneathiellaceae > Sneathiella. The sequence continues at coordinate 659 of JBBDJF010000048.1, forward strand.
CGCGACGTGGAAGAGGCCGCCATGAGTCTGGGCGCCAGTCCGCGGCAAACCTTTTTCCAGATCACCCTGCCGTTGCTGGCGCCGGCGGTTTTCGCCGGGATGCTATTCGCCTTTACCATCAGTTTTGACGACATCACCGGCACCCTGTTCTGGAAGCCGGGGGGTGTCGAAACTGTCCCGACGCAGATTTTTGCCATGCTGCGCAACTCGATATCCCCGGAAATCAATGCACTTGGCACCGTGATGATTTTCCTGACTGTCGGTCTTCCGCTGATCGGGATTGCGATTGTCCGGAAAATGTCGACGAAAAGCGGCGGATAACACGCGTAACTAAGTTTTTTAATAACCCAGGAGGTATGAAATGGATAATTCAAAACGCTATGAAAGATTACTGGAACGCTACAATAACGGAGATTTGAGCAGACGTTCTTTCCTCGGCCTGATCGGCGCGGCGGGTCTCGCTTATGGCGTGGCCACGCCGTACGCAAGACATGCGCTGGCCGCAACGGAGCAGGTCCGCTTTGATGGCTGGGGCGGTGTTGTTTCCGAAGCCTTCCGCAAATATGCCTTCGATCCCTACACGAAGAAAACAGGGATCAAGGTTGTTGACGGCACCTTCGGCAGCGGCGATGAATATATTTCCCGCATCAAGGCGAGCCAGCCGGGCGAATACAATATTGCCCATCTGTCCGGGGTTTTCGATTATGCCCGATACAACAATCTCGGCCTGGCCAGCGAATTGAACGAGAAAAATATCCCGAACCTCGAATTCGTCATTCCGAAGCTGACGGATGTGTTCCGTAAAGTGACGGACGGCACCTTGTCCTGCGTTCCCTATGACTATGGCACGACCGGCATTGCCTATAACCGCAAACATATCTCTGATGACGAGGCAAAGGAGAAAGGCGCAAAACTCCTTATCGACAAGGGTCTGAAAGATAAACTTGGGGCCTGGGGCGACTGGCGGACCCGGATATGGTACGCGTCCCTGCAAACAGGTCAGGATCCGAACAATGCAACGGATATGGAGGCTGTCTGGAATGCAGTCCGCGAAAACCGCGATCTGTTGCTCAAATACTGGAGTTCCGGCGCGGAACTGATGAGCTTGCTCGCGGAAGAGGAGATCTATGCGACTGAGGCCTGGTCCGGCCGTGTCTACGCCCTTCAGGAGCAGGGTCATGATATCGGATATATGGATCCACCGAACGGGTTTGGCTGGCAGGAATGCCTGTTCGTCATCAAAGGCTCCCCCATGGAAGCCTGCGAGGAACTTCTGAACTTCATGCTGGCGCCCGAGACCTCCATCGCGGTGGCCGAAGGTCAGAATTATCCGCCCGCCCTCGACCCCAATAAAGTCGACCTGGGTGAGAAAATTCCGAAACTACCGGCGTTTGATCCGACAGGCACGCTTGACGGGCTCACCTTTGCCAACCCGACCTATTGGAACGATCATGAACAGGAATGGTCGAAGCAGTTCGGTCGCATCCAGAAAGGCTATTAAGCCCAATCGCTCCCTGCCCTCCAGGGCGGGCGGGGAGCCCTTCTTTCTCATTCAGGGAGATCGTTCGTGAGTGTCGTCAGCCTAACAAATATCGTCAAGCGCTTCGGGGCCTTGACCGCTGTCCATCCAATGTCGCTGGAGATACCGGAGGGGAGCTTTATCACGCTTCTCGGGCCATCGGGCTGCGGCAAGACAACGACCCTGCGCATGATTGCCGGTCTTCTCGATCCCACGGAAGGGGATATTAGGATAGGTGGTGAGCGGGTGAATGACCTGCCCATTCACAAGCGCAATCTCGGGATCGTATTCCAGAACTATGCGCTCTTCCCTCATAAGACGGTCGCCCAGAATGTCGCCTTTGGCCTTAAATACCGGGATGTTTCAAAAGCAGAAATCGCAAAACGCGTCAAAGAGGCACTGGAACTTGTTCAGTTGCCTGATGTCGGCGATCGATATCCGGCGCAGCTATCCGGCGGTCAGCAGCAGCGCATCGCCCTCGCCCGCGCCATTATTATTGAGCCTGACGTCCTGTTGCTGGACGAGCCGCTCTCCGCTCTCGATGCGAATTTGCGCGAGGACATGCGGATCGAGCTTAAACGCATTCAAAAGCAAACCGGGATCACCACTGTTTTCGTGACCCACGATCAATCCGAAGCCTTGGCCATGTCCGACCTTGTTATCGTGATGTCGGAAGGACGGGTTGAACAGGTCGGCCCGCCGGAGGAAGTCTATAACAACCCGGCAAGTGAATTCATCGCCCGCTTCCTCGGAACATCCAATATCCTGGACGCCCGCTGCACAGAGATTTCGGAAAACAATGTGACGCTGGATGTGCCTGAAATGGGCACCATCAGCCTGCCTAAAGACCGCAGCCGCGTCGTAGAGGCGGCAGAGCGGGTCAAGCTCGTGATCCGCGCGGAAAAACTTAACCTGCTTCCGCAATCCGCCGCCGCAGACGGGCGCTTCGCCATTGAGGGGCTTGTGGAAACCGTCGATTATCAGGGACAGGCCGCACGCTATTTCCTGCGACTGGCAAACACGCAATTGCAGGCAATCAACATGATCGAGACCTCCCCCTTTTCCGTCGGCGAGACGGTCTCCATCCGCGTTCGCCCCGAAGACTGCGTCGTCCTCCCCGGAGGGCAGGCATGACCGAAAGACCCAAAAGCAATCTGTTCTATCAAACCCGACTACGCCGCCCTGCCCTTGCCCAGGCGCGGGGAATATATATGTGGGATGTCGATGGCAAACGCTATCTTGACGGATCTTCCGGCGCGATGGTCTGCAATATTGGCCATTCAAACCCGCATGTACTGGAAGCCATGCGCGGGCAGATGGAGAAGTCAACTTTTGGCTATCGCCTCCATTTCGAGACAGAACCCTCCGAACGGCTGGCAACGAAAGCGGCGGCCCTCGCCCCGGACGGACTGGAAAAGGTGTTCTTCGTCTCCGGTGGCTCCGAAGCGGTGGAAAGCGCCATCAAGCTGGCCCGCCAATATGCAGTGGCTATCGGCGAAAGCCAGCGGTACAAGATCGTGTCACGTTACCCGAGCTATCATGGCAGCACCCTTGGTGCACTGGCACTTACGGGCTATGCGCCGATGACGGCACCGTTCGATCCGATGATGCACCAGATGCCTAAAATACCGGCGCCGCGCGCGTATCTCGACGGGCTGGATATGACGCAGGCGGAAACCGGACGACATTATGCGGATATGCTGGAAGAGAGAATTCTGCAGGAAGGCCCCGAGACTGTCCTCGCCTTTATCGTGGAACCGGTTGGCGGCGCTTCCACCGGCGCACTGGTCCCGCCGATGGGATATATGGAGCGAATACGGGAAATCTGCGACCGCTATGGGGTTTTGTTAATCCACGACGAAGTGATGACGGGTGGCGGCCGGACGGGTCGCTTTTTCGCCGCCGAACACTGGAATGTCAAGCCGGACATCCTCGTTATCTCCAAGGGTTTTGCCGCCGGATATGCGCCCTTGGGGGCCATGATCGCGGATGATGCGATTGTCGAGCCTGTGCTGGCGGCAGGCGGTTTCCAGCATGGATATACCTACGCCGGAAACCCGCTCGCCTGCGCCGCCGGGCTTGCTGTGATTGAGGAAATTGAAATCCAGGGCATGATTAACAATGCCGCCAAAGTCGGGGGCGTGCTCAAAGCCGAACTCGAAACCCTCATGATACGCTATCCTTTTGTCGGCGATGTGCGTGGCATGGGCTTGCTGCTCGCGTTTGAGCTGGTATCGGATTGCCAGACCATGACGCCGCTGCCAAAGGAACTTAACGCATTTCAGCGACTGGTGGATATTGCCTATGATAGAGGCCTGATTATCTATTCACGGCGAACGCGCGGCGGTCATGACGGCGATCATTTCCTTGTCTGCCCGCCGATGATCACCACGGCGGAAGATGTCGGCGAAATAATGGAGATTTTGACCTCTGCCCTCGATACGTTCGCCATGGAGGCCAGCCTTCCTTTTCATTCGAACGCGGCCTGAAACAACCATATATAATATAGTCAACAAGACTGAGGGACATCATGAAAGCAATTCTTGACGACCGGCAATGGGCCCATGACCCCAAAAATTTTATGTCCAGCGGCGTCGCGCATCCCAACCCGGAACAGCCCCGACGGATCGAAGTCCTGAAAGAAGGTGCAATCGCCGCCGGATGCGGCTTTCAAGCGCCTGAAGATCACGGTTCCGGGCCGATTGCAGCCATTCACACCGCGGAGTATCTGGTTTTCCTGCAGAATATTTATGCCCGGTGGCGGCGGATTGACGGCGCATCGGAGGAGGTAATTCCCAACGTTCATCCGGACAGGCGCAACGCCCATTATCCCAAATCCGCCGTCGGTCAGGCAGGATATCATCAGGCGGACACTGCCTGCCCCATCGCCTCCGGTACGTGGGAGGCTGCCTACTGGTCGGCACAGACGGCGCTTACCGGGGCGGATATGCTGCTGTCCGGAGAGAAATCCGCCTATGCGCTCAGTCGCCCACCGGGCCATCATGCCTTCAGCGACTATGCCGGGGGTTTCTGCTTCCTGAATAACTCAGCCATCGCGGCAGAGCATCTGCTTCAGGCGGGAAGGAAACCGGCAATTCTCGATGTGGATGTTCATCATGGCAACGGGACACAGGGCATTTTCTATGAAAGGCCGGATGTGCTGACCGTGTCGCTTCACGCCGATCCGGACAGGTTTTATCCCTTCTTCTGGGGATCCGCGCAGGAAAGAGGCGAAGGGGCCGGACTTGGATATAACCTGAACCTCCCCCTTCCGCGCGGAACGGGGGACGATGAGTATCTTAAAACCCTCGACAAGGCGTTTGAGCGAATTCAGGCCTTCGGTGCCGACTGCGTCGTTATCGCGCTCGGACTTGATTCCTACGAAAATGATCCGCTTCAGGGGCTGTCAATAACCACACCGGGTTTCGCCCGGTTGGGGACCGCGATTTCGACATTGGAACTTCCCACGCTTCTGGTACAAGAGGGAGGGTATCTTTCTAAAGAGCTGGGCGAAAATCTGACGAGCCTCCTGACCGGATTTGAAAAGTAATGACGACAACTTCCGACATTCTTGTCATCGGCGGCGGCATCGCCGGGATCAGCGCCGCTGCGGAACTCTCCACAGACGCCAAGGTGACCGTGCTTGAGACAGAAGATGCGATTGGATACCACTCTTCCGGCCGGTCCGCTGCCATTTTCATCCGCAATTACGGAAACGCGACCTTGCGGGCCCTGAATGCCGTTGCGGAACCTGTTCTGAAAGAACCTGCGGGGATTTCAGACCATTCCCTGCTGTCGCCGCGCGGCGAATTGATGATCGCGACCGAAGACGAACTGGGCGCCTTGGAACGCTATCTTGAGGGAGCGGAGGGGATGGAAGAAATCAGTCCGGACGAGGCGGTCCGGCTTGTTCCCATTCTCCGGCGGGAAAAAATTGCCGCCGCCGCGATTGAACCAAATGCCCAGGATATTGATGTCGACCGGATGCTTCAGGGGTACGCCCGCCTTTTGCGAAAGCGCGGGGGCGAAATTATGAATAATGCGCCGGCCCGGAGCATAAATTTTTCCGGCGGCCTTTGGTCTGTAGAGACGCCCGCAGGCGTATTTCAGGCGCCTGTCCTGATCAATGCCGCAGGGGCCTGGGCCGACCTAGTTGCCGATATGGCGGGAATCAAGCGTGTTGGTCTGACACCGATGCGCCGGAGTGCCATCCTGCTACCGGCGCCGCCTGAGCATGATATAACGCGCTGGCCCCTCTTTGTCACGGCATCCGAGCAATGGTACGCCAAGCCGGAGGCAGGCAAGCTGTTTGTCTCCCCGGCTGATGAGGATCCGGTGGATCCTCATGACGCATGGCCTGATGACATGGTGATGGCGGAAGGGCTGGACCGCTTTGAAAAGGCGGTGACCGTCCCTGTCACGCGTGTGGAGAAAAGCTGGGCGGGGCTGCGCAGCTTCGTCCCCGACCGAACACCCGTCGTCGGTTTTGACGGCGAGGCGGATGGTTTTTTCTGGCTCGCGGGACAAGGGGGCTATGGCATGCAAACGGCACCCGCTCTTGCGGCGCTTGCTACGGCGCTTTGCCTGAGAAAAACTGCGGCCTTACCACAGAATATCATTTCGGCTTTAAGCCCCAGGCGATTTTCCGATCATAAGTGAAAATTCGATAGCTGCCCACTGCGGGCATTCCCAGATGGAGTTGTCGTAAAGCCTATTCAGATTTGGGCAGCCAAACAGTCGGCGGCACCTGCAGCACCAATAATTGAATTTGACGGGTGCCTGTGGAAAACATAAAATGTTTTTGTTTGGTTCCGGTTTGCGAGAACCACCAACGGGACATATTGATGAACAGAAAAGCTTTCTGGGCAGTGCTGGTGATTTCCGCTTCCATCATCGGCGGTGGATACTATCATCTCACCGAGCAGGGCATGAGTGCGGCCCCCGCCGCCAATGCGGCCAATACCACAGCCGAGAAGGTCGTCACCGTTGAAGCCGAGAAAGTCACTATCGGCCCCGTCATAGAGGATATCCGGGCGGTCGGCACTTTACAGGCCAACGAGGCCGTCATTATTTCATCGGAAATTGCCGGGCGGGTTGAAAAAATCCGTTTTGATGAAAGTGATAACGTTGCCGCGGGCGATGCGCTTGTGGAGCTGGATGACAGCATCCTGCGCGCTGAACTGGTCAAGGTAAATTCGGACCTCACTCTTGCAAAAACAAATCTGGAGCGGGCCAACAAACTGGCAAATCAAGGGACCGGTACGTTACGCGCCCGCGATGAGGCTGTTGCCGCCAATCAAGTCGCAGAAGCAAATCTGTCGCTGGCGCGGGCGCGGCTTGAAAAAGCGACAATTGTTGCCCCTTTTTCCGGCGTGATCGGGATTCGTTCGGTGAGCATTGGCGCCTACGTGACGCCGGGCGACCATCTTGTCCAACTTGTCAATATCGACCCTATAAAAGTTGATTTCCGGGTTCCCGAGCTCGTGCTTTCAAGCCTCCACCCCGGACAGGCGATCCGTGTCACGGTCGACGCCCGCCCCGGAAAGACATTTGAGGGGGAGATTTATGTCATTGACCCTATCGTCGATGAAAACGGACGCGCTGTAAGGCTTCGCGCCCGCATTCCTAATCCGGACCAGATCCTGTTTCCCGGGCTGTTCGCCCGCGTGCAGATAATTGTCAACCGCCGCGACAATTCTGTTATTGTTCCTGAATCCGCGATATTCGCCCGCGACGGCAAGCATTATGTTTACACGGTTGTTGATAGCCGCTCCGTCCTGACGGAGATCGAGCTGGGCCAGCGACTTTCAGGTCAGGCGGAAGTGACCAAAGGCCTGGAAGCCGATACTGTCGTCATCACCGCCGGTCATCAGCAGGTTAATAACGGAACCCGTGTCGAGGTCGTCAAGATCGGCGCGGATAGCTGAAATGAACATATTCGAATTCTTCATTCGGCGACCGGTTTTTGCAACGGTCATGAGCCTGATTGTCATTCTGATCGGTCTCGTCTCCTATCTGCAGCTTACCGTTCGTGAATATCCAAATATCGACGAACCAATTGTCTCGGTCCGCACGGATTATCCCGGCGCCAGCGCACAAATCATCGAGACACAGGTAACACAGGTTCTGGAAGGATCGATCGCCGGGATTGAGGGGATCGAAATCATCAGTTCCAGCAGTCAGCCCGAGGAAAGCCGCATAACGGTGCGGTTCCGCCTCGGTGTTGACCCGGATGTCTCGGCGAGTGACGTGCGTGACCGCGTCTCCCGCGTGCGCGGACGGCTACCCGCAGAAGTCCTGGAGCCTGTCATCGCGAAGGTCGAGGCGGACGCGCAATCGATTATCTATCTCGCCTTCACCAGCGACCGGCACACCCCCATTGAAATTTCCGATTATGCGGATCGTTATGTCCGGGACCGGTTGCAGAATATTCCCGGTGTTGCGGAAGTCCGCATTTTCGGCGAACGGCGCTACGCCATGCGCATCTGGCTCGATCGGGCGCGGCTTGCCGCCTATGAACTTACTGCACAGGATGTCGAGGAGGCCCTGCGCCAGCAAAATGTTGAAGTCCCCGCCGGCCGTATCGAGAGTCTGGATCGGGAGTTTACGGTGCTGTCGCAGACCGGGCTGGTAACGCCGAAGCAGTTTGAGAATATTGTCGTCCGCGACATTAACGGTCTCCTGATACGGATCAAGGATGTCGCGCGCGTTGAAATCGGGCCACAGGATGAACGACGCGTCACGCGGTTCAACGGCGACAACGCTGTGATCCTCGGTATTGTCAAGCAGGCAACGGCCAATCCGCTGGATGTTTCAAAGGTAATGCAGGAAGTCCTGCCGGTTCTGACCGAAGACCTGCCGGACGGCATGAACGTCACAATCGCCTATGATAAATCGACCTTCATCGACCGATCTATCAAGGCAGTTTATACGACAATTTCCGAAGCCGTCGCCCTCGTGGTTATCGTTATCTTCTTTTTCCTGCGCACGATACGGGCGACAATTATCCCGCTGGTGACGATACCGGTCTCGCTGATCGGTGCCTTTGCCCTGATGCAGGTTCTGGGCTTTTCGATCAATACACTCACATTGCTCGCGATGGTGCTGGCAATCGGTCTGGTGGTCGATGACGCGATTGTCGTGCTTGAAAATATCCACCGGCATGTCGAGGAAGGCATGGCGCCGGTCAAGGCGTCCATTGTCGGCATTGGTGAAATTTCGAGCGCGGTTATCGCCATGACATTGACACTCGCCGCCGTTTATGTGCCCGTCGCTTTTGCGCCCGGCCGAACAGGGACACTGTTCACGGAATTCGCGCTCACATTAGCCGGAGCGGTCCTGGTTTCCGGTTTTGTCGCCCTTACCTTGAGTCCGATGATGTGCTCTCGCCTGCTTAAATCACATGAGAAGCATGGTCGGCTCTATAATTTCCTGGAGCGGGGCCTCCTCGCCCTGAACAATGGCTATCAGAAAGCACTGGTAGCAACCCTTCGTATCCGGCCCGCCGTGGTCATCATGGCCCTTCTCGTTGCCGGATGGAGCTATTTCCTGTTGACCGGCCTCAAGTCGGAACTCGCCCCGATTGAGGATCGCGGCGTGATCTTTACTGCGGGGAATGCCCCGGAGGGGTCAACGGTGAATTTCACCGCGCGTTACGCCAAGGAATTTGAGTCCCTGCTCGACGACATACCGGAAGTTCAACATTATTTCGCTATCGTCGGCTCCCGTGCGGTGACGGAACTCATCTCCTTCTCCCAGCTAAAACCGTGGGAGGAGCGCGAGCGCACGCAGATGGAGATTGTTCGCGGTATACAGCCCGAGCTAAGCAAGATTACAGGTGTCCGCGCCTTTGCCAACAATCCCGGATCCTTCGGCCAAAGCGCGCGAAGCAAACCGATAGAATTCGTTATCCAGACTTCTGAATCATACGAAGCCCTGGATGACTACGTGCAGGCCTTTCTTGCGGAAGCCGAGAAATATCCCGGACTGATCAATCTCGACAGTGACCTCAGGCTCAACAAGCCGCAGCTAGATGTGGAACTTGATCGTGAACGTGTCGCCGATACAGGGGCTGGCGTGTTGAATGTCGGGCGGACCCTTGAAACCTTACTCGGCGGGCGTCAGGTGACCCGCTTCAACCAGAATGGTGAGCAATATGACGTGATCGTGCAAATGACGCCCGACGACCGGCGAACAGCGAGCGACCTTAACGACATATATGTTCGCGGTCGTGACGGCACGCCGGTTCAGCTTTCCAATCTGGTTTCAGTGCGTGAAACGGTCGCGCCGAAAGAATTGAACCGGTTCAACCAGTTCCGCGCGGCCACCATTACCGGAAATATTGCGCCCGGCTATTCCCTTGGGGAGAGTCTCGACGCGCTGGAGACTATTGCAAAACAGGTCCTTCCCCAGACGGCACGCTATGATTTCGCCGGTGAATCCCGTGAATTCAAGGCTGCCGGAACAAGCCTGCTTTTTGTCTTCCTGCTGGCGCTGGTTTTTATCTTCCTCGTTCTCGCCGCTCAGTTTGAAAGCTTTGTTGATCCGCTGATTATCATGTTCACCGTACCGCTCTCCATGACCGGCGCCCTGCTTGCGCTCAATTTAAGTGGCGGGACATTGAATATCTACAGTCAGGTCGGGCTGGTGACGCTCATCGGGCTGATCAGCAAGCACGGCATATTGATTGTGCAGTTCGCCAATCAGCTTCAGGATGAAGGCCGGAGTATCCATGACGCCGTTGTCGAGGCGGCAGCCCTTCGCCTGCGGCCCATCCTGATGACCACCGGCGCAATGGTTTCAGGCGCCATTCCTCTTGCTCTCGCGGCGGGCGCAGGTGCCCAAAGCCGGCAGGAGATCGGGTGGGTCATTGTTGGCGGCATGACCTTCGGGACGGTGCTGACCCTGTTCGTTGTGCCGACAGCCTATACCCTGCTCGCCCGCAATCGGGTGAAAGGCCGGGTTGAAACACCAAATGACTCCAAGCACCTTACGGACGCTGAAGTCCTGCCGCATTAGGCTTGCCAGGCATCCCGCAGTTCACGCTTGAGAACCTTGCCAAGGGCATTTCTCGGAAATTCATCATAAAAACGGACGGCGGCAATACGCTGGTGCTTTGCCAGCCTCTCGTTCGACCAGTCAAGTATTGTCTCTTCCCTTGCGCCTGACTTGGGGATGACGAGAGCAACCGGCGTCTCCCCCCATGTGTCATGCGGGATTCCGATCACTGCAACGTCCAGAACCCCTTCATTCTCCCCGATAATTGTCTCGATATCTGCGGGGAAAATATTCAGGCCACCGGAAATGATCATGTCCTTTTTCCGATCCAGGATATATAGAAAGCCGTCCTCATCCAGCTTCCCGATATCGCCCGAGCGAAGGAAGCAACGACCCGTGTTATCCTGCCAGACAATTGCATCCGTCGCATCAGGTCGGTTGTGGTATTCCTTCATCATTCCAGCGCCAGTGCCGGCAATTTCCCCAACCTCATCGACGCCAAGCTCATTCCCGTCATCGTCTACAATCTTGACATCGAAACCGATGACGGGCGTACCGACTGAACCGGGCTTTGCGCTCTGCTGATGGGGCCGGTTCATGGCCCCAAATCCTTCGGAATAACCATATAATTCGTACAGGTTGCAGGTGATGCGCCTGAGCACCTCGGCTTTCGTATCCGGCCGGAGCGGCGAGCCCGCACAGAGAACCGCCTCAAGACTGCTCAAATCGGCAGTATCCATTGCCGGGTCTTCAAGGGTCCGGATGAATTGCGTCGGAACCATGAAGGTATGGGTGATTTTCTCCTCCTGAACAATATCCAGAAAGGCTTTTGTGCCGAACTCCGGCATGATGTGTACGGTAGCGCCGACAAAAAGAGCCGGCAGGACCATTAGCCAGGTCCCGTTGGAATATAGCGCAGTTGTCGTCAACGCTTTCGCATTCGCATGAAAGCGCATCTCGACTGCATTACTGAAAGACCAATGCTGTCGTGCCCGGTGGGTCTGGACAATTCCTTTCGGCAACCCCGTCGTGCCCGAACTATAGATGATGTTGAAGTCATCGGCCATGTCATAGGTGACAGCGGGCGGATTGATATCGGCATTTTCAACAAACTGCTCAAAGGTGATCCAGCCTGCGCCATCGAACCCAATAGAAACAAATCCATTCTCTGGAATATTTTTAAGCCTGCCCCACACCTGCTCCAGCCGTTCGCGTGTCGCCTCAGAGGAAATAACGAGTTTTGCATCGCTATCACTGATCAGCCCCTCTATCTGCTCTGCAGTCAGGAGGCCGCTTAGCGGAACAACGCAGGCCCCGGCCTTGACAACGCCATACATCACTTCAAGTGTTTCGACCGCATTGCCCATAAGGACCGCGATTTTATCCCCGCGGCCCAGCCCGCGTGCCCTGACAGCATTGGCGATACGGTTCAGGTTGCTATTGAAATCCCGCCAACTGCGCCGGACATCCCCGCAGACAACCGCGTCCTTGTCCGGGGAGAACCGGGCGTGGATCGCCCATAGCTCGGGCAGGTAAACCTGCGCATCGTCAATCACTTTCATCGGACCAGTATCTTTTCTTGTTCCTGATTAATTCCAGGTCCCGAATATCACGCTTTCCTTCTGCCATATTCGACATCTCCTCGAAGGCGCGATCATCCACCATCAGGTCGCAGAACAGGGTCCGCTCTCGCGCATAGCCCTCACCCGTGGTGCGGCGGGACGCCCCCGTTATCAAGTCCTTGATATGCCCAACGGCTCGGGGCGACCGGCGCGCAAGTGTATGCGCAATTTCCATTGCCCGCGCGACAACGTCTCCTTCGACGCAAAAGCTGGCAAGTCCGATTTTCGTCGCTTCACGCGGGCTCATCGTCCGGCCAAGCAGCATCAGTTCTTTCGCTTTGGCCTCCCCGACAAGCCGCGTCATCCGCTGTGTACCGCCAGCGCCCGGCAGGATACCGAGATTCACTTCCGGCAGTCCCAGGTCGTAAGGACCCTCCTTTACCAGCCGGATATCACAGGCGAGCGCAAGCTCGAATCCGCCGCCCATTGCCGTGCCGTTAATCGCGGCGATAAATGGCTTTGGCATCGCCTCTATCCGGTCGAAACATTTATGGATGAGTGAGGCCGGAACAGGTCGCGCCGGATCAAACGACATATTTTTCGCCCGCATGATTTTGCTTCGATCGAGAAGTATTCCAACATCGTAATGGCGGATAAAAACGTCGGGCTCACCGCCTGTCAAAACGATGGCGCGAACTGAAGTGTCAGCCTCGATCGTGTCGAGGGCGCCTGACAGCTCGGTTTCCATTTGTCCATCCATGTAATTATCAGGTGGATTGGAAAAGGAAACAACGGCGACTGCGTCTTCTTGTCTCAAGGAAACCCGGCTCATCTGTCTTCCTCCCCCATTAACGACATCAGAATTTCCCTTAAGCCCTCCGGTTGGAGGCGAATTGGAGTGGTGATGTTCAAATTCCGGATACTTCCCGGTTGGCCGACCTGAATTTCCCCGCCGGACCAAGTTTGTTCTTGGTTATTCTTCTTACATTCAATAATTAAGGCGCGTCTGTCAACAGACGTGAGGGGACCCGTTTCCTTCTCATTGCAGGATTGCCCGATAAGACGGGCGAGACGGATCAGGTATGACCCGCCTCGCCGTCCTTATCAGTCGTTCACAAACCTCTTTACGCGAATACTTCTTCAACCGCCTCCTGCATCGCGCCAACGATTTTATCGGCCTCCGCTTCGGTCAGGCACAGTGGCGGCGCAAATCCGAGAATATCACCTTGCGGCATGGCACGGGCGATGACGCCGCGCTTCAGCAATGCCGACGCTACCTTGGCGCCCATCGTTTTTGAAGGATCAAAAAAGCTGTGCGATTCCCTGTCTTCGACAAACTCCACGGCAAGCATCAATCCTTCACCGCGCACATCCCCAACATTCGCGTGACCGGCAATGGCCTTTGTCATTGCAGCCTTAAAATAGCTGCCGACTTTACCGGCATTCTCCACCAGGCCCATCTCATCGATCAGTTTCAGGTTGGCAACACCCGCCGTAGCCCCGATGGGATGCGCGGAATAGGTCCATCCATGCCCGATTGCGCCGAATTCATCCGTCCCATCCTCCAACACCTTCCACATCTTTTTCGAGATTATTGACGCGGACAGCGGCGCGTAGGCAGATGTCAGCCCCTTGGCCGAGGTAATGATATCTGCCTCGATACCATAGTGATCAGACCCGAACATGCTCCCCAGGCGACCAAAGCCCGTTACCACCTCATCTGCGATCAGCAGGACATCGTATTTTTTCAGGACAGCCTGTATCGCCGCCCAGTAACCGGCAGGAGGCGGCACCAGCCCGCCGGTACCGAGCACCGGTTCGCCGATAAAGGCGGCAATGGTATCCGGGCCTTCGGCAAGGATAAGTTTTTCAAGCTCGGCCGCGCAATGCGCCGTGAATTCTTCCTCCGACTGCGCGCGATCCGTCCGGCGGAAGTAGTAGGGAGCCTCCGTATGGATGACCTGTGCAAGCGGCAGGTCAAATTTCTTATGAAACAGCTCCAGCCCGGTGAGGGAACCCGTCATCAACCCGGACCCATGATAGCCACGCCAGCGCGATATGATCTTCTTCTTTTCCGGCCGGCCAAGGATATTGTTGTAATACCAGACAAGCTTGATATTCGTCTCATTCGCGTCCGAACCGGACAAACCGAAATAGACCTTGCTCATATTATCCGGCGCCCGATCCATGATCATCTTTGACAGAGTTATGGAAGCTTCCGTTCCGTGACCGACATAGGAATGATAATAAGCAAGCTCCTTCGCCTGCTTCGCAATCGCCTCGGCGATTTCCTGTCGGCCATACCCGACATTCACGCAGTACAGCCCCGCAAACGCGTCGAGAAGCTTGTTCCCGTCCCGATCCGTAATATAGACCCCCTCACCTGTCGTTATGATACGATTGGGAACATCGCCACGGGCGAATTGCGCCAGATGCGTTGACGGGTGGAAGAAATTCTCCCGGTCCCAAAGGCTGAGCTGATCATTTGTAAGCATTTGTCTCTCCTGATTAAAAAGGCTTTATGCCCAATCGCGGCATATATATTTGATGTTTGAAAAGGCTTCGATCCCGTGGCGTGATCCTTCCCGGCCGAGGCCGGACTGCTTCATCCCGCCAAAGGGGATCGGGGCGCCGGTTATCTTTGTCCGGTTAACCCCGACCATGCCGAACTCAAGCGCCCGGCTCATCCGGTAAATGCGGGATGGATCTTTCGTATGCAGATATGCCATCAGCCCGTATTCCGTATCGTTCGCTGTCGTCACGACTTCCTTTTCCCCGTCAAACGGCGTGATTGCGGCGACGGGACCGAAGGTTTCCTCGTGCATTATCAATGCCTCGCCCGGGACATCGACAAGAACAGTCGGTGCGAAGAAAAGCGGCCCGAGATCCGCAAGAACATCACCGCCGCAGACGAGGCGCGCCCCGCAGGTGATCGCATTCTCGATATGGCTTTTCTGCTTGGCGATGGCCGCGTCATTCATTAGCGGGCCGATATCCGGGTCGTTTATTCCGTTGTCAACGACCAGCTTCTCCGTTTTACGGATAAACTCGGCACAAAACTCTTCATACACCGGCCGTTCAATAAAAAAGCGGTTGGCGCCCAGACAATCCTGACCGGAGGTCGCGAACTTGGCCTTTATCGCCTCATCAACGGCCTTGGGAATATCCGCATCGGCAAATACGATAAAAGGTGCATGCCCCCCAAGCTCAAGACTCAGGCGTTTTATAGTGGGAGCGCATTGTGAATAGAGTAAGCGGCCGATCTCAGTGGACCCGGTAAAAGACAGCGCACGAACGCGGCGATCTTTTGTCCAGGTGCCGACAATCTCCGCCGGCTCTCCCATGACAACATTGAAAACGCCTGGCGGAATACCGGCTCGATGGGCCAGTTCCGCAAGCGCAAGGGCCGAAAGCGGCGTTTCCTTGGACGGATGCACAACAACGGTGCATCCCACGGCAAGCGCCGCCGCGGCCTTGCGCGTGATCATCGCGATCGGAAAATTCCAGGGAGTTACAAGAGCGGCAACGCCGATCGGTTCCAGCCAGACTTCAATTTCAGCGTTCGGTAGATGTGAAGTCACCCCGATTATATCCGCGCGCTTCGCCTCTTCGGCGAAAAATTCCGCGAAGGACGCTCCATATCCTATTTCACCCCGAGCCTCCGAAAGCGGCTTTCCCTGTTCGAGTGTCATGATGACAGCGAGATCGTTCTCATGTTCCATCATCAGCCGTCCCCATTGACTGATCAGCGCGGCGCGCTCCTGCGGCAGCAGGCCCGACCATTCCGGAAACGCCGCCGCCGCCGCATCGACGGCATATTCACTCTCTTTTGCAGACAGACTGGAAACTGTTGCAATCTGCTGTCCCGAAGCTGGGTTCAGGACACCCATGGTTGCGCCATTTTCGGCAGCACACCATTTACCATCAATATAGGCAAACTCCCTCACAAGGCCGGGATCCGACAGAAGATCAAACTCCTCGACAAATTCCTTCTTCTTCACATTGGTTCCCATAAAAACACCTCCGGTCGTGCAATAGTTCAGCCTTCAGGCTAGTCCTTTTGACGTAGAAGGTGCTTTTGAATTATCCAGCCGCAGCAGGATTTTTCTCTGAAAAACCGCAGATCAGGAGAGAATTTCACCGATCATCGCTTTAATTCGTACAAATCCAGCGGGGGAATCTGGCTGGACTTGACCGGCTTGGTCACGACGTAAGAGTAATAGCGCCGCAGGCCGATGTCTGAATTGAGCAACTTATCGACGAGCCTTTGATAGGTATCAACATCCTTGCAAAGAAATTTGACAATATAGTCAATGCCACCGCCAACCGCCCAGCATTCGGCGATTTCGGGAATCTCCAGAACAGCGTTCTCAAACCTTTCGAAATCAGCCGCGCGGTGGCTGCCTATTTCCGCCTCCATGAAAATGACGGAAATCGGGCCGAGTATCTTGAGGGAAATATTGGCGCTGTATCCTTCAATGATCCCTGATTCTTCCAGCTTCTTCAATCGTTCCCAACAGGGCGTCGGCGATAAATTGACCCGCTCCGCCAGTTCCGTCTTGGTCATTCGACCATTCTTCTGGAGGACGGCCAGAATTTTCAAGTCCCGCTCGTCTAGTGGAATCGCCATATAGATTTCCAGTTTGTCTGACGTGATTACCCAGAATTGTCTTGCAAATAAAAACGGGCAATCTTTATATTACTGCATGACAATCTGGATTCCGCGTTACGATAATCTAACTCGCCCCCTCCATACAAGTCTAGTTTCAGCGTTCAAGGAGGCCATCGCGGACGGACGCCTTGCTGCGGGAACGCAACTGCTGCCGCATCGAACACTGGCTCATAAACTCGGCATCAGCGTGCATACAGTCGGCAAGGCCTATGACGAACTTAAACGACAGGGGCTGATTGACGGGCATGTCGGGCGCGGCACATATGTCCTGGCCCCTAATCTACCCTCGCATCAGCCATACCTGATGGAAAGGGGAACCAACGGAACGATCGATCTGTCGATTTCCCGGCCCCTGATAGACAGCATACATGCCGACAGGATGGAGACCGCGTTAAAAAACCTGCCGGGCTCACTGGATCACGATACCTACCTGGCCTGCCGTCCCAATGTCGGCCTTCTCTCGCATCGGGAGGCAGGAGCGGAATGGCTGTCGCGCTGCCTGCTTGATACCGCGCCGGATTCCGTTATTATCACAAACGGCGTAACCCATGGCATGACCGTCGCGCTTTCCGCCATTACGCGACCCGGAGACATTGTCGTCTCGGAAAAAATTACCCATCATCTTATTGTATCGCTTTGCTCCTACCTCGGAGTGCGGCTTCAGGGGCTTGAGTTTGACGAGGAGGGACTTGTTCCGGAAGCCTTTGAAACGGCATGCAAAAATCAGGATGTAAAAGTATATTTCAGCGTTCCGACTGTCGCCAACCCCATGGCTACCATGATGTCGGAGGAACGCCGCCGACAGCTTATCAACATTGCCCGTCGGTATGATGTGTTCATTATCGAAGACGACGCCTGGGGGCCCTTGATTGAAAATAGGCCTCCACCAATTGCCGCGCGCACACCGGAACGAACGATCTATCTGACGTCCTTCACGAAATGCACTATGTCCGGGCTGCGGACGGGATATCTTGTCGCGCCTGATAGCCTGATACCGGCCATAACGGGACGGCTGGTCGCGTTCAGCTGGATGGCAACTCCCCTTATCGCCGAAATTGCCAGTCGCTGGATCAAGGATGGGACGGCAGATGAACTTGTCCAATGGCAACAACGGGCGCTCGCCGACCGTTACACAATTGTCGAGGAAGAAATGGCCGGGCTATCCTGGCGCGGACACCCCAATTCATTGCATTTCTGGCTGGAACTGCCGGAGGGGTGGGATACCGCAACCTATGTTAATCATGCGCGCTCCCTCGGCATTGCCGTCGCGCCAACCCAGCCATTCCTGACGCCGAATATGCAAAAAGCCGATGCCGTTCGTATTGCCGTCGCCGGGACGCGGGACACCAAAAGGTTTCGCCGCGGCCTGTCGGCAATACGCAATCTTCTGCGCCGCGAACCGGAACCTTTTATGCATACATTGTAATTGTACTGCTACAATACTTTCATTGACGAGCAATACAATAATGTCCCATTCTTGCTTAAACAGTGGCTGATTTTGGGGAAACCTCTAAACGAGCAATTCTCCTTGCCAACCTGATTTCAACTTAACGCGGGACCGCTTGCGACCCCGTAGACACGAAATAAGCAGGCTAAAATTCGAGAACCTTCGAAAAGGGAGCGATCTATAATGAAACTTTTGAAACGTCACTATTTGAGCAGCATCGCCGTTGCGGCCGTATTTGCGGCAAGTATTACAGCCGCGAAAGCAGATACCTGGAAATATGCTTTCGAGGAAGCGATTACGGATGTTCAGGGCGTCTATGCGACCAAGTTCAAGGAAGAGATAGAGAAAAACACAGACCATGAAATCCAGCTTTATCCCTATGGAACCTTGGGTGAATCCGCGGATATCATGGAGCAGGCTCAGGCCGGTATTCTGCAATTCGTTGACCAGTCACCGGGTTTCACCGGCTCACTGATCCCCGAAGCGCAGGTCTTCTTTGTCCCCTATCTTCTTCCGTCTGACACAGAAGAGCTGAATTCGTTCTTCCGCAACAGCAAAGCCATCCATGAGGACTTCAAGGAGCTCTATGCAAAGCAGAACCTTGAACTTCTGACGATGTTCCCGGAAGGGGAAGTGGTTATGACCACAAAGGATGAAGTCCGCAGTCCGGCTGATCTGGATGAAGTGAAATTTCGCGTCATGACAAATCCGCTTCTTGTGGAATCCTACAAGGCCTTCGGGGCAACGCCAACACCGCTGCCATGGGGCGAAGTTTATGGCGCTCTGCAAACGAATATCATTCAGGGCCAGGAAAACCCTTCATTCTTCGTTGATTCAACGAAAATGTATGAGGTGACGGAAGTCATCACCTTTGCCGGTCATAACAATTTCACGACTGCGGTTATGGCGAACAAGGAATTTTATGACGGCCTGAGTGACGAAGACAAGAAAGCCATCCAGGCCGCGACTGACGCTGCATTCGAGCATATTCTGGAATATCAGCAAGGTCTGGGCGAACAGTCCATTGCGAATATCAAGAAAGCCAAGCCTGAGATGAAAGTGAACGTTCTGTCTGAAGAGGAACGCGCGCCTTTCAAGGACGCAGCAGCGGCCGTGGAAGCAAAATTCATCGAGATGACGGGCGATAGCGGCAAAAAAATTCTCGATCAGATGAAAGCTGATCTGGAGGCTGCGAAGAAGTAAATATCGGCCTGCCGAATAGCTGTCCGCCTTGTCTGGGAAAGCCTGACTGCGGGCAGCTATTTATTGGTTCAAGGAGGGGAAAATGGCGTCATCAGAAGAAGGCGAGGACCGGAAGTACAGATCGACGTTGCCGGGTTTTCTGGGGACTATCGATACCTTTATCAGCCGATTTGAAGCCATGATCCTGGCTATTGGTGTTATCCTGATGGCGGCAAATACCATCATAAACGTCATCGGACGTTTCGTATTTCAACACAGCATATTTTTCACCGGGGAACTGAACCGGATTCTTATAATCCTCATTACCTTCGCCGGGATAGGATATGCCGCAAGATATGGACGGCATATTCGAATGTCCGCCATTTTTGACGTTCTGCCGACGAAAATGCGCAAAAACCTGATGATCTTCATTTCCGTCATCACGGCAATCACAATGTTTGCGCTTTGCTATTATTCTGTTGGCTACATTATCAGTGTCGCCAAATCCGGACGTATATTACCGTCACTACAATTTCCTGTTTATATTATCTTTCTCTGGGTTCCTGTCGGATTTTTTGTCACCGGCATTCAATACGCACTCACAGCCGTTAAAAACCTGACGGAAAAAGATGTTTATCTCTCAACCCACGTTATTGAGGGATATGACGATGATGAACTGGAAATTTGAGGTAGACAGATCATGGCTATTAAAATTGCGGGGATAATGATCGTTCTGCTGCTGGCAGGATTTCCGATGATGGTTCCTCTCCTGCTGGGGGCGTTTTATGGATTTTATGAGCTGTTTTCCGGCTTCAGCAAGATGGAGTTTATGGTTCAGCAGATGTTGGCCGGCATACGACCCGCCTCCCTGATTGCTGTTCCGATGTTTATTCTTGCAGCGGAAATCATGACCCGGGGGCAATCCGCAAACCGCCTGATTGATCTGGTGATGAAGTTTATCGGCCATATCAAGGGCGGCCTCGCAGTCAGCACAGCCACCGCCTGCACGTTGTTCGGCGCTGTATCGGGCTCCACCCAGGCAACCGTTGTTGCCGTCGGTTCGCCTTTGCGACCGCGCATGTTGAAGGCCGGATATAACGATTCCTTCGTTCTGGCCCTTATCATTAACGCCAGTGACATCGCCTTTCTTATTCCGCCGAGCATCGGCATGATCATTTATGGTGTTATCTCAAGCACCTCGATCTCCGAACTGTTCATTGCCGGGGTCGGGCCCGGACTCCTGCTGCTCGTCTGTTTCTCCGTCTACAGCATAATCTATGCGACGATCAAGGGCGTCCCGACGGAACCAAAGTCAACCTGGGGCGAGCGTCTTGGGGCCATGAAAATGGCCGTCTGGCCGCTCGGCTTTCCGGTTATTATCGTCGGCGGTATTTACGGCGGTATCTTTAGCCCGACAGAGGCGGCCGCGGCCTGCGTGCTATACGCCCTGATCCTTGAAATTATTGTCTTCAGGTCCCTGAAGCTGAGAGATATTTACGCGATTGCAAAATCAACGGGATTGATTACGGCAGTTGTCTTCATACTTGTTGGTGCCGGCGCGGCGTTTTCGTGGGTTATTTCATTCGCCAATATCCCGCAGGAAATCCTTGGCGCTGTCGGCGTTGACCAGATGGGACCCAAAGGTGTTCTGGCCGTCATATCCATTGCCTTTTTCATCGGCTGCATGTTTGTCGATCCCATCGTCGTCATGCTTATTCTGGTCCCGATTTTTGTTCCGGTAGTGGAAGCCGTCAATCTGGACCCGGTACTGGTAGGGGTAATTATCACCCTACAGGTCGCTATCGGTTCAGCAACCCCGCCATTTGGTTGCGACATTTTTACGGCGATTGCCGTATTTAGGCGACCATATATGGATGTCATACGCGGAATTTTCCCGTTCACCGTGATCCTGTTTTTCGTCTCCGTGGCCCTCATATTTTTCCCGCAAATTGCTCTTTTCCTGCGTGATTTGGCGTTTCGTTAAGGCAAAGGAAGATAGATGTTCAAAACTATTCTTGTCCCCTCAGACGGTTCAAAGGGATCGTTCGAGGCACTTCGCAAAGCAACCGAGTTACAGAAACTTACCGGCAGTGAGCTCCTGATTATCACAGTGTTTCGCCATCACAGCCTGCTCGAAAGTTCCATGTCCATGGTGCGGCCTGAACAGCCCGAAAACATGGATGACGTTCTCAGGAGTTATGGCAAGGAAGTAGCGGACGCCAGCAAAAAATTCGCGCAGTCACAAGGGTGCACTAACGTCAGGGCGTTCGTCAAAAGCGGTCAGCCCGCGCGAACCATCGTCAAATTCGCAAAAGACCGTAACGTCGATCTGATCGTCCTCGGTGGCCGCGGGCACGGCGACCTCGAAGGATTGTTGCTGGGCAGTGTTTCCCACAAGGTGACAAGCCTTGCAGGCTGTCCTGTCATGGTCGTCAAATCAGCAGGATCATCATCACCACACATTGAAGGCGCGGAAGCAGTTACGGGCTAAACCCTGCCCTGCCCTGCTGACCAACCTGTTCTTTTGTGCGGTCAAAGCTTTGCTTTTGAAGGCAGGCCTGCAGTTCAGATACTGTTTTCCCGGTAATGGATTCCCTGGTATTCGTCGCAAGCGGCACATCCTTTCGGCCCCACTGGATAACAATATTTCGTCGCGGGGTCGCGGCTTTGTTCGGTCCGCCCCCGTGAAGTATCAGCGGATGAACGGCAACGATAGAACCGGGAGCGCAGGTTGCGATCGCCACGTCACTTTCATCAAAACCGCCCGGTGCTGCCGAATAATCAGGATCATGATGCGATCCCTTGAGAAAGCATGTGGCGCCGGTCGCATCGGTCATCCCGTCGATACAAATCATCGTTCGGACCATCACCGGGGATACCGGCGAAATGAACCTGTTCGGATAGTCACGATGCCAGTTTATCCCGCTCCCGATTTTGGGTGATTTCATGGTGAGATTGGCGAAATGAGTGACGACATCTGTCGTTTGCAGCAGCTCTGATACAAGTGTCACTATCTCGTCGGTAACAATGAAAGGAAGAATTTCGGGGCAGAACCTTGGAATATCCCCGATGATGAAAACCGCATTCTCTTCGCATCCGACCTCAATACCGCCGCGCTTTTCCTTTGGCTGGTCGCGTTCGAACACACAGCTGTCGGCCATAGTTTTATCCAGCACTGCCCTCTCGCAGGCATGATCGAGCAACGCCGAAACTCTTCCAAGTTCATGGGCAGAAAAAGCGGGTTCAGTGACGCAGTATCCGTCGGTTTTATATGCCTCTATTGCAGAGATCACTCGATGTCCTCTCTTAATGGATGCCTTATCCCACTTTAACGCGCTTTGAGGCCGGATCATACATGGGCATTAACGAGGCGTCGGCTTTCACAAGTCGCCCTGCTACCTCGATTTCATATGTTGAGGACAACAGGTCGGCAGGCGTCTCGCCTTTGCAGGGTACATAGCCAAGACCAATCGCACCGCCGAGAGTGTGACCGTAACTGCCGGAGCAGATATAGCCCACGACTTCCCCATCGCGCAGAATCGGTTCGTGATGATAGAGCAAGGGCTCCGGGTCGGTCAGGCGAAATTGCAAAATACGGGAAAGCGGCCCGGTCTCCTTGCGTGCCAGCACCGCATCCCGGCCAATGAAATCCGGTTTGACCGTTTTCACGGCAAAGCCCAACCCCGCATCGATAACATGATCCCCCGCCGTGATGTCATGGCCGAAGTGACGGAATGCCTTTTCTATGCGACAGCTATCCATCATATGCATCCCGCAGAGCTTGAGGTCGAGATCGGCACCGGCGTCAAGCAAAGCCTCGAACACATGGCCCGCCATATCGGTGGAGACGTAAATCTCCCACCCCAGCTCCCCGACGTAACTTACCCGATGGGCCCGTGCGAGACCCATGCCTATCTCGATATCCTGAGCCGTGCCGAAAGGATTGTGGGCATTCGAGAAATCATTGGGGCTGACCCGGGTGAGGAGATCGCGCGAATTCGGCCCCATCACCGCCATAACAGCCTCCCCCGCGGTAACATCGGTTATGACAACCCGATAATCGCCTTTATGCCTCTCAAGCCAACGCTGATCGGCAAGGCGCGTCGCCGAGGGAGTGACCACCAGATAGACGGTTCCCGACAATCGGGTTACCGTGACATCGGCCTCTATCCCGCCCTTCTCATTAAGAAGCTGGGTGTAGACTATCTTGCCAACGGTAACAGTAAAGTCACCGCCCCCAACATAATTTAGAAAGCGTTCCGCATCCGGCCCTTCGACACGCAACTTACCGAACGAGGACATATCGTAAAGGCCGACATTCTCGCGAATGGCCCTATGCTCCGCCGCTGAATTTTCAAACCAGTTCTGGCGTTTCCAGCTGTATCTGTATTCCCGCTCCTGCCCCGGATTTGCAAACCAGTTAGGGCGCTCCCACCCCGCACTCTCCCCCATCACGGCACCCTGCTCCAGCAATTGATGATGAAGAGGTGAGCGCCGGATACCGCGCGCGGTTGTCTTTTGCCGGAAGGGAAAATGATCCGCATATAGAAGGCCAAGCGTTTCTCTGGAGCGCTCGAACAGGTAATGACGATTTCCCTGGAAGGGCTGCATACGCGCGATATCAACATCACTGAGGTCAAAGGGCTTTGCCCCGTCTTCCATCCATTGCGCCAGCGCCATACCGGCCCCACCGGCCGATTGGATGCCAATCGAGTTGAAACCGGCGGCAATCCAGAAATTATCCAGCTCCGGTGCAAGGCCTAGATGATAGGCATCGTCCGGCGTAAAACTCTCCGGTCCATTGAAAAAAGTATGGATCCCTGTTTCCGCGAGAACCGGCATACGGTTTACAGCATTGCTCAGGATCGGTTCAAAATGATCAAAATCCTCAGGGAGCTGGTCAAACTCGAAATCCTGCGGAATACCACTCATACCCCAGGGTTTCGCCACCGGCTCGAACGCGCCAAGCAGGATCTTCCCCGCATCTTCCTTGTAATAGGCGCATTCATCGGGGACACGCAGTACGGGAAGCTGTGGCAAGCCGGGAATGCTCTCCGTGACGATATAGAAATGCTCGCACGCCTGAAGCGGGACATTGATCCCTGCCATACGGCCAATCTGGTGACCCCACATGCCAGCACAGTTAACAACCATATCAGCTTCTATATTGCCAGTTGCACCTGTTTCATCGCACCAGTCGACACCGGTCACGCGGCGGCCCTTGACCGGGATGTTCGTCACCGCCACCCGTTCCCTGATCCCGACCCCGAACTGACGCGCCCCTTTCGCCATGGCAAGTGCAATGTTGCCGGGGTCCCCCTGCCCATCAAGAGGCAACCAGACCGCCCCTTTCACCCCATCGATATTGAGATAGTCATAGCGTGCCTTGACCTCGGCGGGACTGATTTCCTCAACCTCGACATCGAATGCGCGGGCCATGGAGGCCTGACGCAGAATTTCCTCTTTTCGTTCCTCCGTCAGGGCGACCGTGATCGAACCATTTTGCTTCAGGCCGGTCGAGATTCCGGTTTCCGCTTCCAGCTTGCTGTATAGCTCCCGACTGTATTTTGCGAGCCGGGTCATGTTTTTTGAGGCCCGGAGCTGTGCGATCAGCCCCGCCGCATGCCATGTTGTGCCGGAGGTAAGCTGCTTCCGCTCCAGCAGAATGACATCCTTCCAGCCAAGTTTTCCCAGATGGTAGGCAACCGAACAGCCGATAACGCCGCCGCCAATGATAACGGCACGCGCCTTCTTCGGTAACTCATTCATGACCAGACCCCCTCAGCATTAGATTTAGACCTTCCGCCACTTACGCGGAACATCGTCTTTGATGATGTAAGTAACCAGACGCTCGATATTTATATACCGGATCAGATCGCCCGGGAAAGACTCCCGGTAATTGTTTTCTGCTACGGCGGAAGATGGACGGATGGCGTAACCTGGATTTTGTCTATATCATCGGCGAAGGAACCCCTGAAGTTCAATTGGGACACAAAAAAAATACAATAACGAGGCCCCTAAAATGAAGAATGCAATAATCACCGGCGTGTATGACACTGATGTTGGCGAACTTCGCGGCAGCAGCTGTATGGGTTTGCACGCTGAAGCCGCCCTTGGCGCCATTGCGGACGCAGGATTGACTAAATCCGATATCGACGGCGTTCTCTGCGCCTATTCCTTCACCGAGCCGCATCTTATGCTGAGCTCGGTTTTCTGCGAGTATATGAATATCCAGCCGAAATTTAATGCCGCCATTGAAGTCGGGGGCGCGACTGCCTGTGTGATGGTGATGCAGGCGGCAGCCTTGGTGGAAAGCGGAATGTGTCGCAACGTCCTTGTGGTCACCGGCGACAACAGGCTGACCGGCATGCCGAAGGGCGGCGCGGTTGCCACCCTCGCAAAAGTTGGTCATGCCCAGTATGAACATCCATACGGAATGTCCGTCCCTTCCGCCTATGCCCTGGTCGCCACCCATTACATGAATGAATATGGCGTTACGTCGGAACAACTTGCATCGATTTCCGTGACAGCGAGAGAGCGTGCCATGCGGAACACCAAGGCCCACAGAAGAACACCGATCACCATTGAAGATGTCCTGAACAGCCGCATGATCAGCAGTCCGCTGCATGTACTGGATTGCTGTCTCATCTCCGACGGAGGAGCGGCGATTATTGTCAGCGCAGCGGAAACCGGCGCGGACACGGCTAAAAAGCCGATCGAAATTCTGGGCTCCGGTCAGGGGCATACCCATGAGCATATCATGGCAGCCCCATCGCTCAGTGATTTCGGCTGCAAACAGGCGGCGCATACCGCATTTGAGCGCGCGGGCATAACCGCGAAAGACGTGGATGTCGCCGAGATATATGATTCCTTTACCATCACACTTTTGGTGGAACTTGAATCCATTGGCTTTTTCGAACGCGGGGAAGCTGGCCCGGCCTGCCTGTCCGGCGCGTTGAAGCTTGACGGCAGCCTTCCCTGCAACACCCATGGCGGCCTTATGAGCTATGGCCATTCCGGTGCCGCGGGCGGCATGTTCCATGTCGTCGAGGCCGTAAGGCAGTTGCGCCATGAAGCTGGTGACCGGCAGGTTGAGGATAGCGAGATTGCCTTTGTTCATGGCGACGGCGGCATTCTCTCCGCCCATTGCTCACTAGTCTTCGGGAGAATATGAATATGACCGGCAAACCAGTCCCCACACCCAACCCCGATTCCGTCGAATTCTGGAACGCCTGCAACCAGGAGAAATTTCTGATCCAGATCTGCGGTTCCTGCGGGAAAAACCAATTCTACCCCCGTGCGATCTGCAAGCATTGCCACGGGAATGATCTAAAATGGCAGCAGGTCAGTGGTCGGGGCAAGGTAAAGACCTTTACCATTGTACACCACGCCCCCAGCGCGGCTTTCAGGGAAGACCTGCCTTATGTTCTGGCGCTGATTGATCTGGAAGAAGGCGTCCGCGCGATGATGAATGTCATCGGATGCGATATTGCGGATGTCCATATCGGCATGGATATCGAGCTTACCTTTGAAACACGCGGCGAGCAGAAAATTCCTCAGGCAAAAGCAATCGGAAAAGAATAAAAATGCTTACCTTTGACAAACTTACACCGGGAGATGGCCTCGGGACAAACATTCAGCTTTTCAGCGATGAGGTCATCGCGGAGTGGCTTGACCTTTTTCCTGAAGATGAAAGCCTGCTGCCGAACCTGCCCCCCAGCATGATTTCCGCCATAACCATGCGCGCCTTCCTCGCGACCGTGCAGCCGCGCCCGAAGGGGAATATTCACGGTACGCAGGAATTCTCCGTGCACAAGCTTCCAAAGCTCGGCGATGAAATCACAACCAACATATCCTGCAAAGACAAGGAAACCCGGAAAAACAACAATTGGGTATACTTCGAAACACACTCCCATGACCAAGACGGCGTACTGCTTTTCACCGGTTCAATGGGCATTATCTGGGGAGGTTAAGGTGCAAAAACTTGTTGAAAGCCGTCTTGCCGTCGATCACGCGGCCATCGCAAAATACGCGAAGATCACGAACGACTATAATCCCATTCACATCGATCCGGAATTTGCCAAAAAAACACCGTTTGGCGATGTGATCGCGCATGGAACCATGTCTTTATCCCTGATCTGGCAGTCCGCCACCCGCACCTTTGGCGCAGAGGCCGTATCTGCCGCGAAATTGAACGTTCGGTTCTCAAAGCCCGTGCGGAACGGCGACACAGTGACCGCGGGGGGCAGCCAATCTGCGGAAGACCCAAACCGTTATGATGTCTTCGTGAAAACGCAAAATGATGATGTTGTCATCAAGGGTTGGCTGGAGTTGTAGCAGCCATCCAGCGGTGGCCTTCTTCTTCGGATGCAGGTTCAAGTTGACGCTCAGGAAAAAGACACCATTTCAATTCTCGAGAAAGCCCGGGCCATGATGTTCAAGGCCATCGAACACCTGCCGCTGGGGACCGACAATGTATCGCTGTATGTCAATGCAGCATAGCATTTTGATGGTTTGAATAGGCTTTCAGGGTAACCCCGCTCTTCGTAATCGCGTGGGTGAGCGGGATCGCCTGTAGAACGGGTGTGCGGATCGGTACGACGAGTCCACTTCTTTTGAGTTCCCCCGCCCATCCGGAGACGACGTTACGCGCGATGCGGGCTGTAGCGGGCTGAAGAAAATCGGAGATAAGATCGGAAATATGCAATTCACTGCCGGATTGCGCAAGCGCGAGCGATTGTAACAGTCGCCATTCATCCTGGGAAATACCATCGCAACATGGGCAGCGGATATCGACAGGGCGGCTGTGCCCGGCCACGACCAACGACAAAAAATTGTCCAGTGATAGAAGGCCTTCAGGACATTTTGCCCGTGTATATGCCTCCCTCAGTGTTTCATAAGGGGAGTAATTTTGCTGAAGCCCGTCGGACCAGAACCTCATTCCCCAGAGGGTAAGCTGCTCCGGATAGAATAAATCTCTCAGATTGTTCGGTGTGGCATTTGGGGAGTTCATTTCCTGCGCTCATTATAAAAATATTGTCCCTTTATTAATAATGATAATCATTCGCATAAATCAACCCTTTTTTGAGATTTCTTCCGGCCTTCTCTTCGCGAAGGGTTTCGCAGAAATAATATAACCTGCTGAGAACTGCCAGATTGATCCGAAACGAGCAGAATCTGTAGTAGTT
>JBBDJF010000049.1:0-29101 GCA_040880045.1 Sneathiella sp.
CGCCTCAGAACAGAATAAGTGATCATAGCAATTACAAGGCATATCAATATGGAAACGCCTGCCGTCGCCAAAGCCGCCAGCGGTAGCGAGGTATAGAGTCCCATCCAGCTATAAAATGCCAGCGCCAGGAAAAAAATCGCGATAAATGACAACGCGATCATCAGTGCAATGGCTGAAACCCCGATCGCGCCACGCTGCAAAATCTCCGATTTTCGTGGCAGCAGACTGTCCGAGATGACTTGCTGCAAAATTTGCATTAAGGGATTCACAAATTAGCTCCGGTTGCGAAGCAACATACTCGCAAGAAAGCCTGCCGCAAAAGCTATCGCGATGCTTTGCCCCGGTTTCTCTCTCACATGATCTTCCACATAGTGAAGGCCGTCCTGACCGCGATCTTTAAGTTCGCCGAGCTTTTCCTTGGCCTTTGCACCGAGCTTGTCCGCCTCCGCGAAACCATCCCTCTTTAGGCTGGCCGTGAGCTCGGATACATGGCTTTTCAAAGACGCGAGGTCTTCTTTAAGTTCATTAATTTCGGGATAGGATTCGGCTGACTTGGTCATTGTAAAACTCCATTTTGATTTTGCATGTCCCTGACAAACAGACAAATCAAAAAAAAGTTCCAAGATTAGTCAGGTGGTGAAAACATATATCCAACGCCCCGCATGGTCTTTATGATATGCGCTCCGTCATCGCCAAGCTTTTTACGGATACGGCCAATCTGTATATCGATTGCGCGATCATAGGTGTCATACTTACCATCACGTGTAAGTTCAAATAATCGATCACGGCTGATCGTCCTGTTCGGCGCCATGGCCAGAGCCTCCAGCAACTGAAATTCCCCGATCGTCAAATTCACGGAGGTGCCACCTCTGTCAAATACCTGGAACTGATCGCGATCTAGCGTAAATCTACCAAAATTAATACTTTTCTTTGTCACCGGCTCTGCTGTTTCCGACGACGTCGACGGAGCAGGCGCCTTCTCATCGACACGCCTTAAGAACGCTGTGATGCGCGCTTTTAATTCCCGCAGCTCGAAAGGTTTTGTCAGATAATCATCTGCACCCATTTCAAGACATATGACCTTCTCAGTCGTGTCATTCTTTCCGCTGACGACAATAACGGGAGCCTGGGTATGTTGCCGGATCACAGGGATCAGGCTGAGACCGTCAGTATCAGAAAGAACGAGGTCAAGCAGGATTATGTCAGGCTGGTCTTTTTTGAGCTTTTCCGGGAGTTCCGAGCCATCCTTCAGCGAAATAAAAGAATAACCTTCGCCTTCAAGGTACACTTCCAAAACGACCTGAAGCCCTGCATCATCATCAACAGACAGCACAACTCCCTTACTCATAACGTTCAATCCTTTTATGTTATCTGAAACTTTTATACGGCCAGATACAAGATTGATACAAACTTTTTCACAATTCTTACAAAGCCGAGAAACCAGCGATACAGAGGCTGTTTATATTTATTGCAAGTTCAGTGACGCAATAGCAATGAGGAAGACAGCAGATGTTCAACAATCAGGAACTGACAATAGAAATGCCGGGTTTGAGAAATTTTGCGCGGCGCCTTACAAAAAACTACCACGAAGCGGATGATTTGCTGCAGTACACCCTTTTGCGGGCAATAGAAAAGAAGCATTTATTTCGGGAAA
The DNA here is from genome assembly GCA_040880045.1 of Sneathiella sp. GTDB lineage: Bacteria > Pseudomonadota > Alphaproteobacteria > Sneathiellales > Sneathiellaceae > Sneathiella. The sequence continues at coordinate 1,655 of JBBDJF010000049.1, forward strand.
ATACAAATCTGTTCAAATGGACGTCAAAGATTATGTATAACCACTTCGCTTCTGACTACCGCCGGAAGGTTAAATATGAAACGAAATTTGATCCTGAAAGCTACCTTGAAAATGAATCAATTGACGCTCCTCAGGAAAAACAAATCGAGTTGAATGCCGTAAACGAGGCAATGAGAAAACTCTCCTTCACCCATCAGGAAATACTGGTCATGATTTGTGTTCAGGGTATGAGCTATCAGGAAGTTGCCAATTGCCTTAAAATCGCCGTTGGCACTGTCCGCTCCCGCCTTTCCCGGGCCCGTGAACATTTACAGGAATTAGTAGAGCCTGCTGCCTAGACAGGATGCTACCAGACGTCCGGATTATGGCTCCGGGCGTTTCCTTATGAAAGACTCCCCGCACTCATATATTTTAGAACTGTTGCCTTAAAATCTATTTCATCGATTGGCTTCAATATGTATGCATCCATGCCGGCCGCCAGGCATTTCGCCTTGCCATCCACCATAGCATGTGCCGTCATCCCGACAATCGGGGTGCGATCACTATCCATTTCCTTTTCAATGCCCCTTATGTGCCGCGCACTTGAAATACCGTCCATTTCCGGCATCTGAATATCCATTAAAATCAGACTGTAATGATTTTCTTTCCATTGGTCGACGGCCTCCAGTCCTGTTCTGGCCACATCAAACTCAATACCCATGTCTTCCAGAATGTGGCCCAGCACTGTAACGTTACCTTCATAGTCTTCAACCAGCAGTATCTTTTGTGAACCTTCTATTTGCGCTTTCAACTCCTCGATATGCTTTTTTTTCATCGCTTTCTTCTGAACCTCGCTTTCGGAAATTTTGTCCTTCCGCTCCACGAATGGTATTATCAGGGAGAATGTAGATCCTTTTCCGGCTTCGCTTTTAACCTCGATATTTCCCCCCATCAATCCAGCCAGCTTTTTGGATATAGGAAGCCCCAGTCCGGTCCCCCCAAATTTTCTGGAAATGCTGGAATCTCCTTGCTTAAAGTGCTCAAAGATCATGTCGATCTCGTCCTCCGCAACCCCGATACCGGTATCCTCGACATCCACGCGCAGGACCGGAATTTCCCCAACATTTTCCTTAGCAGCCTTAACATGCACATGGCCATTTTCGGTGAATTTAAGGGCGTTTCCAATCAGATTGATCAGAATTTGCCTAATTCGGACAGGGTCACCATAGAACAGCTGATCTTTCAACCCCGCATATGAAAAAGCGAAATCGAGGTTCTTTTCTCTCATACGGACGATCATGACACTGGCTATATGTTCAAACGCGTCTTGCAAATAAAACGGCTTTTCTTCCAACTCAAGCTCACCGTTTTCAATCTTGGAAAAATCGAGAATATCAGAAATAAGGTCTTTCAGGCTTACAGAGCTGGAATATAGCACTTTCACGAGCTTCTGCTTCTTGTCATCCAGTTCATGAGCATATTCGGCGAGAATTTCTGCCACTCCGGTAATAGCGGTTAAGGGCGTGCGGATTTCATGGCTCATATGGGCAAGGAAGTCACTTTTGGCTTTATTCGCCTCTTCAGCTCTTATCATGGCGTCCTGAAGTGTTATTTCATACTCCTTCGTCGCACTGATATCCGTAAGTGCCCCAACAAACCGCATTGGCGACGCCTTTTTATCCCGTATCAGTATTCCGCGCGCCTTTATCCAGATTCGGTGACCTGATTTATGCCGCATACGAAATGTTGTTGAATAATCGGATAGCTCCCCGCGCAAGTATAGATTGATGTGGTTCCAGACGGCTTCCCTCTCTTCCGGATCAATCTTATCTGAAAAATCACCCGGGGTTCCCGTGAGATCCTCTGTTCCATATCCCAACATTTCCATAAACTGATGAGAATAATAAACCTCACCAGATTGAATATCCCAATCGAAGACGCCGTCTTTCGTGCCCTCGATAGCCAGGCGAAACATCTCCTCTTCTTCCGACATATGGACAACACCGGAACGACGGGGAGCGCATTCTAAAAGGAAGTAGCTTATGAGAGATCCAACAAGCAAAGTTGCAAATGCAATAGTCGCAAGCAGCCATATATCGTTCGAGCCCGCCATGCCGCTGGCCAAGGACGAAAACGACATCTCTTTGATCGTTTCATCCCCCGGGATATTTTGACCTACGTTCACCAGGGGGTAAATCAAGCAAACTAAAAATCCTGCTATCAGCGTAGCTATATATGCCGTAAAGATATTGTTGCGCAGGAATTTCATTTGCGAACCCTACTAGAACGCCGTCAATACGGCCAAGAAAAAACGGCACTTCCAGTGAAGCGCCGTTTTACGGTTTTTGCAAAATTTCAATTATTCTGCTATTTACACGGGTGGTCTGCGTCCTCGAACAAAGTGGATAATTGCTGTAACCACGAACAAGATAATGAATACGACAAACAGAATTTGTGCGATTTCAACAGACACTGCGGCGACACCGCCAAAGCCCAATACTGCGGCAATCAGTGCAACCACCAGAAACGTAATAGCCCAACCAAGCATCAGCTCTCTCCTTAATTTTGCCTCATGTGAGCATACCAACGAAGCGTGAGTAATAAAGTTCCATGGAACTAAGTACCGGTTAAATCCGTTTATTGTATTAGAGGTGTCCAAGGCGACACGTAATGAAAATCCAAACCCCAGCTCACGGCAGTGATCCGAATGAAATGACGTACAGTAATTTTGAAGAACGTGAAATTCAGGCTTATGTGGACAACATGCTGGAACCTAACGACGTTTCCCGGATAAAAAAAATCATCTCCCAGAATCCAGAGGCAAAAAAACAATATCTCAAGTTGCTACAGCAAAACAAAATGCTGAAAACCTGGTGGCAAAGGTCGGTGAATTAACAATGCGGATCCTTTAGTTTTTGGGAAGCGCCAGAAAAGTCCCGTTGTTTCTTTTGGTGACTTCTCTCATTAACACGCCAAAGCGCCCCGAAGCTCCCTGCGAGATAAAACCTATTGCATGAATTCTGGCAAGTAGCGTCCCATTCAGTTTGTTGGTATTCAGAAGCTGTAGCCGATCGATTACGTTATTGTAGGAACCGCCAGTATAGTCATCCCCGAAAATGTAGATCGACAGCTTGATCCCCGGACGAGCGTATTTTTTAAGCGCAACTTCCAGCCCTTCAACCGGACTACTGTTGGAATTACTTCTCCAGCCTGCAAAGGCTTTGAATACATTATTACGCCTGCTCGCCGTATCTGGAATCCATTTTCCATTATAGGAAGATATTAAATGTATCCCATTGTCATTTAGAATCTGGAAGCCCTTCACCTGAGGATGAATAGCGAGAACATTTTTCATTTCCGCCATAACCCGGTTCCAAATTCTTTGCATACTTCCCGACGTATCCACAATGAACAGGATATAATCACTGTCGACGGGTATCCCTCCAACCTCATCATTACGCTTCTTAACGTTCGTTTGCGGCCGAATACTTGCCCGGTTAAGCGTTTCCTCCACCAACTCCAGGCCTTCCAGGTCATCCTCCGCCTTTTCTTCTGCCGACGCCGCGGCATTTTTCTTTTCCGCCAGCGCTGCGCGCTCATCTTCAAGGCTGTCCAGCAATTTGGACTGGCTCTCAATTCTTCCCTGCCTTTGCGTTACTTCCCTTTCCAAAGTACCGATGTTCCGCTCAAGTTGCGTAATCGTTGCCAGGATTTCCTGCGCCTCATCAAGCGTGGCGTTATTCACATCCTCCCCTGTTTTAGAGATGAGTATCAATAGGACAACTGCCCCAAAACCACAGGAAATCAAGTCTAGAAAAGAAAGACTGAACAACTCAAATGTGCGATTACGACGTTTCATGGCCAGTTTTCCGCAGGGCTTATGAGCAGACCGCCCGTCGCATATGTCCAGGACCAATATGACGGAGCCGCGCCGGGATCTCCCTCAAGCGGCAACAGTATAACATTCACCGGCACCCCGGCCTGCAAGCCATGGTTCTTAGCGGTGTAGTCAAAAAGCTTCTTCCGGCACTCTCCGGTTATTATTGAGGATTTTCCGAATAAAGAGGTACAGCTCGCAAACGGATTAATGCTTCCGAAGTTTGAATCGCCATGTGTCGGCAGCCCGTCAGTCACCACATAATAATTTGTCGGCAAATTGGATTTTCTCTTTGCCGTCTGCAAGGCCGCCTCCAAATTAGTTGCGTTGGTCGGCACTATCGCATCGATCGACGAGAAGACATGTTGCACGGAACTCGCATCAGAACCCGCAAACCAGACTGAAGGCCCGATTGCAAAAGCCGTTTCGTTAAACCCTATAAAAATAGCTTTGGAGTTTTTTGGTACCCTGTTCGCGAGCCACTTTACAATTCTTTGTGTCCGTTTCCATTTTGGACCGTTCTTCTTGTCTTGCTCCGATCCGGATTTGCGCTTGATGATATCGATTAGATTTTCATCCGTCATTGATGCGCTTGTATCAATAAGAAACGCAATTCTACGACCTTCGACCTTCAGGCCCAGCAAATAATCCTCTTCCCCCCTTTCATCGGATTGCACGACATCTGCTTTTTGTGCCGGAGGTTTTTTAAGGATACGTTCCTTCAGACTGTTTATTTTAGCTATTTTTTCCCCGGTTGTTTCCACCGCTGCCGCCACCTCTTGTTCGAGGGCGAGCTTCTCTCCTGCCAAGGTAGAAATATCAGGTTCGATCTGTTCCTCTTCGGCTTTTTGCTGATTGATAAGCGCCTGAAGTTCATCTTCCTGTTTCTGACGAAGTGTCAAATCTGACTTTAAGTCTACAAGATCAATGGGTGATTCTTCCGGTTGAAGCTTTAGCAATATCAGGATTAAAACCGCAGCTCCGAGACCGCAGGCCATAACATCCAAAAAGGAAAGATTAGACCCTTCAGTATCGCGACGTTTTCTCAGGCTGCACCTATTTGCTGATACGGTTCAGGAGGAATTTTTCGCAATAAACTTGTGTCTTGATCAACTGTCCGTCTTGAAGACCTTGCAGAATATGCAACATCAGCATCAAAAATACCGAAAGGACCAATGCGACAAGTGTCGAATTAAACGCAACGCCGAGGCTGTCCGTCATCAACGTAATATCGCCTGCGAGTGCTTCATCCGCCTGTGACAGCGCCGCGCCAATCCCCCTTACTGTCCCGATGAAACCAATAGAGGGGATCGCCCAAATGACATACCGGATCATCGTATTCTCGGAATCCTGCCGCATGGCCAGGGCGTCAATGCTCAGGGAAATCGCCTCGGATGTACTATGAACATCATCCGTCATCAGGTATCGCCGGATACTGGACAGAAGCGTCTGCACAACTGGAGAAGACGTGAATTTTTCCGGCAGCTTCTCAATTTCCGCCATGGTTTTTCTTAAAGTATCTTTCTCATCCCCCTGGCTATTGCCTTCGCTTATCACCCCGACATAGTCAATCTTGTCAAGATGGGATTCGTTCCACAGGCTCCAGAATTTCCCTGTCATCAGAAGCAGGCACCAAAGCGCCAACGTGACGCAGGTCTGTTGCTCTCCATCCTTTAAGATAACTGAGAAAACCTGCGGTGCGGCGGTGCCGGCCTCATTCGCGTGGGAAACCAGCCTCTCCGCGTCGGGCGTGATAAAGCCTGCATAGATCAGTTGCACAAACACCGTACTTATTGCGAGTAATACTGTTGCAATAATGACTTTCTTAATCATCTAGATATCCACAGGAAAGGAAACGGGTGAGTTCAGGTTAATCTCCGATCCGCCGCTTTGGGCGATAGCATATTGCAGTGTCAGGGCACCAAATACAGCCACTATTCCAATAATGACCCATCTGGTCTTATTTTTAAGCCAATTATTCACTTTGCGTCTCCGTATAAATAGCGACCTACCCGGAAACCCGCCGTATCCGAGCCTTCCGTGCCCGAGGCCCGGTACGCCGGCCGGATTTCCGTCAGGGTCCCGCTAGACCAGTTCGCACCCTTGAGCATATGCTGATCCCCTTGTTTGCTTCCGAGAGGGTCTTTCAAAACAACTCCCTCGGCTGGTGGTACCAGGTTATAATAGTCATGGATCCATTCTGAAAGATTGCCAAATATATCGTAGAGTCCGGACTTGTCTTTACTGAAACTTTTCACAGGTGCGACACCCGCATAGCCATCCACGTAATTGGGGACGTAAAATCGGGTTTTCCCGTTTGCCGTTTCATCGGCAATATTGCCCGCTCCTTTCGGGATAACCGGCTCATCCCCCCAGGGGAAGCGTGTTTGCTTGATACGGCCCGCCTTTCGGGCCAGCCATTCCCATTCCGCTTCCGTAAGCAAACGATATCCATCGGAATTCGGGTCAAATCCGCGATAGCTATTCCCATCGAAGCTGTAGAATTCCCTGAGTCCCTCTTTCTGGCTAAGCCAGTTGCAATATTGCGCAGCCTCATTCCAGGACATATTCGATGCCGGTATATCTCGTGCGCCACTTTGTGAAGACACAGATTTGAGCAGGCCAAATTGCGCTTCTGTTACTTCTGTTCTCGATGCGTAAAAATGACGGGTCAATTCCACAAGCCTAACAAACTCATTTGCCCGCTGGCCGCTTTCGGATCTCGGCGCCCCCAATACGATATCGTCCGGCTGAAACAACACCATCTCCATGCCGACAGAATTTACATATTCCTGCTTCGCCTCGGCAAGCTGCGCCGCTTTTTCAGTCTGAAGCGTGACATCTATTCTTTGAGGAGAGTTAGCGGACGGAACAACGGATTTAGTTATCGTTCTATACCCCTGCCTGACGATAGCCACCTTATGAGTGAAAGACGGCAACCGGAGCGATAAAGGCGTGTTTCCGACGACCTTTCCGTCAAGATAAACAGCCGCATCCGGGCTGGAGGTAATATTGACTTCCCCTATATTGAGTTTCAGATTGATGGCGAGCTGCGCTTCCTCTCCCGGCTTCAGCACAATCTCTCGCTCTTCCGGAGTGTAGCCATTTTTCCTGTATTTTAGATAATATCGCTTGTTTGCCGCTAGCCTGTGTCGGTCATCCACTGATACGGACTTACCGTTGAGTGATAGCTGCCCTCCCGCGGGAGATACCTTCACCTCGAGAAATGCCGGTTGCAGCTGCAGTTGATAATTCCGCGATACGGCGCGATCGTTGAAAGTAATCTCGATTTCGTCCGTTATCGGGAGATATCCCTCTTTCTCGATATTGACGGAGTATCTGCCTGCGGGTTTTTCAAATGTGGCGGGGTATTCTGCAACCCCCTCACCATCGAAAGCCAGCTTTGCATCTTCCGGTGTGATGTTAATTGCGATTTCCCCATGAACCCTGATCAAGGGAATTTCCCGTGTTTCGGTTTGTCCTCGCCCAAGTTCAAACGTAAGGGTCTCTGGTTCAAAGTACCGGTGTATCACTTCAACTTCATAGAAACCCGGCTCAAGCTTTTGATCCAGAGACATGGACAATGGCAATGTATTACCATTCAGTTTCCAGGTAACGGCCTCTTTTGTGCCCACAACTGTCAGGATAAGCCGAGCCGGCAACTCCTGCATTTCGATACGTGTTATCTTGCCTTCTTCATTACTCTCAATAACCCGGCTGACAGGTTCGAAACCGTCTGATGTCACACCAATAGTCGGATTTCGGGAGAGTGAGAATAATGTGCCTTCAACATACACCGCCGCGCCGTGTTCAACAGTTATGACTGCGTTTACCGCCGCCGATACGGGCGAAATCTCTATGACCGTGGTTTTTAGCAGTAAGAAACCCAAAGCCAGAAGAGCACCAACCGTCACAAAAAAAGCCAGCACACTTATAACAGCTATCTGCTGACGCTTGGCCGCTAGTTCGATCTGACGCCTAAATTCGCTCATCTGTTATTACTTCAACCTCAACTGTAGTATCGTCCGGTTCGACCGTAATCGGCACGAGCTTCGTTTTGAAGCCTTCTCTTTTGCCTTCAAGAACATAGGAACCCGGCTTTAGCTGGATTTTGTAACTGACAACCTTACCGATCTTTCCAACGCCCTTGACAGAAACGAAAGTGAACTGATCAGAGACGATTAAAATATCTATCTGTTGGTTCCACCGTTCAACTGCCTTTTGAAGCATTTCCGTTTCCAGCTTCAAGCTCTCGCTGATCGCCCCTAAAACCTCGGCATTTCCAACCGCTTGCAAGGCATCAGCCTTAACAGAATCATTAGAAAGCCGTTCAGGTCTGGCCATTAACCCCGCAATCCGCTTCTTATGGGCCAGTATAGTCCTCGACATATCGAGACCGTCTTGCACTTCCTTGCTGTTTGGGAAGATTGCCGAAGCGTTCTCATACCCTTGCAGTGCGCCATTCCAGTCATCGGCTTGCATTGCAATTCCGGCTTTCTGTATAAAATTGTCGAAGGTTATCTTTCGCTTCAGAGCGGCGACCATCCCGGCAAGGATTTTTGTTTCTTCCCTACCTGGAAATATAGCCTTTGCCTCATCATGCGCCGTTTGCAGCCCCGTTAAATTACCCACCCGGTTAGCGTCCAGCCCCCTTACGATGCTCTGCTCAAACCGGCGTTCCGTAAGAAGGGTTCCGATCTCCGTTATTCTCTCTCGATAAAAGATACGATTCGGGTCACGCTCCACAATCATTTCCGAGATGCGCTTTTCTTCCTCAAGGTTATTTTCTGTGTGAGCGACCGCTGCAAGCTTAATAAGCTCCAGTATCTCCGGCAGGGTGTCTATCTTTTTCTTTAGTTCCAGCGTCGCCCGGTAAGTACTGTTCAAGGACAAGGCATAATCGATATTTACCTGTGCACCCTGAATATCATCACTGTCATAACTTGCTGCCGCTTCGGTCATCGCAGAGTCAAAGGCCATCTCAAAATCCCCAACTGCGACACTTGCGGACTCGATCAAGCGGATAACCTGATCATAGGCTGTATCAATCGACCCGCTTGCCAAGTTGCCGACAACATCATCTTTTTGCGATTTCAGATCTGTCTGAATGGATTTGTTCCAAACGGCAAAACCATCCGTCAAAATAACAGGCTCCAGCGTTTCTTCATACCGCCCGATAAGCGTAATCACTTCCTGACGATCATACTTTTGGCTTGCCGCAGTAATGTTCTTTTCTAATGGAGCCGATCCTCCGGAAACCTGCTTTTTCTCCTCACTGGCTGGATTGTCTGTCTGCGATGCAGCCTGATCCGTATTTTTAAAGAGCGAATTATCAGAAAGGAAAAGCAGTGCGATAACTATAACCAAGCCTATGATTGTACATATCAAAGCCAGTACGAACAGCTTTTGTCTGGACTGCGTGGCCGCTTCCTCAAGTTTTTTCTCAAACATTATCGTTTACTCAAAGCTGCGTTTCCGGTGTTTTTTCCTTTTCATAAATCTCTTTCAGGAAGGCCCGCCATTCTGCAAACTGTTTGGCGGCATTTCCCGTAATTTTCTTGGTTTCTCCTTCGAACTCCACAACCTGCGGGGCAAGCTCAGAATCTATGGATTCGCCCAGCTCTTCAATCGTATCTGCGTGAAATTCAGATTCCTTGCTGGTCCTGAAGCTTTCAGAAATCATGGTCACGCCGCCCACTCCAGCGACGACCCCGCCCGCCAATGCCGCGGTAGACCGACCGGGATTTCCGCTGTTCGCACCGCCAACAGCCAGCCCAATTGCAAGGACCGTCAGAAGCCCCCCGACAATCGCCTGTGTGGTTGCCTTGGTTTGAGCCTCATCCAGCGCGGTTTCCTCTTTCAGGCTCTGTTCCTGCCAGAGCGCGTAGCTGGTGGCCATGTCAGCGTTAAATTCAGCGTAATGGTCCTGCAGATTGTCGATGAAAAGCTGATCCCTAATCCGAATTGCCCTGATACGTGTCAACATGGGATCCTGCTCACTCGGGAGGCTGATCAGGTCCACCCGTCCATTTTCCTCCCTGATATATTCGATGAATACCTCTTCGGAAAAATTTGCCCCGAACCGCATCTCTGTTACGGATTTCAATGCGGCGATATCTACCGGATCCGCTTCTGACAAATGTTCTACCAGATCCTGGGCAGCCTTTTCAAAAATCGGTTGATAGGGGTCTTTGCCTTTGTTCCGGTAGGTTTTGTGAAACCTCTCAAGCACCTCATGGTCGTAGTCTTCATTATACCAATGGACACCGGAGATATCATATACATCGACCTCTATCTCCACATCCTTGCCATTGGATTCCAGAATTTTGCCAATCACGTAAAGGTCGCCCGTCGCCTCAGAGTTCGGTGCAACCCGTACCGCTCCGAATTGCCCCGTCTTTTCCAGTTCTTCCTTAAGGTTGAGCGCAAACCGGACAGACTCGGCGCGGCGCAGTTCCGGCCATATCCTCTCTTCTGCCATTTCCTCCGGATCATCGGGCAGGCCCGGGTCAAACACGGGGATAATTATATCCAGCTTGGTTTTTTGATATTCCGGCTTTAATTGAACGGCGGTTTTAACCTCACTTGAGGTCCGCGGGCCAACACTTGTTGACATTCCGGGCGTGACGCAGCTCGTCAGGAAAAAACACCAACAGATTGTCCAGCTAAGTGTCGTTCTAAACATCTTCTTCTCGCACTATCATACCCTTTAAAGGCCATTAACTATCAGATAGACCTTTATATTTTCTATACTCATCCCATAAACGTTCACGCTTAACCGGATCCGTCTCATTCATTGCAGCTTCACGAATTTTTTTCTGCAATATATTATCGTTATCCGCGGGCGGAATGTCTTCAGGTATTTTGCCATTCTCGAGAGCCTGATCCTGCGTTTTCGCCGGAAGCTTGTTTTCTTCTCCCTCTACCGTATTCGCCTGTTGATTCCTCTGGCTCTGCGAGATCGCCGGCTCCGACCCTTCTATCCCTGAAGAGGCTGAAGACGTGGCGGACCCACCACCATTGCTCCCCGCAGCACCGCCCCCGCCGCCGCTGGATGACTCACTATTTTTCTTTTGGCTAACGCATCCGTCATACCTGTTTAGCGACTCATAGAGCGCTTGATCCATTTCGGCAATTATCTCGTCTTTCGTTTTGCCGCTGGATTTGTCATAATCAACCCCGGCTTCCGAGCAGTCCTGCTCCGAGCCGGATTCATTTGCGTAAGAATCTGATAATGACGCAAGCGCCAGAACGGAATAAACCGTCAAAAATGTCATCAGATATTTTATTGCGCACATCCTAATAATCACTTCAAGTCATTCAATTTTATAATTCAAAATTGCTTATTTGTTGAAAATGGTCAACTGCTGCGGGATAGTTTTGCAAGGAGAGCCTTTTACTGACAATCCCATAACTTTACGCAAGGCGGAATTATTGCCCCCCGATGCAAACTGCTTTGCCAACTACGCCCGGCATCGCCGCATATGAATAGTGTATACCTTCGCCGAAGCCGTTACTACTAATATACGCAATGTTCAGGACGGGCAGATTCGCAAAGTCACTCCACGCGAGCAATAGAAATAGCGTCTGAAAAAAGGAGTTTACGGAGAATCTATCGCCGCCACGAGAGTATATCGAGTCCTCCAAAAAACGATTAAGAATCTGGGCACATGAATTCTAGGGAGCAATAAAGGTGCAGCAATTTCATTTTGAACTGATACTTCTGAAAGACGGATGGGCACGGGATATTGCCGTCGAAATCGATCCTTGCGGACATATCCAGTCCATTGAAAAGTCAACGAGCTTTGGCGCTTACAAGACAATTTCGGGCGCAGCCATTCCAGGAATGCCCAACCTGCACAGCCATGCATTTCAGAGGGCAATGGCCGGGTTGGCTGAAAAGCGGGCATCGCCAACTGACAGCTTCTGGAGTTGGCGTAAAGTAATGTACGGCTTTCTGGACATGCTTGAGCCTGAGGATGTTTCAGCAATTACAGCAAAGCTTTATGCGGAGCTTATGCGCGGTGGTTATACGAGCGTCGCGGAATTTCACTATCTCCACCATAACCGGACGGGACAGCCCTATGACGACACGTCAGTCATGTCACAGGCAATTATGGAAGGCGCCAGAATAGCGGGAATGCCCGTCACGCTGTTGCCTGTTTTTTATGCTCATTCCGGCTTTGGCGGACTTGCGCCGGAGCCCGGGCAGCGGCGCTTTATTAATAACCTCAACAGTTATCAGGAGTTATTCTCTACGCTGCAGAATATCGAGAAGCAGGACCCGAACCTAAATCTCGGTGTCGCCCCTCATTCCCTGCGCGCCGTGACGAAAGAGGAAATCAGCCAACTTCTGACGCTTTCCCCGAAAGCACCTTTCCATATCCATATCGCGGAGCAGCTGAAAGAAATAGATGATTGCGTTGCAGCCTACGGCAAACGCCCGGTGGAATGGCTGTATGAAAATTTTGATGTTGATGACCGTTGGTGTCTGGTTCATGCTACCCATGTAACGGATGCAGAAATTACCCTGATCGCCAGGAGCAAGGCTATTGTCGGGCTGTGCCCATTGACCGAAGCCAATCTGGGTGACGGTATTTTTCCGGCGAAACGCTTCATTGCTGAAGACGGGAAGTTCGGGATCGGTTCTGATAGCAATGTTTGCATGAGTGCCGCGCGAGAACTTGAAAGTCTGGAATATAGTCAGCGTTTGCTCCATAGGGAACGCAATGTCCTGACCTCTAGAATACGTCCTAACGTGGGCCGTTTTCTGTATGAACATTCCCTGACGGGAGGGGGGCAGGCACTGGGCCAATCCGTCAGCGGCCTGCAGATCGGGGCCCGCGCAGATTTCGTTACTCTGGATTTGGAGCATCCCGACTTGTATGGTCGTCCTCCCGAAAACTTGCTGGATATTCTGTTGTTTTCCACTGCAACTGATTTCAGGCGGGACGTTTATATCGCCGGCCAGAAAATTGTGACGCAAGGTCAACACCAACGTGAAGAAGAGATCACCCGAAATTATAAAAAGCGTATGAAGACGCTACTCGCAAATCTATAAAATCTAGTTCTTTATAGTTGTTTCATCATTGACCTGCCCGATTCCAGATAGACGCACCAAAATTGACATCAATGGGCGTAAGTTCAAGAATCTTTGTGCTTTTTCCGGATTCCATATCTCAAAATACGCCAAATTTTTGCCGCAATTCAGGCGCTAAATAAACACGAGTAAGCGGTTTGCGATTGTCGCCACATTCGATCCCTAATTCATCCACATTCGTATTGGAGATTGTTTCTCGAAGCCTCTGGTGAAGGGGCAGATGTGAAAACTGGATGCATATGGCGATCCTGTGTGGAACTTGAACGAACCTCGCCGGGACAGTCAACAGGCAACAAAAGCATATGAAAAAGAAAAATTATTCTATCTTGACGGCGAGCAGCGTCGCCATCATTGGGTTCCTTGCATTCACACCGGTCATGGCGTGGGCGCAGGAGAGTAACGCTGGCGCCAAGGTCGGTAACGCAGCTTCCAAACCCGCACAACCAGCCGAGGTGGAAGCCGTGACGGAGGAGACGCTTTTTACCACCGTAATGGAGAAGGCACGCGCCCTGGCAGCCAACCCTTATGTTGCGCCGGCGCAGGTTCCCGACGATAAAGTCGGCGATCTTACATATGAGGACTTCCAGAAGATCCGGTTTCGCAAGGAAGCAGCGCTATGGCACGATCAGACGCTCTTCGAGGTGCAGTTCTTCCATCCTGGATTCCTGTTCAAGTCGCCGGTCAGCATCAATGTGCTGGACGGCGGCAAGGTGGCGCCCTTTCCATTCAACAAGACCTCGTTCCGCTATGACGGCGAGGGCGTGGAAGAGAAGGTGCCGGACGACCTGGGATACGCCGGATTCCGCATCCACTTTCCTCTTAACCACCCAAAATACAAGGACGAACTGGCGGTGTTTCTCGGCGCGTCCTATTTCCGCTTGTTGGCGCGGGACCAGTATTACGGCCTGTCTGCGCGCGGTCTGGCGGTGGACACGGCCCTGCCCAAAGGTGAGGAGTTCCCTGCTTTTCGCGAATTCTGGCTGGTCAAACCAGCCGAAGATGCCACGAGCATGACGGTCTTTGCCCTCCTCGACAGCCCATCAATCGCCGGTGCCTACCGCTTCGTCATCACGCCAGGCACGCGCACGACGATGGATGTCGACACAGAGTTGTTCCTGCGTGAGAATGGACACCAGATCGGCATTGCGCCGCTGACCAGCATGTTCCTCTATGGAGAGAACAGTACACGGCGTTTTGATGATTTTCGACCGGAAGTACATGATTCGGACGGCCTGCTAATGCACACCGGCAGTGATGAGTGGATCTGGCGCCCCCTGACCAACCCGCTGCAATTGAACGTCAGCGCCTTCACGGATAATAATCCCAAAGGCTTCGGACTCATCCAGCGGGACCGTGACTACAACAACTACATGGATTTCGAGACCTATTACCATCAGCGGCCCAGCCTGTGGGTGGAGCCACGTGGAGAAGGATGGGGCAAGGGCAGTGTGCGGCTGGTGGAGATACCGACAGCCGAAGAAGTAAATGACAACATCGTCGCCTTCTGGGTGTCCGACGAGCCTTTCAGCACGGACAAGTCCATACGTCTAGCCTATCGGATGACCAGCCTGGAAAATTTGGACGAAGCCAATCATCTGGCGCACGTCCTGCGCACGCGGACCGGTTGGGGTGGCGTGCCCGGAACCAACCCGGCGGCGCCCAAGAGCGTACGGCGCTTCATGATCGACTTCCAGGGCGGGGACCTCTCCACCTTGCATCCAGAACAGCCCGTCAAGCCCGAGGTTCAGACAACAAAAGGTAAAATCGACGATCTGGCGCTGCACAAACTACCCGATACCAATATCTGGCGTTTATCTTTCCGTCTGCAAAGCGCCGGGGAACTAAAAGCCGACATGCGCGTTTATCTTACATTAAGGGGGCAAAGACTGACAGAAACCTGGAGTTACCTCTATGAGCCTGCTGATGCCAAATAATCTGAAAGCGCGACCAACCGCCTCGATAACAGAGGGGCGGAGGAGTAGATTTTCCATGCCGTTCAGCCTGGAACGGCGTATCCTTTTCTTCACATTGGTGGCGCTCACCGCCGGCCTGTCCTACTCCATGATGTTCGACATTCTGGTGGCAAATGGCATGACAGTGATCGAGTTGATGATCCTGATTCTCTTCACCATCACCTTTTCCTGGCTGGTGATCTCCTTCTGGTCGGCAGTCGCGGGCTTCGTCTGCCATGTCTTGGGGCTTGATCCGCTATCACTCCGCCGTCGTATTAAAGCGAAAGATATCGTCAATCACCCCCTCACGTCGCAGACCGCCGTGGTGATGCCTGTCTACAACGAGGATCCGGACCGCGTGCTGGCGGGCCTGGAAGCCACCTACCGGTCTCTCATGGAGACCGGCGAAGGCAAGTCCTTCCATTTCTTTCTCCTAAGTGACACGCGAAAGGAAGGTATCGCCCGGGCAGAAGAAGCCGGCTGGCGCCGACTGGTGGCGCGCCTGGGCGCCGAAGGCCGCGTCTTTTATCGCCGCCGCGAGGACAACAGCGGTAAAAAGGCCGGTAATATTGCCGAATTCTGCCGCCGCTGGGGCCGCTCCTATGACTATATGCTGGTGCTCGACGCCGACAGCGTGATGAGCGGCGAGACCGTCGTGACACTGACCCGCGCCATGGAGGCCAATCCGGATGCCGGCATCATCCAGACAGTGCCCATGCCGGTGCGGCAGAGGACATTTTTCGGTCGATACGTTCAGTTCGCTTCCCGGCTTTACAGCCCCATGCTGGCGACCGGTCTCAGCTTCTGGCAGATGGGCGAGTGCAACTACTGGGGCCATAATGCCATCATCCGCCTGCAGGCCTTCATTACCCATTGCGGCCTGCCCGCACTGCCGGGCAAGGCCCCCCTTGGCGGTGAGATTCTTTCCCATGATTTTGTAGAGGCGGCGTTCATGCGCCGCGGGAACTGGCATGTCTATTTGATGCCGGAACTGCGCGGCTCCTATGAGGAACTGCCGGGCAACCTGCTGGACTATGCCAAGCGCGACAAGCGCTGGGCGCAAGGCAACCTGCAGCACCTCAAGCTTATGGGGGTCCGTGGCCTGCACGGTATCAGTCGACTACACTTCACTCTGGGTGCGCTGGCTTACGTTTCATCGCTCCTATGGCTATTGCTGCTGGTAATGACCATCATTGACGGGGTGATGCGCACTGTCATCCCGCACGACTTTTTCAGCAATGGTCGACAGCTGTTCCCCAACTGGCAGGTAGTAGAGTATGACAAGATCATTTCCCTCTTCACGCTGACCGTTATCATGTTGATCGGCCCCAAAGTGGCCGGCCTGATGCTGACCTTGTTCAACGGCGAAGAGCGCCGTGACTTTGGCGGTGGTATCCGCCTCGTCATTAGCGCCGTGCTTGAGACCGCCTTCTCCATCTTCCTGGCACCGGTAATGATGTGCCTGCACGCCTATTTCGTGCTGACCACGCTGGCAGGTCGCGTTGTGACCTGGGACGCCCAGAACCGCGACAGCCTTTATTTGCCTTTTAAAGACGCTGCAGGTGGCCTTTGGGTGCCCACTGTCGCGGGTGTGACCTGGGCGGCTATCGCCTGGATCTGGGTACCCAGCCTCTTCTACTGGCTGCTGCCGGTAACGCTGGGCATGACAATCGCCATTCCGTTGGCCGTCTGGTCGTCTCGCACGAGCGTGGGCAATCGTCTTCGCGCCCACGGCTTTCTGGTCACGCCGGAGGAATTCAACCCTCCAGAGGTGCTGAACAAGCTGGAACGGTGCCTTGAAAGACCACTCACCGGCGAGCTCTTCGCGGCCCATCCGGCCATGTCGGAGCCGCAAGAGGTACAGAGCGAGATGCACCCGCAGGCGCTATCCTACTACAGCCGGGATTTTGCCAACTGGATATGGCAACTGATTTCCGGCCGCAGGCGCGGCCAAACCGTAGTGAAGATCAAACACTAGAGAAGGTGCTGTCAGACTATTGCAACCTCGCCTCTGTTTGGCGTAAATTGCCTATAAGGCCATTATTATGCTGCGCTAAGCTGCAACCACGCGATCAGTGAGACATTGCGTTGAAGCTTGAATGTTTGTCGGCTGGTTAGCTGGCGTTCATGGTTAAAGTGATTTTGGTCTGGTGCCTGAATAGAAACGAATTTCTGCAAACTTCCCGAACGTCTGAATTTCAGCATCGCCTGCTCTCTTCGCCGAAAAGGTTGATGGGAGTTTTCACAGCGATTGTTCAACCAGCGGCCTGTTTCTTGCGACGCCGCGTTCATGAAGCAAATCTTCGACATTTCGTAGAGAAAGCGGAAACCTAGCATACATTGCTCGGAGGCAAAACGACGAGCAAATGCCCATCAAGCAGTTTTCTTCTGACAAAGCCTCCTGCGGAGCAGGTCTGGGCAGGTTCCTTAGCGACAGCAATTCATCAAACTGTCACACATCTTTAGCATAGCTGTCACGAAACCCGGTTACTCAAGGATTGCTAATTCAGCCAATCTAACCGCTTTAGAGGTAACTAATGCTCAAAAGAAATATGTTAATAATGTCCATCGCAGCCGGCCTTACGGTCGGCGGAACTGGCGCTGCTTCCGCGCAAGAAGTTGTACAGGTCGACGGATCAAGTACCGTATTCCCGGTCTCCGAAGCCTTTGCCGAGGAATTTCAGATCGCAACCGGTAACCGTGTCGTGGTCGGCGTGTCCGGCACCGGTGGAGGGTTCAAGAAGTTCTGCCGCGGCGAGACCAGCTTCTCTGGTGCTTCGCGTCCTATCAAAACCTCCGAAATGGAGCTCTGCAAGGAAAATGGCATCGAGTTTATCGAAATGCCGGTCGCCATGGACGCACTGGCGGTCATCGTGCACCCGGAAAACAATTTTGCCAGCTGCATGAAGGTCGAAGAACTCAAGACGATCTACGAGCCCGACGCACAGGGAAAGGTCAATAACTGGAACCAGGTTAACTCTAGCTATCCTGACAAGCAGCTGTCGATCTACGGTGCCGGGACCGATTCGGGCACTTACGATTACTTCACCTTCGCCGTTGTAGGTGAAGAAGGCGCGTCACGCGGCGACTTCACCGCTACGGAAGATGACAACATCACCATTCAGGGCGTGTCGACCGATCCGGCCGCAATCGGCTTCCTGGGCCTTGCCTATGTCGAAGAGAACCGCGGGCGTGTCAAGCCGGTCGAAATCTCCTACAACGGCGGCAAATGTATCGCACCGACAGTGGACACTGCTGGCGATGGCTCTTACCAGCCACTGACACGGCCTCTGTTCATCTACGCCAACAAGGCGCATCTGGATGAGAAGCCGGAAGTCCTAGAATACGCGAAGTTTATGTTCGATCCGGCCCATGCGCAACAGCTGGTGGCCGAAACGGGCTACCTCGCCCTTCCCAAGAAGGCCTTCGCTCTGGCGGAAAAGAAGATCGACGCGCGTAAAACAGGCTCGTTCTTCGACGGTGGCTCCAAGATTGGCGTGAGCGTCGACGATCTGCTCGCGGCTAACTGAGGCTAATACCACAAGCGGCGGGTCGGTCCCGGCCCGCCGTTCATTTCCGATGTTGGAGAAGACATGTCTTCAAACGCCATTCCCACAGCCAGCGAGCTTCAGAAAAACGGGTTCGTTGCACGTCGGCAGCTCATCCTCAAGGTAACGACACTATTCTTGTTTCTGAGCGCGGCGCTCTCAATTTTCGTCACCACGGCGATCGTCGTGATCCTCGTGCGCGACTCATGGGCGTTCTTCACCGAGATACCGCTCGTGGATTTCCTGTTCGGCACCATGTGGACTCCCGTTTTTGCCAACCCGCAATTCGGTGTATTGCCACTGCTGGCGGCGACGCTGCAGACTGCCGGGCTCGCCATGATCATTGCTGTGCCCTTCGGTCTCGTCATGGCGATTTATCTCAGTGAATATGCGAAGCCGGCGTTGCGCGAAACGATCAAGCCCGCGCTAGAGATGCTGGAGGCGGTCCCGACAGTCGTGTACGGTTATTTCGCTCTGCTTGTGATGACGCCGTTCCTGCAGGCGTTTATACCGGGGCTGAAAGGGATCAACCTGTTGGTTCCGGGCATTATCCTTGGCATCATGATCCTGCCCTATGTCGTCTCGGTGTCCGAGGATGCCATGCGCGCCGTGCCGAACGGCTTGCGCGAGGGAGGCTATGCGCTCGGCATGGCGAAATGGCAAGTCGCGATACGCGTGGTCATTCCGGGAGCGTTCTCGGGCATTACCGCGGCTTTCATCCTCGGCATGTCACGCGCAGTCGGCGAGACGATGGTGCTGGCCATTGCCGCCGGTCAAAACCCGAACCTCACCTGGGATCCGCGCGAAGGCGCGGCCACCATCACCGCGTACATCGTACAGATGAGTCTGGGTGACGTCGCGCACGGGTCACTGGCGTACACGACAATCTTTGCGGTCGGCCTGCTTCTGTTCCTCATCACGCTCACGTTTAATGTTATCGGCTTTTATCTGCGCCGCAAGTTCCGAGAGGCATATTGAGATGACTGTCACGACTGAAGGAAATCTGGGTACGCCGGCCAAGACGGGTAAGACCGCATTCAAAGCCGAGCGTGCGGCAAAGCGAAAAGACTTGATCTTCGCTGTCGGCGGGCTTGTCGTCATGGCCATTGCCATGACGCTGCTGCTGACTCTGATTGGCGATCTCGTGATCCGTGGACTGGCGCGGGTTGACTATGACTTCCTGACCAATTTTCCGTCGCGCAAGGCTGCGCGCGCAGGCATCCTCTCGGCCTGGGTTGGCTCGCTCCTGGTCATGCTGGTGACGGCTTTCCTCGCCATCCCCGTTGGAGTGGCGGCTGGACTCTATCTTGAGGAATATGCGAAGAAGGGAAAGCTGGCTAATATTATCGAGATCAACGTGGCGAACCTTGCTGGCGTTCCGTCGATCATCTATGGCCTGCTCGCACTCGGCCTTTTTGTCTATGGCATGAACCTCGGTAAAACGGTCCTGGTCGCAGGGATGACGCTCGCGCTGCTCATTCTGCCGATCATAATTGTTTCGACGCGTGAGGCGGTACGTTCGATCCCGCGGATTATCAAGGAAGGTGCATACGGGCTTGGCGCCGACCAGTGGCAGGTGATGTGGAATTATATTATTCCAGCCGCCCGGCCCGGTATCCTGACCGGCGCCATCGTCGGGCTCAGCCGCGCCATTGGCGAGACCGCACCGATCATCACGATCGGCGCGCTGACTTTCATTGCCTTCCTGCCGCCGCCACCGGTAACAGGTGAATTTCCCTTCATCTCATTCGAGTGGTTGAACGCGCCCTTCACGGTGCTGCCGATCCAGATGTTCAACTGGGTGTCGCGCCCGCAGGCCGACTTTCATACCAACGCGGCTGCGGCCGGCGTCGTACTGATGATGCTCACACTCTCGCTCAACGGCATTGCGATCTGGATTCGCTTTCGGCTTCGCAAGGCACACAGAAACTAAATTTACGGTGGATAACATGAACATTAGCGATATTCAGGCCAGCAAGACAGCAGAAATTTCCATCCCTGTCGACGCAAGCGATTTACCGCCTCCAATCAAGCCCGATGCAGAGCAGGAGACCTTGCGCGCCCGGCTCGAAAGTTTCAACTTTTTCTATGCGGATGGCACGCAGGCGATAAAGAATGTGGACATGCCAATCCTAGATCGGAAGGTGACCGCGATCATCGGGCCGTCCGGTTGCGGCAAGTCCACACTTTTGCGCAGTCTTAACCGGATGCATGATCTATATCCGGGCAACCGATACGAAGGACGGATCATTCTCGAACCCGAAGGCGAGAATCTGATCGGACCGGCTGCCAATCCGGTTCTGGTGCGGCTGCGTATCGGAATGGTGTTCCAGAAACCCAACCCTTTCCCGAAATCGATCTATGAGAACGTCGCTGCCGGATTGCGCGTGCGGGGGGTCAAGAATAGAACAGTGATCGATGAGACGGTGGAAAGCGCGCTAAGGCGCGCCGCGGTGTGGGATGAGACCAAAGACAAGCTGCATGGCTCGGCCTATGACCTTTCGGGGGGACAACAACAGCGTCTCTGCATCGCCCGCGCCCTCGCGTCGAACCCCGAAATCCTGCTGCTCGATGAACCAACGTCGGCGCTCGATCCGATCGCAACGGCAAAGATCGAGGACTTGGTGCAAGAGCTTTCGAAAAGCGTGACAATCGTGATTGTGACGCACAACATGCAGCAAGCGGCGCGCATCTCACACCGCACGGCCTTCATGTACCTGGGCGATTTGATCGAGTTTGGAGAGACAGACCAGATTTTCAAGGCTCCACGGCACCCGAGAACCGAAAACTACATCACGGGGCGCTACGGTTGACCCTCATTGTGAATGATCTTTGGAAATACTCATGCAATAGGATGGAAAATGACTGAGAAGCATACGTTGCGTTCGTTTGATGACGCCTTGGAGAATCTGTCGCTACAAGTTCGTACCATGGGGCAACAGGTGACGAAGATGGTGGAAACAACCGGCAAGGTATTTCGTGAGCGAAACATCGAAGGGGCGAAAGAGCTGGTAAGGGAAGACTTGCAGATAGACCAGCAGCACGACGCCATCAATACCGCTGTTGTCGACGTACTATCCCTTTTCCATCCGGTAGCGCGCGACCTGCGGGAAGTACTGGCGACGGAGCATGTGGCGGCGAATCTTGAGCGGATTGCAGATCATGCGAAAGCCATTGCCAAGCGCTCGATCAGCGGATCGGCACCCATAGCAACCGGGGGCGTCGCAGAGCTTCTTGATCAGCTGCACGCGGCTGTTATGTGTTCCCTGCGCGACGTTATGAATGCATTTGAAAATCGCGATGTTTCGCTTGCGGATCATGTGCGCCGTAATGACGATCATACCGACCAGCTCTATGACGACCTGTTTCACACAATTATTGCCGATCTTCAGATATCTCACGGAACGGCCGTCGAGGGGGTTCAGGCCCTGTTCGTCAGCAAAAGCCTGGAGCGTATCGGCGACCACGCGACCAATATTGCAGAGGAAATCCGCTTCATGACCAAAGGGGATATGCCGTCCGCAACGCGAGAAGTGTGACATGCCTCAACGGGAAACCGGATTAGACAATTATCGGCCGCCCGCTCTCAAGGCGTCCGATGAGCCACAGTACTTGCGATTTGATAATCTTGTTATCGACCTTCAGGCATACCGCGTCGGCCGGGATGGACGCATCATCGAGTTGGGGCCTGTGGAATACCGGATGTTGTGCTTTTTTCTTCGCCACCCATCGAAGGTGTTCACCCGCGAAGAACTGATCGACGGCGTATGGCCAACGGGCACCGAGATCGACATGCGAACCGTCGATGTGCATATCGCCCGATTGCGCCGATCTCTGACCCGGTACGGGCACGCCGATCCGATCCGAACAGTCCGGACGGTGGGATACGCGCTTGGCTAAAGCTGGTATCTGAATGTTAAAGGTGTTCATAGATGTAAACATCATTTTGAGAGCCAGTTAGGTAGAAATATTCTTGTGTTCTGATATGGTTGATGTCCATCTCACTATCGGACGGCCTGTCGGGGAGCTTGCGAGCTGCATGAGTTTATTATTTGAGGAACTGGACTACCAGCCAACACCTATTGGTGCTTTGAGCCTGAGGCGCCGCCGGGAGTTGACGCTTGATGTCGATGTGTTCGAGATCAAGCTCGGCGAGGAATTCCTCATGTCGAGCCTTTTTACAGCGTCCGAAATTGCATTGGCACAATTGGGGCTGGTCCGGCTGAAGGGTGACGATCTCGATGTCGTGGTTGGCGGTCTGGGGCTCGGGTACACAGCGCAGACTGTTCTGAATGATACGAGGGTCAGGTCGCTGATTGTCGTTGAAATGCTCGATCCGGTGATCAGCTGGCACCGATCCGGCCTGGTTCCACTGGGCCCCGAGTTATGCGCAGATGACCGTTGTCACATGGTTCAGGGCGATTTTTTTGCCATGGCCGCCAGCAGCGACGGTTTTGATGTCAACAAGTCCGGGCGACGGTTCGATGCGGTTCTGGTCGATATCGATCATTCGCCGGATGCGTTACTTGATGAACGCAGCGTGAATTTTTATAGCCGCGAGGGCCTGCGCGCGATTGTGGCGCATCTCAAACCGGGCGGGATGTTCGGACTTTGGTCGAATGACAAGCCCGATCCGGCATTCACTGACAAGCTGTCAAGTATCTTCGCCAAGGCCTGGGCTGAACCGGTAACATTTTACAATCATCTTCAGGACAGGCCGTTTACACAGACAGTCTATCTGGCCTGTACCGCCGATATGCCGAACGAAGGCGTATGAGGTGGCAGGAGAATTTGCTGGAAAGGCCGCAGCAATGTCTGTGGCCGAGGCCGAGTGCCCTCTATGTCGTTTGACCGGGGCAGAGCTGTTTCTTTCCGTCGAGACGCGAGACTATTGGCGCTGTGGTAATTGCGCAATCCGGTTTCTCGATCCCCGTCAACATCCCTCACGCAACACGGAATATGCTCACTACCTGCTGCACGAGAACCATGTGGATGATCCAGGTTATCGCCGTTTCCTCTCCAAACTTGCTGTTTCGCTGCTTGCACGCCTGCCTGCCGCGTCGGAGGGTCTTGACTATGGATGCGGCCCCGGCCCGGCGTTGGCCGCAATGATGGGGGAGGCAGGACACAAAATAGCATTGTATGATCCCTTCTTTTATCCTGATCCCGGGCCGTTGGAATTGCGGTATGATTTTGTGACCTGCACTGAAACAGCGGAGCATTTTCACCGTCCGGCAGAAGAGTTTGAAAGGCTCATGACCCTGATCCGGCCTGGCGGCTGGCTCGCGATCATGACCTGTTTCCAGACCGATGATGCGGAGTTCCGGGATTGGCACTATCGTCGGGATCCCACGCATGTTGTATTCTATCGTGAAGAAACATTCCGATATCTTGCAACCGAACGCGGATGGCGATGCGAGATTCCGGTCAAGGATGTGGTGCTGATGCAAAACCCCGGTGACCGGGAATAATCCTTTGGATACTGGGCTGTCCCGGTGCCCGCTTGCCTTCAGAGATTGATGGGGAATGAATGAGTAAACAGAAGATGAATTCAATCGAGCGAGAAGAGTTGAAATGTCTGGCCAGTTGTCTGCAAAGCATTGAGGACAACCTGCAAGTGATTGAAACGCGCCTGAATGAACATGCAAGGGAAATCCGGGAAACGACGGAGCATATGTGGGAAGCGCGGCGCGACATGGATCACATAGACAAGGTTGCTTTACGCCAGACGATCGATCAGAAGACGCGCTCGGCGGAAGTTCTCCATGAACAGCGGCAGAAGCTTCTTAAACTCCGGAAATCACCGTATTTTGGACGATTTGATTTTATCCGTGACGGAGATGCCGATGCCGTTTCCACTCCTGTCTATGTCGGGGTCCATGATCTTCGCGATGAACAAACCGGTAAAAGCATAGCGTATGACTGGCGTGCGCCGATCGCTTCCATGTTTTATGACTATGAGATCGGCCCGGCCCGTTACGAGGCGCCGTCCGGTGATATATACGGTCAACTGGAGTTAAAGAGACAGTTTCGTATCCGTGACAGTCGCATGGAATTTGTATTGGAGTCCGGTGTCAATATTGTTGACGACGTTCTGCAGGAAGAACTCAGCCGGGCGTCTGACGAAGGCATGAAAAATATCGTTTCAACCATCCAGCGCGACCAGAATGCCATCATCCGTAATGGCGACGCACATAGTCTGATCATTCAAGGTGTCGCAGGTTCCGGTAAAACCTCCATTGCCTTGCACCGTATTGCCTTTTTGCTCTATCGGTTCAAGGATACATTGAGTTCAAACGATATTCTTATCATATCTCCCAACCGCGTGTTCGCCGATTACATCGGCAATGTGCTCCCTGAACTGGGCGAAGAGCAGATCGCCGAGGTTGGGATGGAAACATTGGCGGATGAACTGCTTGAAGGTAAATTCAACTTCCAGACTTTTTTCGAACAAATATCGCTTTTACTTGAAAAGAATGATGAGGCATTGAAGGCCCGAATTTCGGCCAAATCCACTTTGGCATTTCTCAAGCAGATAGATGCCTATCTCGAACATATTGATGCCCTCTCCTTTCAGGCCATGGATTGGCGCTCGGGACGGAATATCATACCCGCCTGGCATTTCGAGGAAAGCTGGCAGAAATACCGGAAACTGCCAACCAAAGAGCGGATAGCCGAAGTCATCAGCCTCACCGAGCATCAGTTCTTCATGCATTACAGACGCGAACTGCTGCCTGAGGAGCGCCGTGATCTCCGTAAGACTATCCGCGGGATGGTTCGTCAGACGACCCTGCTTGCGGCCTACAAGGGCCTGTTTGAGTGGATGGATCGCCCTGAACTCTTCAAACGCGGAAAAGCTACTCTGGAGTATGCCGATGTCTTCCCGCTTATATATCTCAAGATGCACCGGGAGGGAGTCCATAATCCCCGCGGCGACGTCAAGCATTTATTAATAGACGAGATGCAGGACTATACGTCTGTGCAATATGCTGTCCTCAACCGGCTTTTCCCCTGCCGGAAGACCATCCTTGGCGATGCAACGCAAACAGTAAATCCTTACGGCGCCTCAACTGCGGCGCAAATACAGGAAGTGCTCAGGGCGTCTGCACCTGTAAAACTTGTAAAAAGCTATCGTTCAAGCTGGGAAATCATGCAATTTGCTCTGGGGGTCTCGCCGAATGACGAGCTTATTCCGATTGAACGACATGGCGACGTTCCCCGGATTATTATTTCCAAATCGGCGCAGGAGCAGGCCGAGCAGACTAGCGTAGAGATCAGGGAATTCGAGGCTTCTGATCACCGGAGCCTCGCCCTCATTGCAAAAACGCAAAAACAGGCTGAAAAGCTCCATGAACTGCTGGTGAAAAATAGTATCGAAGCACAGTTGCTCGATCCTGGCAGTGTAGGTTTTTCGAGCGGGGTCATTGTCTGCACTGTGCATCTTGCGAAAGGATTGGAATTCGACCGGGTCATTGTTTCAGACGTGACCGCCCAAAATTATCATACGGAGCTGGATCGCAATCTGCTGTATATCGCATGCACACGGGCGATGCATAAATTGAGTGTCATCGCTGTCAACACGCCATCGAAACTGCTTCCCTAAACGCCTTATCTCTTTAAAGTTGCTCGAAATGCCGTGTATAACCCGGCGCCATCTGCGGTGGCAGCGTACGCGAATGAACGGCCACCGGGCATCGCTGTGTCCTCATCTGTTTGCCATTACCCGCCAAGCATCAATTCCCGCAAGCAACGCGGCAGCTGATCCGGTCGCGACAAGATAGCCGCACACGCCGCCGATAGATAGCCCAGAGTCGATCAGAAAACCAATTGTGGCCGGGCCGAGTGCCGTTCCCGCTACCATTAACATCACCGCGAAACTGCGGATGGTTCCGAGTTGGGCAACGCCATAGACTTCCGCCCATACGGCGGCCGCCGTCGTTTGTGCGAACCCGGCTGATAACCCCATTAATCCCAAAAAGAGTAAAAGCGCTATTTCCGAACTTAACAGACCCAGGATTGCAATTCCGGCAAGCATCGGCAAATTCATCAAGGCAAGCATATTGCGGGCGCCAAGGCGGTCGATTGGACCGCCTGAGATCAGCAGTCCGGTAGCATGCCCGATGGCATAGCCAACGAATCCGAAGGCAAGCAGATCAACCGGCCACCCCTTTGCTGTGGTGATGGCATGAATATGAAAAACCAGCGCTGTGGAACTGAAGGGCATGAAGAGGAGGATCGGCAAAGCGCACCAGAAGAAGCGCGTCACCACAACGATTCTCAACCCGTCCCAGGCACCTGGTCGTCTGGCGGATGCGACCCTTCTGGGTGGTTGCGTAAAAGTCGGGGAGCGCCAGATCAATCGCATGAGAACTGGCGCGGCCCCTAAAAGAACAGCTGCGCCGATGACTGCGTAGGTCATTCGCCAATCAAGCACTGTCATCATTGCCACAGCAATTGCGGGCATGACGCCCTCGGCCAGCGGAAAACCCATTGCGACAAGGGACAGCGCGCGGCCCCGGACCCGGTCGAAATAACGGGCGACAGAGGTTACCGCCACATGTGTCATCAACCCCTGGCCGGTTAGCCGGAGCAAGAGAAAACCAAAAAACAGGCTGATTGGGCCGTTGGTGACAGCCATGACACCGCATGCGGTTGCCAACCCGACCGAGACGAAGAAGACGTAGCGGCGCAGATCGACGCGATCGAGCCATTGTCCAGTCAAGGGTAGCAGGCTCGCGGCCCCGAGCGTCGCAATCAAGTAAAGCGAGCCGAGCTGAGTTGCATTAAGCTTTAGGCTCGATGCGACATCTCCGAGAAACAGGGAAATGAAAAACGTTTGTCCGGGACTCGACAGGAATGTGCAACCAATGCCAAAAAGCAGCACTGGATACTCTTCGCGGATAAGTTTGAGATATGGACGGATCATGCGGTGGCCTAAAAGGAAAAGTGACGATAGTTTTTACTGAAGATCGGTGCTGTTAGACGAATGCG
>JBBDJF010000050.1:0-27107 GCA_040880045.1 Sneathiella sp.
CTGCTTTTCCGGAAGGAGGTAATTGAGGATTGAGAAGACGGATTTCTTGATTTCTCCGGCGTAGGACGTGCCGCCGATGATCACCAGCTTCTCGGCGAAGTTCGGCAAGACGAAAACTTCGGAACGCGTGCCGTCGATGGCCGGGTCCGCCTCGAAAGACGGTACCTGCAGGATCGTGAACTCAGGCTTGAAATTTTCCAGCTCACTGAACGTTGGCTGGATAAACATGTTGCGGGCAAACAGGTTGTGCCAGGCGCATTCCGTGATAATCCGGACGGGCAGCCGGTGGTTGACATCCGCGCCCGCGTAGCAATCCTGAACGAAAACTTCGCGTCCATTCAGGTAATTACATATTTTCTGGTGAAGGTTCGCGAATTTGTCGGCGGCGATCGGTTTGTTGACCTTGCCCCACCAGATGTTCTTTTCGCTGCCCGGTTCCTGAACGATGAATTTGTCATTGGCGGAACGGCCGGTATGCTGTCCGGTCAGGGCGACGAGCGGACCACCGGCGGCGAGGGACGCTTCTCCCCGTACAAGGGCTTCCTGATAAAGGGCGGGGGTTGATAAATTCCAGTAGGCCTTGCCGACATTGCCAAGGCCATTCTTATCCAGCCCATAACTGCTCTTACGGGGTCCTAATTGCTCCACATTCATTCTCCAACGCTGTCTATCGGGGCCCGGTTCCGGGCTTTTGTTTCAGAATAAGTTGCTTGTTATACTGGTGCAACATAACTATCACCAAAAAAGTAACTCTTGATCATGTTCTCTTTAAGACTGTTTCAAATTTCCCTTAGTTTTGTTCCACTTAAGGCGTAACCGCTAAATTTTTTGTTAATTTCTTACGTTTTTCAGCATTTCCATAATCCGGGTTCGGATGTCGTTCGGGCTTGAAACGGGCGTTTTGAAGAGAATCCGTTGATACTTCCAGCCACTGCGAAAATCAACTCCTTCACAATCAATGCCGGTTATTTCGAAGGGTTCGGCGCTGTCTTCAGAAGCGCGGCAGAGTTCCTGTACGGCATCCTGGTGATCCGTGTTCATATGCGCGATGACATCCATCTCGACGCCGATATCATCCAGGAATCCCGGTGAGAGGAGAAAATCGCCCTGGTCGAGCCAGTGAATGTCACCGAACCCGGCAACCAGATGCCCGCGCCGGACATCCATCCGGTAAAGGTTGAAATCCTTGAAGCTCGCGAATCCTCGTGCCGACGGGAAGCGACGCAGGTATCTTTCCATGAGCGCTGGGTCATCGATAACACCAAGCGTGCCCTCGATGGAGACGCGCGCGAGGGTGAGTGGATCCCGGCCGTTCGCCTCTTCCGCGATCAGCAGGGATATGTTCGGGTTTTTGGCAATATTCCGGCTGTGAACGGCCATATCCGAAAGCAGGAGCAGGGGCCGACCGGCGGGATCTGTCGCCATCATGACCAGAGATGCATAGGGGCTCGCGCCGTCTGCCATGCGGGTCGCGAGCGAGGCGGTTGTCGCCCCGCGAAGAAGGTTGCGTATGGTGCGCGCCCGCGTCTGTATCATCGTTGGATCCGGCATGGGAGTGTTTTGCGGAAATTTTCCGGAAATGCAAAAGGAAAATCAAAATTAGTCGGAAAAGTTGTGAAAATCGGGATTTATGGTCCGTATCGACCGCTAATTCCCGTTCGGACATTCAATTGCCTTATTTTGGATAAATGTAGATGGCAATTCACAGCAACAGATCATACAATAAGGTAACGACATGAATCTGGGGACTGACATGGCGACGAAAGTAGCCTTGGTCGATGATGACCAAAATATTCTGACGACGGTATCTATCCTTCTTGAATCCGAGGGGTTTGAGGTGGATAAATATTCGGACGGGGAGGAGGCCTTGAAAGGCTTTGCTGAAAATCCGCCGGATCTGGCCGTGCTGGATATCAAGATGCCGCGTATGGACGGGATGGAACTGTTGAACCGGTTACGCCGGACAACCAGCCTGCCGGTCATTTTCCTGACCTCCAAGGATGACGAGATTGACGAGTTTCTCGGTCTTAAAATGGGGGCGGACGACTATATCCGCAAACCTTTCTCGCAGCGGTTGCTGGTTGAGCGTATCCGTACTGTCCTCCGCCGTCATGGCACGGCAAAGGAAGGCGAAAAGGAGAGCGAGGAGGATATCCTGTCCCGCGGCAAGCTCAGGCTTGACAGTATCCGTCACGCCTGCTTCTGGGATGACAAGGAAGTAACTCTCACCGTGACCGAGTTTATGCTGTTGCATGCCCTCGCGCTTCGGCCCGGCCATGTAAAAAGCCGGGACCAGCTTATGGATGCGGCCTATGACGACAATATTTATGTGGACGATCGCACGATTGACAGCCATATCAAGCGGCTGCGCAAGAAGATCAAGGCAACGGACCCCGACTTTTCCGCTATCGAGACTCTCTATGGCGTCGGATACAGGTTCAAGGAAAAATAATATCGGAGCGATTCACACTGTATGACTGCGGACGCCAAGCCCTATGTCGGAAAATCGGTTCCTGACGGAAAAGCGGAGAAGCGGGAGAAAAAGATAAGACGCGGTCCTTTTTCCTCCCTTGGGCGCCGGATCATGGCGATCAATCTTTTCTCCGTTATCTTTCTGGCGGGCGGGGTCCTGTATCTGGATCAGTTTCGCGATGGCCTGATCGAGGCCCGGTTCCAGGCCCTGACAACCAACGGCCGGATGATTGCCGGTGCGCTCGGGGAAGCGGCGCTGCAGGAAGTCTCCCTTGATGGGCAGGTCCAGTATCTGACGCTCGATTCCCTGCCGATAAAACGGGTTCTGCGGCGACTTTCACTCATCACCAACACACCGACTCTGCTGTTTGACCGTGAAGGTGTGCTGATTGCCGACAGTCGGCGGCTTATTTCCGCCGGTCGCAATATCGTGTTCGAGGAATTGCCACCGCCCGAGGTGAAGAGCCCTGTCCGTCTTTTCTTCGAGGAGCTTTACGACGGGTGGGAGAAGCTGTTCCCTGACAACTATGATTATCCCCTTTTTCCGACAAATCCGATTCCGAGCGCTACGGATTTCCAGGAGATAGGAACCGCGATCAATGGCGACAATGGCCGCATGACCCGCCAGACACAGAGGGGGGAGCTGGTTCTCTCGGTTTCCGTCCCGGTGCAGGGCTTCAAGCATATTCTGGGCGGCCTGCTGCTGACGGAAAGCGGAAGCGGCATTGATGATGCAGTGCGTTCGGCCCAGGTGACGACGCTGATTGTCTTTGCCGTCACCCTTGTCATTACCTTGCTGCTCTCGCTGTTTCTTGCGCGGACCATCGCGGCCCCCATCCATGTGCTCGCCGAGGCGGCGGACAAGGTGCGCCGGGGCATCGGGCGGCGTATGGTCATCCCTGATTTTTCAGAAAGAAAGGATGAAATCGGCGACCTGTCCACCTCCTTTCGGGCGATGACAACAGCGCTCTATGACCGACTGGACGCGATCGAGGCTTTCGCGGCGGATGTGGCCCATGAACTCAAAAATCCGCTAACCTCTCTCAGTACGGCGGTGCAGGCGTTCGAGCGTGTCAAGGATGAGGAGACCAGAGAAAAGCTCCGTGTGGTGATTTACAGCGATGTGAAGCGGCTGGATCGGCTGATAACGGATATTTCCGCGGCGAGCCGCCTGGATGCGGAACTTTCACGCGCGGAGGGGGAAGCCGTTGATGTCGTCAAGCTGGTTGAAAGTGTCCTTGATGGATACCGGACGACGCAGATGTTTAATTCCATCACCTTTGAATTCATACCCCCGGATGAGGAGGTGACGGTGAACGGACTACCCGGTCGCCTCGGTCAGGTGCTGCGCAATTTGATCGATAACGCTGTTTCCTTCTCGCCGGAAAATGGCCGGGTCGAGGTTCATGTCGAAGCATATGAAAGAACGGTCGAGCTCAGTGTCGAGGACAGGGGACCGGGAATCCCGGAAAGCAAGCTCGACGCCATTTTCAGCCGTTTCTATACGGAGCGGCCGAAAGCCGAGGGCTTTGGTCGTCACTCCGGTCTTGGGCTGAGTATTTCCCGCCTGATCGTCGAGGCGCATGGCGGAACAATCACCGCCCGCAACCGAATTGGCAGCGACGGTGAAATCCTGGGGGCGATTTTCCTAATAAAGTTGCCAAAATAGGAAATTCTGGCTTAGGGTCGCGAGCATGATCAGTTGCCACGCCAGTTCAGTTGAGATAGAGGGCAGGGGTGTTCTGCTGCGCGGGCCGTCCGGGGCGGGAAAATCGGATCTGGCGCTTCGCCTGGTGGATAGTGGCGGCACGCTGATTTCCGATGACTATACTGAAATTGTCATCCGGGATGGACAGGCTTTTTTAGGCCCCCCTGCAAACATCGCTGGCAGGATTGAAGTGCGCGGACTGGGGCTGATGCCGCTTCCTTCGGTGCAGAACATTCCGCTTGCGCTCGTCTTCGATCTGATGCCCTATGGCGAAATCGATCGCGCACCAACGGCGGAGGTAACGACATTTGAAGGCGTTGAAATTCCCCGGCGCGACCTTGATCCCTTTATGGCGTCGGCGACCGCCATTGTTCGCCTCGCGCTCGGACAAACCCCGCTGATGACCGGCTATGAATAATATGGAAAATTCCCGCCAATCAGCAAATCAGGTCGTTATCGTCTCCGGCATGTCGGGCGCGGGTAAAAGCACGGCGCTTCGCCAGTTCGAGGATATGGGATGGGAAGTTGCGGATAATATTCCGCTCACCCTCCTTGTCCCGATGGTCCGGGATGCGGGGGAGACCGGGCCCGCAAGTCTCGCGATCGGCATTGATCTCAGGACCCGGGGATTTTCAACCGAACGGGTGCTCGCGGTCATCGATGAGCTGCGAAAAGAGGGGCATGATCCGGTTCGTCTTCTTTTCATGGATTGCGATGAGTCGGTGCTGCAACGGCGATTTACGGAAACCCGCAGGCGACACCCGCTGGCAAAGGATCGCCCTGTCGGGGACGGCATACGGCAGGAAATCCAGCGACTTGACGGACTCAAGGGCGCGGCGGATCTGCGTATCGACAGCACCAACCTGTCCCAACCGGAGCTGAAACGTATTCTAACCGGACATTTCAGCCTGCAAAGATCCTCCCGCCTGTCGGTGACGGTGATGTCATTCTCCTACGTTCACGGGATACCGCGTGAATCCGACCTGATGTTCGATGTCCGGTTTCTGCAGAATCCGTTTTACAACAATATCCTTCGGCCATTGTCCGGGCAGGACGAAGCCGTGGCGGAGTTCATTGCGCGTGATCCGGTCTTTGATGATTTCATGGACCAGGTGGAAAGGCTGCTCCTGCTGCTTCTACCCCGCTATGTGGAGGAGGGGAAATCCTACCTGACCATTGCTTTTGGCTGCACAGGGGGACGTCACCGCTCCGTTTGTGTCACGGAAAAAATCCATGACCTTGTGGTAAAATCCGGTTATTTTGCTAATTTGGTGCATCGCGATCTTGGTGAAGCGAGAGGAGCGGTAAAGTGAAACGAGACATGCCATTTCAACAAGGGATGAGGACAAGATGATCGGAATGGTACTGGTTACCCATGGCCGGCTGGCGGAAGAGTTCGTCAACGCAACGGAACATGTTGTGGGACCGCAAACCCAGGTGCGCGCCATCTCAATCGGGCCCGATGATGATATGGAACAGCGGCGCCAGGATATCCTGAGTGCCGTCGCCGAAGTGGAAAGCGGCGCGGGCGTAATCATTCTCACCGACATGTTCGGCGGCACGCCGTCCAACCTGGCCATTTCCGTTATGGAAAAGGCGAATGTCGAGGTGATTGCCGGGATCAACCTGCCGATGCTGATCAAGCTGGCCAGTGTGCGGGGGAGTGATGATATGGCAAACGCCGTTGCCGCCGCACAGGAATCCGGCCGTAAATACATCAATGTTGCGTCCCACCTGCTCGCCGATAAATCCTGAAATGATGCGAATCATTGGTTGGCGTAACAAAGGTGAACGCCGGTGAAGCGTGACCTCGTCATAGGAAACTCTCGTGGTCTGCATGCGCGTGCCGCGGCCAAATTCGTCAAATGCGCCGAAAAATTCGATGCCGATATCCGCGTCACCAAGGGCGAGAGCGAAGTTTCCGGGTCCTCCATCATGGGGTTGATGATGCTGGCGGCGGCCAACGGGACGACAATCTCCGTTGTTGTTTCAGGCCCGGACGCCGAACCCGCGCTGGATGCCCTCACCGAGCTGGTGAATGACAAATTCGGGGAAGAGTAAAATCAGACAAGCATTTGTCGTTATAACGATATAAATATTTCTTTATATGACTATTGATTATGCGGGACGGGGTTGCTATACAGGCAGCAACTGGGATGTCTGCGGGTCGCGCAGATGTGCCGCTATGACGAATTTTTGATGCGAAAGAGCAGAACATGACGAAATTTGAAGACTTCAAGGTCGCGGATATGTCCCTGGCCGACTGGGGCCGCAAGGAAATTGCCATTGCGGAAACCGAAATGCCGGGCCTGATGGCGCTGCGCGAGGAATTTGGCAGTAAAAAGCCGCTGAAAGGTGCGCGGATTGCCGGTTGCCTGCATATGACCATCCAGACGGCCGTCCTGATCGAGACCCTGACGGCGCTCGGCGCGGAAGTCCGCTGGTCGTCCTGCAATATCTTCTCGACCCAGGATCAGGCCGCCGCCGCGATCGCCGCAACCGGGGTTCCCGTTTTCGCCTGGAAAGGGGAAACGGAGGAAGAAGCGCTCTGGTGTATCATCCAGACGATCGAGGGGCCGAATGGCTGGCATCCGAACCTCATCCTTGATGATGGTGGCGATCTGACGCAGGTGATGCATGACGATTATCCGGAGTTGATGAAGGACGTTCTGGGCCTGTCGGAGGAAACCACAACCGGTGTTCACCGGCTTTATGAGATGGCCAAGGCGGGCACGCTGAAAGTTCCCGCGATCAACGTCAATGATTCCGTCACCAAGTCGAAGTTCGACAACCTGTATGGCTGCCGCGAAAGCCTCGTTGACGGGATCAAGCGCGCAACGGATGTGATGATTGCGGGCAAGGTCGCTGTTGTCTGTGGCTATGGCGATGTCGGCAAGGGCTCCTCCGCCTCTCTCCGCAGTCAGGGCGCGCGCGTTATGGTCACTGAAATCGACCCGATCTGCGCTTTGCAGGCCGCAATGGAAGGATATGAAGTTGTCACCCTTGATGACGCCGCGAAATATGGCGACATTTTCGTAACCACAACCGGCAATATCGATGTCATCACGCTGGACCATATGCGGGAAATGAAAGATCGCGCCATTGTTTGCAACATCGGTCACTTCGATAGTGAAATCCAGATCAACGCCCTTCGGAATTATACGTGGCATAATGTCAAGCCGCAGGTCGATGAGGTTGAGTTCCCCGATGGCAAGCGCATTATTGTCCTCGCCGAAGGGCGTCTGGTCAATCTTGGTTGCGCCACCGGCCACCCCAGCTTCGTTATGAGTGCCTCTTTCACCAATCAGGTGCTGGCGCAGATTGAGCTGTGGGAGCGGCATGATACATACAAGAATGAGGTTTATGTTCTGCCCAAGCATCTTGACGAGAAAGTCGCGCGGCTGCATCTGGCGAAACTTGGCGTAACCTTGACGGAGCTGAGCCCGGAGCAGGCGAAATATATCAGCGTCCCGCAAACCGGCCCGTTCAAGCCGGACCATTATCGCTATTAACCCTGGTTAGGGCGAAAAAGCTGTGAATTGAGAGAAATGGCTGGCGGGACTATCCCTCCGGCCATTTTTTTTCTATTCTCTGGACATTGGCGCCGGTCTCATTGGGTGACACCATGAAATCCGGGCACCATCATGGTAGGATTGACAGGTAAAGGCCGCGAACTGGCAGGGATGATAGAAGATTTTACCTCAACACAGCTGATGCTCGTCTGGATACTGCTCCTTGCAGTTGTCGGGCTGGCGATGGCGTTTTTTGTGATGCGCAAGAAGGCATTGGCGCTGCTGACCCAGGGGGATCGCGATAACGAAAAACTGCACTCCCTCGAAGAGGCGATCGAGAGCCTGAAATCAGAGAAGGCGCGGCAGCAGACCGAGGTGATTTCGCTTAAATCCTCCCTTGCGACTGCACGGGGAGAGCGGGACGATTTCATTGAACTGCTTAACGCCGCGCCAATCGCCATCTGGCGGCGTGACCAGAATTCGAAGATAATCTGGCAGAACAGGAAATATACGGACATAGTCGGTCTTCAGGATGAGGGGACGACGGTGCCGGAACTGGCGCCAAGCCGGGATCCGGATCAGGCGCGTAAACTGGCAACCAAGGCGCGGGTGACCGGGCTGACCCAAAGCGAGGTTCGGCGGTATGTTGTTGACGGAGACCGGCTCAGCTTCAAGATTGTCGAAACCCCGCTCGAATTTGACAACCAGCTAGGCGGTTTCGCGCTTGATACGACGATGGAAGCCGAGCTTTCAGAAGAACTCAAGCGGCATATCGATGGCCATGCTGATGTGCTTGAGAATATCACCAGTGCGATCGCCATCTACGGACCGGACCAACGGCTGGAATTCTTCAACCAGACCTATGCCAAGCTTTGGCGGATTAGTGATGATTTCCTGTATACCAAGCCGACTATCAGTGAAATTCTGGATAAGCAGCGCGAGCTGCGCCGCCTTCCCGAGCAGGCTGATTTTTCCTCCTACAAGGAAAAGCGGCGGGCACTGTTTACCAATGTAATCGAGATGCGCGAGGAGCTGGTGCAGCTTCCCGACGAGACGGTATTGCGGACGATAATTACGCCGCATCCCTTCGGCGGCCTGCTTTTCCTGTTTGAGGATGTGACGGATAAAGTGGGCCTGGAACGGGCGCGCAATACCCAGATTGCGGTGCAGCGCGCAACCCTCGATAATCTGTATGAGGGCGTCGCGGTATTTGGCGCGGATGCAAGATTGAAGCTATATAACGCGGCATATTGCGCGATATGGGGAATTGAGGAAGGGTATTTGCAAGAAGATATCCATATATCGCAAATCATCGAGCATCATCTTGAAAGGACAGGCGAGATCTGGAGCGATGCATTCAGGGAGAAATACATCGCCAATGTCACCCGCCGTGACGCCGCCAGCGGCCGGATTGAACATCCCCATGGAAATATTATCGACTTCAACCGTGTGCCGCTTCCCGATGGAAATGTCCTCTTCACCTATCTGGACGTGACCCATGAATTACGGGCGCAACGCGCCTTGCAGGAACGGAATGAGGCGCTTGAAGCCGCTGATAAAATGAAAACCGAGTTCGTGGCAAGTGTCAGCCATGAACTGCGGACGCCGCTGAATACCATCATCGGATTTGCGGAAATCCTGGTGAAGGAGTTTTTCGGGCCACTCAATGAAAAACAGGTGGAATATGGACAGGGAATCCTCGACAGTTCCGATCATCTGCTCCTTCTGATTAACGATATCCTCGACATGGCGAATATTCAGGCCGGCAGGATGGAGCTCGACAAGACACCCGTGGATCTCGCCTCGACCCTGCAGAATGTTGTCACCATGATACAGGAGCGGGCGAAAAAGCGGCATCTTGAGGTCAGGACCGAAATTGACGACGATCTCGGCCTTGTTGAAGTGGATGAGCGGCGCATCAAGCAGGTGATCTTTAATCTGTTCAGCAATGCGATCAAGTTCACCCCATCCAAGGGAAAAATACTGCTTTCCGCCCATAAAAATGCCGAGGGCTTTGTCATTGCAATCAAGGACAATGGAAAGGGCATCGCCGAAGACCAGATCGAGCATATTTTTGAACGTTTCTCCAAAGGGGATACAACGAAACAGAATGCGGGTGCTGGCCTCGGGTTGTCACTGGTCAGGAGTTTTATCGAATTGCACGGCGGCCGGGTGGAGCTGACGTCGCAGGAAAACATTGGCACCACAGTCTCCTGCTACCTGCCGGCCTCCCTCGTCGTTGTGCCGGAGCCGATGGCGGAAGGGTCCTGAACGGCGTCATGGCGCAATCGCTGATTTTCCAAAGCCGGGCCATGTCGCTTGCCGAAACAGCGGCGCTGGCAGAAATGTTGTCCGCGATCCTCAAGCCCGGCGATGTTGTTGCGCTTGGTGGAACCCTCGGTGCCGGTAAAACGGCGTTTGCCCGCGCCCTTGTCCGCGCACTGGCACGGGAAGATATCGATGTGCCAAGTCCGACCTATAACCTGCTTCTCACATATGATTTCGACGATTTCTGCCTCTATCATTACGATCTTTATCGTCTGGAAGCCCCGGAAGAGGCGTTCGAGCTTGATATAGATGAGGCATTTGATACCGGTGTATCCCTCATCGAATGGCCGGACCGTCTGGGTCGCTACCTGCCGGAGGATCACCTGCGGATAGAAATCACGGTGGAGGATGCTGCAAACAGTGAAACGCGTCTTTTCAGTTTTTACGGGGACGAGCAATGGCGGCAACGCCTGAGCAATATCAGGGATCTGCGCAATGCGTGAAAATTTGCTGACCGCTTTCCTGAAGGAAAACAAACTGGAAAATGCGGCGCGCGAGCCGCTCGCCGGAGATGCCTCCACCCGCCGGTATGAACGGATTACATCGGGGGAGGGAAGCCTGATACTGATGGGTGCGCCACCCTCGCAGGATGTCCATGATTTTGTAACGATTGCCCGATCCTTGAGGGCGATGGGATACTCCGCCCCTGACGTCATCGCCGAACAGGCGGATCAGGGCTTCCTGTTGCTGGAAGATCTGGGCGACGATGTTTTTGCACGGCTTTTTGCCGCTGGCGAACCGGAAGCCCCGCTATATAAACTCGCCGTGGACTTTCTTATCGATCTTGTCAAATCACCGGCCCCTCCGTTTCTGCCGTCTTTTTCCGATGATTATGTCAGGGCCCAGAACGAGATGTTTCTCGACTATTACATTCCTGAAAAGACCGGAGAGCCGCTGGCG
Organism: Sneathiella sp.; assembly: GCA_040880045.1. Lineage (GTDB taxonomy): Bacteria > Pseudomonadota > Alphaproteobacteria > Sneathiellales > Sneathiellaceae > Sneathiella. The sequence goes on from JBBDJF010000050.1 coordinate 10,921, forward strand.
CAGGATCCGCGCGCCTTTTACCTTGAGATATGGGAGAATATGCTGCCGCGGATGCGCGTCGGCCCGGAAGTCATGCTGCTCCGTGATTTTCATTCTGAAAACCTGATTTACCTGAAAGACCGTGAGGGATTGAAAGCGCTTGGGCTGCTCGATTTTCAGGATGCGCACTCCGGTCCCGCGGCCTATGACCTTGTGTCCCTGTTGCAGGATGCCCGGCGCGACGTGGCGGAATCAATGGCGGAAGAAATGTTCTATCACTATCTGGATGCAACCGGGGTGGATGAGACGGCGTTTCGCGAATCCTACGCCATTCTCGGCACTCATCGGGCATTGCGGATCATGGGAATATTCGTCCGCCTTGCAAAAGTTGAGGGAAAGAGAAAGTATCTAGATATGATCCCGCGCATGCAGAAGCATCTTGCGGGTAACCTGGCCCATCCGGCGCTTGCGGCGCTGCGTAACTGGCTGGATCTCACTATCGGAGAGAGAAAATCGTGACGGGGCTGCCGGAACTTTCCAATATGCATGCGATGATCCTGGCGGCAGGGCTGGGAAGTCGCCTGCGCCCGATAACGGATAAAACGCCGAAGCCGCTTGTTAAGGTCGCGGGGCGCGCCCTGATCGATTATTGTTTCGACCTGCTAAAAGTCGCTGGCATCCGTCAGCTTGTCGTCAACAGGCATCATCTGGCGCAGCAGATTTCGGATTATGTAAAGGCCGTGCCAGATTTCGATATTGCCATTTCCGATGAGACGGAAGCCTTGCTTGAAACCGGCGGTGGCGTCAAGAAAGCACTGCCGCTCCTCGGGAACGGGCCGTTTTTCGTTCTCAATTCGGATGTCATCGTCCGCGATAGCGGGCCCGGTTCCCTTCAACGGATGCATGCCCGGTGGGACCCGCGGGAGATGGATATTCTTTTACTTCTGCATCCGGTCGAGACCGCCGTCGGCTATGCCGGTCGCGGTGATTTTCATATCGAGGAAAATGGTAAGCTTACCCGGCGGGCGACTGATGAGACCGCGCCCTTTCTGTTCACCGGAGTGCAGCTGATAAACCCGCGTTTATTCGTGGATACGCCGGACGACGCCTTTTCCCTTAATCTCTTGTATGACAAGGCGGCGTTGACCGGTCGCCTCTATGGTGTCACCCATGACGGCCAATGGCTGCATGTCGGGACGCCGGACGCGCTCGCAGAGGCGAGCCGGATCATAGAAGGGACATAATGGGGGTCCTGTAAAACAGATGACTGTTCTTAATATTCCGGCAGAATTCGGCTTTGTTGATGTCTTGGCGAAAGAACTTCTGAAGCGTCATGGCGCCAGCTCGCAAAGCCTTAGTAAGATTACGGTTCTTACCACGACCCGGCGGGCGGCGCGCGCGCTGCAAAAGGCCTTCCTGCGGGAGACCGCCGGTCGTCCCCTGATGTTGCCGCGGATGCGCCCCATCGGTGATGTTGAAGAAGACGAGCTTTTGCTTGAAAGTGATATGAGTATCGGCGGTGCCGGGGAAAAACTGCTCGCGCTCCCTCCCGCGATTGATCCGCTTCGTCGGCAATTGTTGTTGGGCCGGTTAATCCAGGCACGAAATGGCGGTTCCGGCGGTCTTGCGGAGGCGGCGGGGCTGGCATCGGCGCTTGCCCGCTTTCTCGATCAGGTGCAGACGGAAGGGCTGGATCTCAAGGATCTGAAAAAACTTGTGCCGTCGGAATATGCCGAGCATTGGCAGATCACGCTGGAGTTTCTCGAAATCCTGAGCCTGAACTGGCCTGCAATACTGGCGGAGGAAGGCGCGGTCGATCCCGCGCTCCGACGTGATTTACTGTTGCGGGCGCAGGTTGAGCATTGGCAGCAGAAGCCGCCGGATGCCCCGGTTTACGCGATTGGTTCCACCGGTTCAATCCCGGCAACGGCCCTCCTTCTGAAGACCGTGGCGGAAATGTCGAATGGTACAGTGGTCCTGCCCGGGCTGGACCGACAGCTTGATGCAAAAAGCTGGGAGGCCGTGCAGACGGATCCCGCCCATTCCCAATACGGCCTCGCGCTTCTGCTGCAAAAGCTTGGATTGTCGCGTGAAGAGGTAATTGACCTCGCAGACGAGACCGCCCGGTCTTCTTCTCCGGAACGGACGGCGTTACTGGCAGAAGCCCTTCGGCCCGCCGTGACAAGCGATCAATGGCAACAGGCGACAGCACCCGGAAAAATGGCTCTCTCCGGGCTTCGTCGGCTGGATTGCCTGGATGCGCAGAGCGAGGCGCAATCGGTTGCACTTCTCCTGCGGGAGGCGCTGGAGACCGAGGGCAAGACCGCGGTTCTGATCACCCCGGACCGGGATCTGTCCAGACGGGTGAGCGCGGAGCTTCGCCGCTGGGATATCGAAGTGGATGACAGCGCCGGCATCAGTCTTGATCAGTCACCGCCGGGCGTGTTCCTGCGGCTTCTCGCGCGTCTTATCGAAAGCAATGCAGAACCGGTTGCCCTATTGGCCGCGCTGAAGCATCCGTTGGCGGCAGGCGGGACGGCGCCGCAAACCTTCCGGCGCCATGTTCGGGCGCTGGAGATGGCGATATTGCGAGGTCCCCGCCCGGCACCGGGATTTGCCGGGATTACGCGAGCGCTGCTTGACAGCACTGCGGAGAGTGACCTTAAAAGCTGGTTTCAGGAACTGACGGCGACGGCTGAACCACTCGAAACACTGGCGCAACGGCAAAAAGCCGACTTCGCCGAATTCCTTAAACAGTTCATCACCTTTGCCGAGGCGCTTTCCGTCCCTGAAAACGGAGATGCTTCCGCTCTCTGGCACGGCGGTTTCGGGGAAGCCGCCGCCGGTTTTGTATCGGAGCTGCTGCGCGCCGCCGATGTGATTGACGAGTTCGATCCATCTGCCTGGCCGGAACTCCTTGATAACCTGATGCGCGGGCGTATGGTGCGGCCGCAATATGGGCTGCATCCGCGCTTGCAGATCTGGGGCCCGATAGAGGGGCGACTTGGCCGTGCCGATCTGGTTATTCTTGGTGGTCTCAATGAAGGAAGCTGGCCCCCCGATGCGGGAAGCGATCCCTGGATGAGCCGCCCGATGCGGGAAAAGTTCGGGCTGCCGCTGCCCGAACAGAAAATCGGTCTTTCCGCCCATGATTTCCAGCAGGCATTCGGCGCGGCCGAGGTGGTGATGACCCGGGCCGGAAAAATTGACGGGACACCGACAGTCCCGTCCCGCTGGCTTCTCCGGCTTGATACCCTGCTCGAAAAATTCGGGATGGCGTTTGATGAGACGGGGGCGGAGAAGATTCTGGGCTGGCAACGGGAGTTTGACCAACCGTCGGCCTATGAACCTGTCCGCGCCCCGCGCCCGACCCCGCCGGTTGCGGCGCGTCCACGTCGCCTGTCGGTCACCCGCATTGAAAAATGGATCAAGGATCCCTATTCCATCTTCGCCGAACAGATATTGAAACTCCGTCCGCTCGATGAAATCGCAATGGATCCGTCTGCGGCGGACAAGGGGAACTTCATTCATGCGGCACTTGAGAAATTTGTAGAGGAATTTCCTGACCGCCTGCCCGAGAACGGACGCGAGAAACTCCTTGAATATGGGAAGGAAGCGTTTGGCGATGTGCTTTCCTATCCGTCGGTATGGGCTTTCTGGTGGCCCAGGTTTGAACGGGTTGCCGACTGGTTTATTGCGTTTGAGACAGCGCGGCGTAAAAAATTCAGGACCCTGCGAACAGAGGCAAAGGGGGAGATCAAGATCCCCTCTCCGGCGGCGGATTTCACCCTGAGCGGGACGGCGGACCGGATCGATCAGGCGATATCCGATAGCAGCCTTTCCATACTCGACTATAAAACCGGCACGCTCCCCTCGTCCACGGAAGTGGAGACGGGAGTCTCCCCGCAGCTCGCGCTGGAGGCGGCGATGCTCGCGCGGCGGGGTTTCCCGGGCATCAGCGTCGCGCCTGTCACTGAGCTTGCCTATATCCGGCTGAGCGGGGCTGATCCGGCCGGGGAGTTCCGTAACGCCGGCGGCAATAAAACACCGCCCGCCGAAACTCTGGCGGATGAAGCCTATGACGGGCTGGTGCGGTTGATTGCGCAGTTCGACCGGCAGGCGACGCCGTATTTAAGCTGCCCGCGACCGGACTTGCCCTATCGGTTCAATGACTATGAGCATCTGGCGCGCGTCAAGGAATGGTCGAGCGGGGAGGAGCCGGAATGAACTCCGCCTCATTGCTGGAAAGCGGAGTCGCCCGACAGAAGGCGGCGGCAGACCCGGAAAAATCTGTCTGGGTCTCGGCCTCCGCCGGGTCGGGAAAGACACGGGTGCTGGTGGAACGCAGTCTCCGGCTTATGCTCGCCGGGACACGGCCTGAAAAAATTCTCTGTATCACCTTTACCAAGGCGGCGGCGGCGGAAATGGCGAACCGGTTGAACAGCATGCTTGGCGGCTGGTCGGTCATGGACGACGCGGAACTGGCGGACAGCCTGAGGGATCTCATCGGCCGGGCAGCTACGGACGCGGAGACAATACGCGCCCGGCGGCTTTTCGCCAGTGTTCTCGATGCGCCGGGCGGGCTCAAGATCCAGACCATTCATTCCTTCTGCGAATCCGTTCTCGGCCGGTTTCCGCTGGAAGCCCGGCTTTCCCCCAATTTTGAGGTAATGGATGAACGGAGTGCGGGTGAAATCATGCAGATTGCCCGCGAGGAGACGCTGCTCGACTGCCAGAAGCCTGAGAATGTATCTCTTGGGGCTGCTTTGCAGCTGGTGAGTGAAAAGGTGAACGAGGAGAGTTTTGCCGAGCTGTTGGGGAGCCTCAGCCAGAAGCGCAGCCGCCTCATGAAGCTCCGCCGGGAGCTTGGCGGTGTGAATGCCGTGATCGCGGCGCTCGCAAAGAAAATTGACGTTGATCCGGAGGCGACGGAAGCGCATCTGATCAGCCGCGCCTCCCGTGAGACGACCTTTGACGGTGCCGCCCTGCGCCGCGCTGTCAATCACCTTCTGCCGGGCAGTACAAACGATGTTAAAATGGCGAAAAAAATGGCGCCATGGCTCCTTCAACCGGACCGGCGCGACGCCTTTTTCTGGGATTACGTCTCCGCGTTCTTCACCAAGTCGGGGAGCATCAAGACGAAGCTTGCAACCAACGCTGTCGTTGATGCCATGCCCGAGATTCTCGATGTGCTTTTAGCCGAGGCAGAGCGGTTACAGCGAGTCCGGGAAAACATAAAAAAGGCGCGTGTGCTGGCGTCGACATCTGCGCTGGTCCGGCTCGGCTCGGCGCTGGTTGATCGCTATGAAGCGGAAAAGGCGCGGCGCGGGCGGCTTGACTATGATGACTTGATCCTGAAAACACGGGATCTTCTCACCGGGGAGGGCGTCGCGCCCTGGGTGATGTTCAAGCTCGACGGTGGGATAGAGCATATCCTCGTCGATGAGGCGCAGGATACCAGCGCCGAACAATGGCAGGTTATCGCGGCGCTCGCCGAGGAGTTTTTTGCGGGCCACGGCGCGATTGAAACGGATCGCACCCTTTTTGTTGTGGGCGACGAGAAACAATCAATCTACTCCTTTCAGGGGGCTGATCCGGCGACGTTCGACGTCATGCGCCGTGAATTTGAGGAGCGGGCCGGGAATGCGGGCAAGGATTGGCGGAATGTCCCGCTCGATCTTTCCTTTCGCTCAACGGATGCTGTGCTTGATCTTGTCGACCGGGTGTTCGCGAGTGAGGCGGCGCGACGCGGCCTTACGGCGGCGGGGGACACTGTCAGGCATCTGGTTCGACGTGCGGGAGAAGCGGGACTGGTTGAAATCTGGCCGACCGTGAAGCCGCCGGACATCGACGCGGCGGATCCGTGGGAAATGCCGGTGGCGCAGAACCTTGACAGCAAACCCGCCGCGCAGCTGGCAAAGAACATCGCGCTCCAGATCCGGCACTGGCTGGAAAACCGGGACGTTTTAAGTTCGACCGGCCAACCCATCGCCCCGAAGGACATCATGATCCTGGTGCAGAGCCGGAATACATTCTTCAGCCATATTGTCCGCGCGCTCAAACTCGCGGATATTCCGGTGGCCGGGACGGACCGCATGGTCCTGACGGAGCAGCTTGCTGTGATGGACCTGCTCGCGCTTGCGCGCTTTGTGTTGCTGCCGGAAGACGACCTCACTCTCGCTGTGATCCTCAAAAGCCCCTTCGTTGGCTGTGACGATAATCAGCTGTTCGAGCTGGCCTATGGTCGCAAGGGCAGTCTCTGGCGGGCGCTGCGTGAAAACAGGACGGGGTTGCAGGTATTCGATAAGGCGCGGGATTTTCTGGGCGCGCTACTGGCCTGCGCCGATTTCGTGCCGGTCTATGAGTTTTTCGCCGATATCCTGGGCCGCCTGGGGGGGCGGGAAAAACTGCTTGCGCGTCTTGGGCAGGAAGCGGCAGACCCGATTGAGGAATTTCTCTCGCTTGCCCTTGGGTACCAGCGGACCGAGGCAAGCTCCCTTCAGGCATTCCTGCACTGGATTGAAGCGGGCGCCGCAGAGGTCAAGCGTGATATGGAGCAGGGGCGCAACGAGGTTCGAGTGTTGACCGTGCATGGATCGAAAGGATTGCAGGCACCGATCGTTTTCCTTCCCGACACCTGTCAGGGAATAAGATCGCAGCCGACTATTTTTTGGACAGAGGGAGAAAACCCGTTCCCGCTCTGGCCGGTGAAGACGGAAAATGACGATCCGTTATCTGCCGAGGCGCGACAGCTCGCAAAGGACCGGCAACTGGAGGAGAAAAAGCGCCTGCTGTATGTGGCGCTCACCCGGGCGGAGGACCGGCTTTACATTTGCGGATGGGAGGGCAAGAAAAAGCGCCCTGAAAATTGCTGGTACGAGCTTATCGACCCGGCATTCGGGGAAGGTGTCGAAGAGATTGAGCTGCCCTGGGGGGAAGTGGCACGGCGCTGGTCCAGCGGTAAGGTTGCCCAGGCACATGCCGAGCCGGAAGCAAGACAGCAACTGCGGGCGTCCCTTCCGGACTGGATCAGGCGTCCCGCACCGGAAGAGCCTGTGCCGCCGCGTCCATTGGTGCCGTCAAGGGATCTGGACGAGACCGCCGCGTTATCTCCCCTTGGCGGAGAGGGTGTACAGCGGTTTCATCGCGGCCTGTTAATTCACCGGTTGCTGGAAACTCTCCCCTCCGTAAAGGCGGAAAACAGGGCGCGGACGGCCGCAAGCTGGCTGGCCCGGCCTGTTCATGGCCTTGATGCGACAAAACAGGCCGCCATCCTGGCCGAGACCATGGCGGTTATCAATGATCCGGAGTTTTCCGAAGTTTTTGGACCTGACAGCATGGCCGAAGTACCGATAAGCGGTGTTTTTGACGGTCGCGTGCTGTCGGGGCAAATCGACCGGTTGCTCGTCGGGGAGGACGAGATTCTGATTATTGACTACAAGACAAATCGTCCTTCCCCAACAGACATAGAGAAAGTTCCGGCCATATATATAAGGCAGATGTCGCTCTATCGGCGGGCGATGGCGGAAATGTACCCCGGAAAAGCGGTAAAATGCGCGCTTTTATGGACAGAAGGTCCGCATCTGATGGTGTTGCCTCCGGAAATTCTGTGAGCTTGTTCACTTGACGTTACGATATGTGATACGTAATTATAGTCATAAGGAGTTCCCGCCGGGGTGCCGGAGAGCTTCGTTATTTATTGCCTGAAATGAGGATACTATGACCACTACGAAAGTCACCGACGCTTCCTTCAAGGAGGATGTATTAGATAGCTCTGGCCTGGTTCTGGTCGATTTCTGGGCTGAATGGTGCGGTCCTTGTAAGCAGATTGCCCCGGCCCTTGACGAGATTTCCAGAGAAATGGGCGGCGATCTGAAGGTTGCCAAGGTCAATATCGACGAAAACCCGAATACGCCGACGAAATATGGCGTGCGTGGAATTCCGACGTTGATGCTGTTCAAGGACGGGCAGATTGCCGCAACGAAAGTCGGCGCCTCGCCAAAAAGTGCGATTGAAGACTGGATCAAGTCGGCCAGCTGACACTATCAGAAGAAAATTTGATATAAAAAGCGGGTCTTTCGGGCCCGCTTTTTTAATTAGAAAAGGAAAACGCCTTCCATGGCAAATATGATCTGCAATGGCCTCTCGCTTGAATATGAAACATTTGGCAAGCCCACGAATCCAGCCGTATTCCTGATTGCGGGACTGGGATTTCAGCTGATCGACTGGCCGGAGCCCTTTTGCGAGAGAGTAGCCGCGGAAGGGTTTTATGTCGTGCGCTTTGACAATCGGGATATAGGCCTTTCGCAAAAGCTGGACGAAAAAGGTTTCCCGGATCTGGGCCGGATCATGCAGCAGCTTCAAAACGGGGAGGCGCCGGTGGTGCCCTACCGGCTGAGTGATATGGCCGCCGATACGGCCGGGTTAATGGATGCGCTGTCGATCCCGGACGCGCATATCGTCGGGATGTCGATGGGCGGTATGATAGCGCAGTTAATGGCGATTTTCTATCCCGAGAAGGTCCGCTCTCTTACCTCTATCATGTCCTCGAGCGGCAGCCGGTATCTGCCGCCGCCGACACCCGCAGCGACGACCGTGCTGATGTCGGCCCCGGCGAGCCAGAATATGGAGGATGTGGTCGCCTTCGGTCTACAGGTCAATGACATCATTGGCAGCCCCGGCTTTCGCTGGGACCGGGCGGCCTTGACGGCGCATATCCGCGCCTGTGTTGACCGTTGTTACTGCCCTGCCGGTTATTTGCGGCAGTATGCCGCCGTGCAGGCCTCGAACCTGCGCATCTCGGAGCTGCCCTCCGTCACGGCGCCGACATTGATTATCCACGGCAAGGACGATCTGTTGGTGCCGCCCGAAGCCGGGGAAGAGACGGCGGGGCTGATCCCGGGGGCCCGCCTTGAATTGGTTGACGGAATGGGGCATGACTTGTCGCCTTCCCTTTGTGAGCATCTGGCGGAACTTCTTATTCCGCATCTTTCTGCTAACAAACCGCGCTAACGAAAGGCGGGTTCGTCGAAACTGCGCAGTTTCCGCGAATGCAGGCTTTCGACACCCTGTAGACGAAGTTGCCGCAGGGTGTCGATGCCGATATGCAAATGCTTGGCGGTGCGCCCTTCATAGAATTTATTGGCCATGCCGGGCAGCTTGATCTCCCCGTGGATTGGCTTGTCGGAGACGCATAAAAAAGTGCCATAGGGTACACGGAAGCGAAATCCGTTGGCGGCGATGGTGGCGCTTTCCATGTCGACGGCAATGGCCCGCGACTGGTTAAACTTCACGGCAAGTTCCTTGTGGCGAAGTTCCCAGTCACGATCATCCGTCGTGTAGACCGTACCCGTGCGGAAATGTTCCTTGATATCGCTGCCGCCGGTGGAGACATCCGCGGCGCGCGCCACAGCCTCGGTCAGGGCCACCTGAATCTCGGCAATCGCCGGGAGGGGGACGGAGGGGTGAATATCCTCATCCAGCACATGATCCTCGCGGACATAGGCATGGGCGAGGACAAAATCGCCAAGACGCTGCGTATGGCGAAGCCCGCCGCAATGCCCGACCATCAGCCAGCAATGAGGCCGGAGAACAGCGATATGATCGGTAATTGTCTTGGCGTTTGACGGCCCGACACCGATATTGACCAGTGTAATTCCCATATGCTTTTCGCTCATCAGGTGGTAGGCGGGCATCTGCGGCAGGTGGCCCGGCGCTGTCCCCGTGGCAGGTTCGCCGTTCAGCTTCGGCGTTACAACATTTCCAGGTTCAACAAAGGCATGATATTCGCCGCCTTCCAACACCTGTTTCTTGCCGTAATCGACAAACTCATCGACATAGCGCTGATAATTGGTGAAAAGAATGAACCGCTGGAAATGCTCCGGTATTGTACCAGTGTAATGGGACAGGCGGGCAAGGGAATAATCCACCCGCTCCGACGTAAAGAGCGCCTGCGGACGCGGCATTCCCTCCTTCGGAACATAGGTGCCATTGGCAATACTGTCGTTGATATTCGCAAGGTCCGGCATCGTGAAAATGGCCTGCAGCGCCGGTATGTCATTGGCGGAAACATCAGAGGAGGCCGACTCAATAACGAAGGGGAGCGGCATCGACCGGTCGCTCAATCCCACATAGACGGGGCGCTGATGATTCTTCAGGATCAGCCGGATCTGCTCTTTGTAATAGCTTTCGAATAGCCTGGGTTGTGTGAGGGTTGTCCCGAAGGTGCCCGCCGCATCGATCTTGCCGTAGGAACGTTTGCCGGTGCGGTTTATATCCGTGGAGTCAACCGTTAGGCCAAGGTAGGGATAATAGGCCGGATCAGCCGGGCTTGTCCGGTCCCCGGCCTCAAATTCGGAAAACCGCTTCTTTATTTTCTCGACATTTTCGTCATACAGCTCTGATATCCGGTCAAAGGCGGCCATTTCATCCGTGAATTCCTGTAGATCCGTTACGTTTCCATGGTTTTGATCTATGCCAACCAGAAATTCACTCATATAGGTCTTCCTTTTACGGTGAACCGCCCCTATGACAGCTCAAATATCTTTCATTCTTTATGTTTATGGTTATTTTACCATTAAAGCATGACAAGGAAAATAGAGGAATAGACGCCTTGGCGACAGTGACGCTGGCCCCGATGGAAGGGGTTGTCGATGTATATATGCGCGATATCCTGACCCGGATAGGGGGTTTTGATCTTTGCGTGTCCGAGTTCGTGCGCGTCAGCCAGAACCTGTTTCCCGCATCGGTCTTCCACAGCTATTGCCCGGAATTGAAGCAAGGCGGGAAAACGGCTGCGGGCGTTCCCGTTCATGTCCAGATCATGGGCGGTGAAGCGGAGGTTATGGCGGAAAATGCCGCCTTCGTCGCGGAACTTGGTGCGCCGGGAATAGACATCAACTTTGGTTGCCCCGCTAAAACCGTGAACCGCCATGACGCCGGTGCGACGTTGCTGCAATGGCCGGAAAGGCTTCATACCATCGTGTCTGCCGTCCGGCGGGCGGTGCCGGACACGGTCCCGGTGAGCGCAAAAATGCGTCTTGGTTTCTCGGAAAAAACCCTGGCACTCGAAAATGCCCTCGCGATTGCCGAGGCCGGGGCGGGCAAACTCACCGTTCATGCACGCACCAAGCTGGAAGGATACAAACCGCCCGCACATTGGGAATATCTCCGCCCGATTGTTGAGCGCCTCACTATTCCTGTTGTCGCCAATGGCGAAATCTGGACACCGGATGATTATCGAAACTGCCTGGAAATCAGCGGTTCCGAGCATGTCATGATCGGCCGCGGCGTTATTGCGCGGCCCAGCCTGGGCCGGGAAATTGCCGCCAACCGGGGGAACGCAAATGCCAGCATCGCCTTCGACTGGGCGCGGATCCTAGAAGTGATTGCTGAATATCACTTTTTGATCAACGCAATGAACAATCCACCGCGACAGGCGGGCCGCCTGAAGCAATGGATCAAGCTGCTGGCGCGCAGCTATGAGGCGGCGGGTCCGCTGTTCATGGCGATCCGGCGGTTTGACAATCCGGACGATATCCTGCGTGAGGTCGAACTGACGCAGGAGAGAGTGCTCAGGGCTGCCTGAAAAGTTCAATCGGTTCGGGAATAAAATGAAAATATGAGGCGACGGGTGATAAAGGAATTTGGGTTGGGGCGCCGACTGGGTATCGTTATCAGCGGGGCCCTGTTTGTTTCAGGCTGCATGGCGCCGCCGCCTCAGCGGATATCGCTTGATCAGGCGCTTCTTCAGGAGACAGGGTATGAACTCGGGCCTGAAAACCCCGCACATGGGATTGATGGGGCGGAGTGCGCGGCGGAAAGTCGCTATCATGGGGAAGCCGGACCGGTCCTTGTGCTGGTCTGTGTCGCGCCGTTCAAGAAGGAGCGCGGCCGAATTCGGTACCGCATAAATTATAGCCCACCCGCGGCGGGCCATCGGATATGGAAGATCGACGCAAGCCTGCCGGATAGGAAACTTCAGGATCTGGGCATGATTGAAGAGCTGGAAAGTAAATACGGACCGGCCAGGAAAGCGGCTAACGGCCAGATATTTACCTGGCATCTGGAGGCAGGCCATCTTGAAATCGAAGAGGACCGTTACGGCGTCCAGATCACCTTATGGGATAGAAGCCTGAGGCAAAGTTAATCATTGGCACTGCGCACGCGCCAAAAGAGAAAAAGCGCCATCAGGACCATTCCCGTGACAATACCTGATAAATTTGCCACAATATCCAGAAGTTCGAAGTCCCGCCCGGTAAAGGGCTGGAGAAATTCGATTGCGACGCTTAACATAAAGGTAAGCGTACAGAGTATACTCCGCTTGCCCCAGTCTCGCCCCGCATGACAGGCAATATGAGCGAGAAGGGCGTAAGCCGTAAAGTGCCTGACTTTGTCATTGATCAGGCCGGTGAAGGAAGGTTCGTTCCCAGGCGGTAAAAGTGAAAGAATGGCAAGAGTAATTATGCCAAATCCCCATAAGAAATAAGCAAAACGAGAACTAATTTGGAACCTGGTTATAATTACGGACATTAGTGTACCAGTAACGTAAGGTTTATAAAAAATTAACGATAATCAATGTAAGTTGTTATCGATCAAGTTAGGATTTGTAGTATTTTCTGTGGGCGCCGTCGAGACAAGCTTTACCAACCGAAATATGACACCAGGGTTTGGAGCAGCGTGACAATGACGCCTGTTATCGGAGTAATTCGTTGAACAAGATACTGGAGAAGGGACTGCACGGCCGAAAAGCCGTAGCCGAAACCGAGAAGGAACCTGGTTACGGTGGCGGATATCCCCTGTCGTCGCGTGTGTTATCCCGCATTTTCAGCGTTCTGGATTTACTCTGGCTGTTTTTGGCGGGCTACCTCAGCTATTATTTCGTTATTGGCGGAAATCTGGTTGTCCACGACAGGTATCTTTATGCCATTGTCCTGACATTGATCATCTTTTTCTTTCTGGGTCGATACGGCGGAATTTACTCTTTTTCAACGCTCCTTGCCCCGCTTACCAATCTGCCAAATCTCGCGATTGTCTGTATGACGACATTCATGTTGCTTCTCGCGGTTGGATTTTCGCTTAAGGTTTCAGACGACTATTCACGCATCTGGGTTTACAGTTTCGGATTGGCGTCCTTCTCCGTGATCCTGATCTACAGGCTCATCGCCTTCTTTATCATCAATTATCTGGCAATTCGGGGGTTATGTACGCGAAAGGTCGTTGTTCTCGGCGGTGGAAAGCAGACGGAACAGCTGCTGCGACAGCTGGCGGATGAAAAACCGATGGTCAATAAGGTCGTCGGCATTTTCGATGATCGTATCGGCCGTGTCGCCCCGACCATCGCAGGGCATACTCTGCTTGGGAATATCGATGCGCTGATCCAGTTCGTCCGGAATAATCATGTCGATGACATCATCGTTGCGCTACCCTGGAACGCGGATGAACGGCAGCTTGAAATTGTGAGCCGCCTTCGTCAGTTGCCGGCCCATGTGCATCTGGTCTCCGATTTGGTCGGGTTTCGCTTCCCACACCGGCCTTCGCCCAATCATTTTGGCGGTATCCCGATGATTGAAGTGGTTGATTCGCCCATGTCCGGCTTCAAGATTGTGGTAAAGGCTCTGGAAGACCGTATCCTCGGATCACTGGCGCTGCTTCTCTTCTCGCCTGTGTTGCTTGCGGTTGCTTTAGCAATCAGGATTGAAAGCAAAGGCCCGGTCCTGTTCAAGCAAAAACGCTATGGCTATAACAACAAGATTTTCGAAATCTATAAGTTCCGCTCTATGTATCATGACGGAGAAGAGCGCGAAAAAACAGTTCAGGCGTCGAAGGATGACCCCCGGATTACCCGGGTTGGAAAATTCATCCGCCGGACCAGCCTCGATGAGCTGCCGCAGCTTTTTAACGTCGTAAAGGGCACGATGTCACTCGTCGGTCCAAGGCCGCATGCCATTGACCACAATGAAGAGTATTCAGCCCTCATAGACGGTTATTTTGCCCGCCATAAGGTAAAGCCAGGGATTACCGGATGGGCGCAGGTAAAAGGCTACCGCGGAGAGACGGACACGTTGGAAAAAATGGAAGCCCGGGTAAATTATGATACATATTATGTCGAAAACTGGTCGCTGTTTTTCGACCTTCAGATACTGACTATGACGGTGTTCGTTGGCTTTATCAATAAAAACGCCTATTAATCATATCATTGCTTGACAATTGCATTGCCGATGCAGACAAAGAGGGCGCTTGAAAAGGACAATTTCTCCCGCTTTCTTCGGGCTAATACATTTTATTGTTTCGGACTATAGAACAGGTCGAAAAAAGTAAAAATTAGCGCTATGTTGCTAATTTATATCAGTTACCAACCATTCCTTAACTCTTTGAGCCTAAAAGGGCTTATGGTATTTGTTGGTTGGCTTGAGTGCTTGTAAAATAATTAACCATAAGAACGGTCTGAAAAGCGCCGGGCAAAAGATATTTATGTCGATTGAATTGAACGAATTCGAGCATTAAAATGAGCCAGGATTTTACGATACAAGAAGAAGAATCGTCGCCGATCAACCTCGGTTCGATCATAGGCGCGGCGAAAAGACGGTTTCTGTTTTTCCTGATCCCCTTCGTTCTTATTCTGGTTGGTAGCGTGGTTGTTGGCCTGATCCTGCCTCCGAGTTACTCGTCGATGGGAACCATTCTGGTTGAAACGCAACAAATCTCCTCCGATCTTGTAGAATCAACCGTAAATACGGATCCCAATCAGCGGATCAAGATGATTGAGCAGCGGGTGATGACGCGGGAAAACCTGCTCAAGATTATTGACAAATATAATGTATATGGAAATGACCGCCAGGTTATGACGGTTTCCAACCTGGTGGAAAGAATGCACGGTAACATCAGGATTGACGTCATTACATCGTCAATGGGAGGCCGACGGGGGGACACAACGATTGCATTCACGGTTGCCTTTAGTCACAAAACCCCCCAGATTGCGACGGATGTGGCCAATGAACTGGTGACTCTCTTCCTAAGTGAAAATGTGCGTACACGTACTGCGCGGGCCACCGAGGCAACCGCCTTCCTTTCAGAGGAGGCTGAGAAAGTTCGTCGCCAGCTGGCTGAGGTCGAGAGCAAGATTGTTACCTACAAGCAGAAGAACAAGGACGCCTTGCCTGAGCATCTTGGTTTACGTCAAAACATGCTGGAGCGGTCCACAAGTGAAATCCGGGATATGCGCCGTGACATTCGCGCGCTGGAAGAAGAAAAACGGTATTTGCAGATTGAGCTGACATCGGCCAGAACCGGCCGTACGGCTGGCGGGCTGGTGCAATCCGAACTTGCACGGAATCTGGCAACCCTGAAAGACAACCTCCTGAATGCCTCTACTCGTTTGACCGACTCTCATCCGAATATTATCGCGCTGAAGAAACGCATTGCGGCGCTTGAGCAGCAGGTTGAAGCGGAAACAGCCGAGGCCAAAGCTGCCGCAAACCAGGGCCAATCTTCCGCAAGCGCAGCTTACAATCCGGTCGTTGAAACACTGCAGGTACGTATTGCTGCAACAGATGAGAAAATTGACGAACTGCGGCGGCAGATTAGCCAGGCAAGCAATAGAGTTAAAGAACTTGAGGCCGTTATTCTTGAAATTCCCCAGGTCGAACGCGGTTTTGCAAGCCTGAACCGGACATATGAAGATCTTCTGGGGAAATTGAACTCTCTTGAATCCAAGCAGGCACAGGCGCAGCTTTCTCAAAATCTCGAAGAAGAGAAGAAAGCGGAGCGGTTCGTTCTGCTCGAACCGCCTGCCGTGCCGAGTGAGCCCGTGTCACCGGACCGTCCGAAAATCATGGGTGTTGGCGGCCTGTTTGCGCTTGCTGTCGGCGTTGGTGTTGTCTTCCTGATCGAGTTTTTTGATAAAAGAATTCGCAGTGCCTCGGAACTGGAAGCGGTCCTCAAGCACCCGCCGATCGTTTCCATTCCTTATATTCATACCAGGGAAGAGGCAAGTCAGCACCGGTTCAGGATTGTTTTATATGCGCTCCTACCGATTGCGCTGATAGCCCTGTTGCTGGCGGCGGTACATTTTCTGTATCAGCCGCTGGACGATATTTTTTACAAGGTCTGGGTGGCTTTCGACAGACTTAAAGTCAAACTGTTTTAGGGGATTGACGTGGAACGTATCAAGGAAGCAATCGCCAGGGCCAAGGAAAAGCAGGCTGGAA
>JBBDJF010000050.1:27207-28493 GCA_040880045.1 Sneathiella sp.
GGCCGCAGGTCGCCGCGTATCTCGGTCTGCCGAAGGAGAACAGCTTTGCTGATTATCTTGATGGCAAGATCGAGTTTAATGATGCGCTGGTCAATCCCGGCATTCCCCGGTTTGTTGTGCTGCCAAACAGACGCCCGGTGAAAAACTCGACTGAAGTCCTGACGTCCCGCAAGGTCAAGGCGATTGTCGAGGATCTCCGGGATCGTTACGAAAAACGGATCTGTATTTTTGACTTGCCGCCCCTGAAGGCAACGGACGATGCCATCGCTTTTATCCCGCAGGTTGACTGCGTGTTGATGGTGGTCTCAAGCGGGGAAACCAAGCCCGGCGAAGTCAAGGATTGTCGTCGGCAGCTTCAATCCAGCAATCTATTGGGCGTCGTTCTTAACAAATCCGAGGAAGCCGCTAAAACATATTATTACTAGGCTTCGATAGCGGATCGGCGTGTCAGAGGAGTTGCCCGGGGCAGGGCTATCGCGTTGGGAGAGTGCAGTAACAGTGGTGAGGGAATAAATGGAACTAGCAATACAACGCATTGATCGGACACGGCTATTGCTACCGATCCTTCTATGCTTGGTTTTTCTTCTTTATATTCCCGATGGGCTGTTGCTGTGGGACGACTGGATGAATGTTGAGGAATTCAGTCATGGCCCTTTGATGCTTGCCGTGGCGCTTTATCTTCTCTGGGCGCGTAGGCCGCTTCTTCTTTCCTATGACAGGCGCGGAAACTGGGCCGGGCTTCTTTTCTGCGTGATCGCCGCAGCCGCCTATGCGCTGGCAATCAAGGCTGGGATCAATAATATCCGTCATATCAGTCTATTTCTGATGATATTGGGTTTGTTTGTCGTATTTGGCGGCGTAACCTACGGCCGCTATGTACTGCCCTCGCTTATTTTGCTTCCCTTCGTCGTGCCGCCGCCCGCCTTTCTGAATGCCAATCTGACCTACGGACTGCAGCTTCTTTCAACGGACATGAGCGTCGGGTTACTGCGGCTTGCCGGCCTTTCCGTGTTCCAGGATGGCAATATCATCGATATGGGAACCATCAAGCTTGCGGTTGTCGAGGCCTGCGCAGGCCTTCGCTATCTTTACCCGATGATCGGCCTTGGCGTCCTGCTGGCGATGCTGTTCGACATACCGCTCTGGAAGCGTGGGTTGTTCGTCGTTCTCGCCGGCGTCGTATCCGTCATTATGAACAGTGTCCGGATTTTCCTGACCGGGGCCTTTGCCGAATGGACGGATACGGCTGTCTCGGACGGCTTCTTTCATTTGTTTGAAGGCTGGGT
>JBBDJF010000051.1:0-21634 GCA_040880045.1 Sneathiella sp.
CCGCTGAAAATCGACACCATGATTATTGTCAGGACGATGCCCGCGATAACCTTGTATCTGAGGTTTGATAATATAGCCTCCATAATCTGTTCCCTTCCCCCAAGGATGTTTTCGATAAAGGAATCATACGTCCGGCGTGCAATAAATGTAAAGCCTCTAATATATAAGGCTGGTTAAACCGCGATAAGGGCCGCGGCAACGCGGCGGCGTTCCAGAAGCAGGACATTATAGGTCCGGACGGCGGCGCCTGTTCCCATTGCATCAATGACGATGCCTTTTTCCCGCAAGGACGCGCGGATATCGTCTTCTATAAAAGCCATGGTACTGCCACAGCCGATCAGCAATATCTCGATATCGTCACTCGACGCCACAATGTCCGACAGGCTTTCCAGCGTCAATTCGTCAATACTCTCGATCGGCCAGGACCGGGTCTGCTCCGGCATCACAAGGACGGAGCCGTCATAGCGTACCCCGCTCACGCGAAAGCCCTCATCCCCATAGCTGTTGATGAGTTGCTGTCCCTCTTTGGGAAGGCCGGAAATATCCTGCATGCCGTCTCCTCAAGCTGTGCGCGTGCGTCAGCTTTTTTCTTCGGCGTTTCCATCGGTTTTTTCCGCACCCTTGAACCCGTCTTCTTCCTCTTTCTGATGAGTCAGCCCGATATGAAGAAGAACCGGTGCGGCGACAAAAATTGACGAATATGTGCCCACGACAATGCCGAAAATCATCGCTGTCGCAAAGCCGCGGATTACTTCACCCCCGAAAATATAGAGCGCAACAAGGGCGAGTAAAGTCGTAAGCGAGGTCATCGTTGTCCGCGTCAATGTCTCGTTGATCGAGAGATTGATGAGATCTTCCACCGTCAGTTTCTTGTACCGGCGGAAATTCTCGCGAATCCGGTCATAGACAACCACCGTATCGTTGATCGAATAACCGACAATCGTCAAAATCGCCGCAACGGAGGCAAGGTTAAACTCGATCCCGGTGATCGAGAACATGCCGATGGTGAGCAGCACATCATGCACCAAAGCCACCACCGCGCCCACGGAATAATGCCATTCAAACCGAAGCCAGATATAGGCCAACATCGCCAGAACCGCGACGATCACCGCTTCCGTCGCCGCGACGACCAGCTCTCCAGACACGGTCGGGCCGACAAACTCAACCCGGCGATAGGAAATGCTGTCCCCATAATCGGTCGCGAGCTGCTGCTTGATAAGATTGACCGCCTCTTCCTGGGCGGAGGCATCGCCTTCCTGCCGCTGCACCCGGATCAGGATTTCCGTCTCGCTGCCGAAGGTTTGCAGGGCGACCTGACCAAGCTCGAGCCCCCCGAGGGACGTGCGCATATCGCCAAGCTCCGGCGGGTTATCCATCCCGATTTCGATCAGGATGCCACCCTCGAAGTCGATCCCCTTGTTAAGGCCGACAGAGAAAAACATGATCGCCGAACCGAGGATCAGCAGGCCGGAGAGGACAAAGGCCATCATCCTGAATTTCAGGAAGGGGATACTGGTATTATCCGGCACGGGCTTGAGTTTATACATGTTTCCGCTTCCCCTAAATCTCGAGTGTTTTCGGCCGCTTGCGCTGCATCCAGAAGGAAATCAGCATGCGCGAGAGCATGATGGCCGTAAACATCGAGCTGATAATCCCGATCAGCAGCGTCACCGCGAAGCCCTTGACCGGGCCGGAACCCATGACGAAAAGGATCGTGGCGGCAATGCCGGTCGTGACATTGGCATCGATGATCGTGGTAAAGGCACGGTTAAAGCCGGATTCCACCGCATTGAGCGGCGACTTGCCAACCCGGATCTCCTCGCGGATACGCTCGAAAATCAGCACATTCGCATCCACCGCCATACCGATCGTCAGCACGATACCGGCAATACCCGGCAGGGTCAGCGTCGCGCCGAGGACCGAGAGCACCGCCATGATCAGGAAGATATTCATGGCCAGCGCCACATTGGCGATAAGCCCGAACAGGCCATAGCTTGCAATCATGAAGACCGCGACGGCAATGATGCCGATAATTCCGGCAACCTCACCGGCGGCGATTGAATCCGCACCAAGATCGGGCCCGACGGAGCGTTCCTCAAGGATATCGAGCGGCGCCGGCAAGGCACCGGCACGCAAGAGCAATGCCAGGTCCTGCGCACCTGCCACGTTGAAACCGCCGCTAATGACCGCGGAGCCGCCGAGGATGGGTTCGTTAATCCGCGGAGCGCTCACAACTTTGTCATCGAGGACAATTGCAAATGGCTTGCCGACATTATCGGAGGTGGCACGTCCGAACTGCTTCGCCCCCAGCCCGTCAAAGCGAATGGAGACAACCGGCTGGCCATCCTGGAAAGTTGCCTGCGCATCCTCCAGATTTTCACCGGAAACCATCACCCGGCTTTTAATGATGTAGGTCCGCCCGTCTTCCTCGAGCGAAGGAAGCCGTCTTGATCCCGGCGGAACCCGGCCCGCCGCACCGACATCCGATGTCAGATCCACCAGATGAAAGGTAAGCTGCGCGGTTTCGCCGAGCAGCCGCTTGATCCGGTCCGGATCGTCAACGCCGGGAAGCTGCACGAGGATACGGTCCGTTCCCTGTCGCTGGATGGTGGGCTCATTCACGCCGGTTTCATCAACGCGGCGACGGACAATCTCGATCGACTGCTCCACGGCGGCAACAAGACGCTGGAGAACGGCCTGCTCGCTCGGGGTCAGGGTAATGCGCGCGCCGTCTTCCACCTCGATAACCACATCGCGCTGCCCGTTCGCCATGATGTTGGAGAGATCCGAGAGCCGCTCCCGCGCCTTTTCCTCGTCCGCCGGGTCGCGTAAGGTGAAGGAAACCGACGTTCCGTCATGACCGAGATCGCGATAACCGACGTTATCGCCGTCCCGGCGCAGGCTGTCACGCACGCCATCCACCAGGCTGTCCATCATCTTGGACTTCACGGTCTCGGCATCGACCTGCAACAGGAGGTGGGAACCGCCCTGCAGATCAAGCCCGAGGTTGAGCTGCTTCGTCGGCAACCAGCCGGGTAATCCGCTCAAGGCGGATTTACTGACGAAGTTGGGAAGGGTGTAGATTATCCCGAAGGCGCAAACAATCGCGACAACGATAATCTTCCACATCGGGAAGCGGTTCATGAGGCAGCGCCGTTATTTTTTGAAAAACTTGGAGACCGGATTGCCGCCTTCAGGCTTGTCGCCCTCTGCCTTTTTCTCTTCCGCCGGAGCAGCCGGTGCGGCCGCGACCGGCTCACCCTTGGTCTTGACATCGGTCAGCGTCGCTTTCACCACATCGATGCGCACGTCCGGCGCAATCTCGATCTGGACAACATTGTCCTCACGCACTTTCGTCACCTTGCCCATGATGCCACCGGCAGTCACAACACTGTCGCCACGCCGCACGGCGTCAATCATCGCCCGGTGCTCCTTCGCCCGTTTCTGTTGCGGACGGATGAGAAGAAAGTAAAACACGACGCCGATCAACACCAGCGGCAGAAGTTGGGTAAGTCCTTGGTCCATTGTAATCGGTCCTTTGGTACAATTCGTGACGAAGAGGCAGCGTAAAGGCATCGCCCCCATGAAATTCCTGAACGACTTTTATATTGTTCCTGCCCCGCAATGCAAGCCGCAATCCTGATTCCGCGAACAATTGGAGGGCCATCCCCGCCTCCGTGATTACCGGACGCTTGAACATTCCGCCGTATGGTGGCATTTATGTTGCCTGTCCCGTAAACTGGGGTGCGCCCCTTCCGATTTCAATTGGTGAAAATGAGTAACGAACAAATCCTCGCGCAACTACAACGCATTGCCGACAGCCTGGAGCGGATGACGCCGCCACAGCAGGCCGCCTCCGATATCAACAGTGGCGACGCCTTCGTCTGGGAGGCCGAGAGCAACCGCCTCCGCCTGATCCCGAAAGTCAACCATGTGGATATGTCCATCCTGCACGGCATCGACCGGGTCCGGGATATCCTGTATGAAAATACACTTCGCTTCGCCAAGGGCTTACCGGCCAACAACGCGCTTCTATGGGGCGCGCGCGGCATGGGGAAAAGCTCCCTCGTGAAGGCCTCCCACGCGCAGGTGAACAGGAATCTGGACACCCGGCTGGTGCTGATTGAAATCCATCGGGAGGATATTCCGTCCCTGCCGATCCTGATGCAGCAATTGCAGGTAACCAAGCGGCGCTGCGTTATTTTCTGTGACGACCTGTCCTTTGACAGCGACGATTCCACCTATAAATCCCTCAAGACCGTGCTCGATGGTGGGCTGGAAGGGCGCCCCGCCAATGTCCTTTTCTACGCCACCTCCAACCGCCGCCACATGATGCGCCGCGACATGATCGAGAATGAGCGCTCCACCGCCATCATGCCGTCGGAGGCGATTGAGGAAAAAGTCTCCCTCTCCGACCGTTTCGGGCTCTGGCTCGGCTTTCATGGCTGTTCGCAGGACGAATATCTGGAAATGATTCGCCGCTATCTCAAGCATTTCAACATTCCGATCAGCGAGGAAGAATTCGTTCCCGAAGCCATTGAATGGACCCGGACGCGCGGGTCGCGCTCGGGCCGCGTCGCCTGGCAGTATGTTCAGGATGTCGCGGGCCGCACCGGAACGGTCATTAGCTGATCGGGAATTACCCACATTTCATAAGGAGCCTCAATTGGAACCGGATTTCTGGCATGACAAATGGACAAGGAATGAAATCGGCTTTCATCAAAGCAAGCCGAACGCTTTGCTGGAACGGCATTTCGAAAAGCTCTCGCTGACGGCGGGACAGCGTGTTTTCCTGCCGCTCTGCGGCAAGACGCTGGATATCGGATGGCTGCTATCGCAGGGCTACCGGGTGGCCGGTGCGGAATTGAGCGAGGCGGCGATAGAACAGCTTTTTGACGAGCTGGGACGGACACCTGATATTTATGATCTCGGCGCCCTCAAGCACTTTCACGCGAAAGGCATTGATATTTTCGTTGGCGATATTCTCGAACTCACCGCCGATATGCTCGGCCCCGTCGATGGCATTTACGACCGCGCCGCGCTCGTCGCCCTGCCCGCTGATATGCGCGGTCCCTACACGCAGCATCTCATGGATGTTACAAAGACTGCCCCGCAATTGCTGCTCTGTTTCGAGTATGATCAGAACGCAATGAACGGACCGCCCTTCTCCATAGACGGGCCGGAAGTCACACAGCATTATCAGGAGTATTACGATATTACCCGGCTGGAATGCTCGGAGTTGCAGGGCGGCCTGAAAGGCCGGGTTGCAGCGGATGAAATTGCCTGGCTGCTGGACACACGGTAGTTGACGCAGCTTCATTACCTCCGGGGTAATTGTATACGCTACGGCACGCGATAAAATGACAGTATTCACGAACGAGCAGAGAAGAGAAACATGTCCCAGAATGACCTGACCGCCTATATCCACGAAAGAATGCCGCTGACGGCAACGCTTGGTATCAAATGCACGAAAATGTCACCGGAGGAAGTCGTCCTGGCCCTTGACTGGTCCCCGGCGGTCTGCACCGGCGCCGGTATCCTGCATGGCGGCGCGATCATGGCCCTTGCCGATTCCGCGGGCGGCGCGGCAGCCTTCGCCAACCTGCCGGACGGGGCCAACGGCACCTCAACGATTGAATCGAAAACCAACTTCCTGGGAGCCGTGCGCGACGGGAGCGTAACCGCCACGGCGCGGCCGCTCCATGTTGGCGGATCGACCATCGTGATCGAGACGGAAGTCCGGAATGACGCCGGGAAGCTCGTCGGCAAGGTCACGCAGACGCAAACCGTCCTGCGGCCCCGCCCCTAGTCCAGCAGCGCGACAGGGTTGATCGCGCGGCCTTGTTTGCGGATCTCGAAATGCAGCTGGCTCCGGGTCACGCTGCCGGACGATCCGGCATAGGCGATGACCTCCCCCTTCTTGACGGCATCGCCCTTGGCGACAATGGCACGATCTGTATGACCATAGGCCGTCACATAGCCGTCGGCATGGGAAATCAGCAGCAGGTTACCGAAGGACCGCATCTCATTCCCCACATAGGAGACGACGCCGTTTTCCGCGGCGCGGATGGGCGTTCCCTCCTTCACGGCGATATTCAGCCCATCGTTATGAAACCCGGTCTTCTTCTTGCCAAAGCCCGAGATGATCTGGCCCTCGACCGGCCAGCTGAACGACTTGCCGCTCCGTTTCGGGGGCGTCTTGATGGAATATTGCCGCTTCGGCACCGGCGGAATGTCCAGCTTCGCGACCTGATAGCCCGGCTTGTCCGTCGACGGTGCAGCCTCAGGCGCAGGTTTCGCGGCACTTGGCGCGGGCGTCACGACGGCAGGAACTGTTTCCGTTTTCGGAACGGCGACAACTTCCGGCAGGGAGTTGATCACCACCGTCTTCACCGCCTGCGGCGCGGGCGTTACCCTGGGCGCGGGCCACTCGGTCATCGAGGCGGAGGCGACCTGCACTTCCCCCTGGTGGCTCTTGATCGGGATTTGCAGCTTCGCGCCGGGCATCAGGGTATAAGGCGCCGGGAGAAAATTGAAATAGGCGACTTCCGCCGTATCCAGATCATACACCCGGGAAATGGCGTAAAGCGTCTCGCCGGGCCGGACTGAATGATTGCGGAACGCCGGAACTTTTAATTGCTGTCCCGGATGGATCAGGAAGGGCGCGCGCATATTGTTCATCGCGATCACCGACTGCACCGGTACATTGTTGCGCGCCGCCAGGCCTGAGAGCGTATCCCCCTTCGCAACCGTGACGAAATGATGGGAAAGCTCCTGATAGGAGGGCGAGAAATCGGCGGGCATGGCAACCTTGGTCGCCATTGGCTCCGGCCGCGGCGCATGGATCACCTTGGCGGTCTGAACCCGCGGTAAATAGCCGTCATAAAGGCAGCCCGCCAGTATCGGTAACAACAGGCATACGCAGGTAACGCGACTGAAAAAGGATACATACCTGACCATAATAGGCCCAATATTAAGCATAAAGAGCCGCGAATCACAACAAAAATTACCACATACAACATATAGTGCTAAATTAAGTTTATTCAGCAACCCCTTGAACCATGGGCACGAATCGAACCGGCAACAGGACCTCTTCCGAGACATTGCCATCCACATCCTTGGTTACCCGCAGGATATGCTGGTCGGCGGAATCCTTGCCCACCGGCAGGATCATGATCCCGTCATCGCCGAGCTGGTCGAGCAGGGCCTCGGGCACTTCTTCGGCGGCGGCGGTCACGATGATCCGATCAAACGGGGCCTGTTCCGGCCAGCCCTTGTAGCCATCGCCGAACCGGGTGGTGATATTGGTGATTTTAAGTTCCTCAAACCCCGCCTCCGCCGTTTCCAGCAGATTGCGATAGCGCTCGATCGAATAGACGCGGCGGGAAAGCCGTGCCAGGATCGCCGCCTGATAGCCGGACCCGGTGCCGATTTCCAGCACCTTGCGCCGCTTGTCGAGCTTTAAGAGCTGCGTCATATAGGCCACCACATAGGGCTGGCTGATCGTCTGGCCACTGGCGATGGGAAGGGCGATATTCTCATAGGCGCGATCGCGGAATGTCTTCGGCACGAAGGCATCGCGCGGCACCCGCTCCACCGCCGAGAGAACGTCGGTGTTGCTGATCCCCTGCCGGCGAAGCTCCATAATCAGGCGGATTTTCTGGGCCGGGTTATCGATCACGCAAAGGCTTTCTTTATCTTGTCCGCCAGCGCCACCTTCGTCAGGTTGAGCTTGAGAGGGGTTATGGAGACCCGTCCGTTGGCGACGGACCATAAATCCGTTCCCTTGGGCGGATCGCCGAACGACGGCCGATAGCCGAGCCAGAAATATTCCCGCCCGCGCGCATCGACCCGGTTATCGATGGAAAGGTTGGAGAGATCGCGCTTGCCCTGCTCCGTGACATCGATGCTCTTCACCTGCACTTTCGGCACTGCTGGAAAATTCAGGTTTATCAGGACATCCGGTCCCCATTCAAAGTCGAGCAGCTTGCGGATAATGTCGGGCGCGAGCGTCTCCGCCGTATCCCAGTGAAATGTATCTCCGTCGGGGGCAACGCACTGGCTGAGGGCGATGGACCGCACCCCGAGCAGCGCACCCTCGCTCGCCGCCGCGACGGTGCCCGAATAAAGCACATCCTCGCCGAGGTTGCCACCGCGGTTGACACCTGACAGGATCAGGTCCGGCCGCTTATCCTTGAACAGGTAATTTATCGCCATCATGACGCAATCCGTCGGCGTCCCCTCAACGGCATATTCCTTGTCGGCATATTTCTTGATGCGGATGGGATCGTGCAGCGTGAGAGAGCGCGAGGCGCCGCTTTGCTCTTTCTCCGGAGCGGCTACATAAATATCATCGGAAAGCTCTGCCGCGATGCGCCGA
Organism: Sneathiella sp.; assembly: GCA_040880045.1. Taxonomy (GTDB): domain Bacteria; phylum Pseudomonadota; class Alphaproteobacteria; order Sneathiellales; family Sneathiellaceae; genus Sneathiella. The sequence continues at coordinate 8,381 of JBBDJF010000051.1, forward strand.
AGCGTTTCCATCCCGGGCGCGTTAAACCCGTCATCATTCGTCAGTAGAATTCGCAAAATACTCTTCCTTTTATTATTCTTTTTCGGCCCGGATTTCCGTCACGCCGCCCATATAGGGCACCAGGACATCCGGAATTTTAATCGTGCCGTCGGCCTGCTGGTAATTTTCCATGACCGCAATCAGGGTCCGCCCGACAGCCAGCCCCGATCCGTTCAGGGTATGAACGAAATGCGTCCCCTTCTCCCCCTCCGGCCGGTAGCGTGCCTTCATCCGCCGCGCCTGGAAATCCCCGCAGTTCGAACAGCTTGAAATCTCGCGGTAGCTGTCCTGACCCGGCAACCAGACTTCAATATCATAAGTCTTGCGCGCGCCGAAGCCGGTATCGCCGCTGCACAGCACAACGACGCGGTAAGGCAGTTCCAGCCGCTTGAGAATATCCTCGGCGCAGGCGGTCATGCGCTCATGCTCGGCGTCGGATTGCTCCGGCGTGGTGATCGAGACCATCTCGACTTTTGCAAACTGGTGCTGGCGCAGCATACCCGCCGTGTCCTTACCCGCCGATCCCGCCTCGGAGCGGAAACAGAGCGTGTGGGCGGCAAAGCGCTTCGGAAGCTCAGCCTCGCTCAGGATGCTGTCGCGCACAAGATTGGTGAGCGGCACTTCCGCCGTCGGGATCATGTAGTGCCCCTCTCCCGTCTTGTACAAATCTTCCTCGAATTTGGGGAGCTGACCAGTGCCGAACAGGCTGTCGCCGCGCACCATCACCGGCGGCGAGACTTCAAGATAATCCTTCTCCAGCGTATGCACATCGATCATAAAGGCTGCCAGGGCACGTTCCAGCCGGGCAATCTGGCCACTGGTGACAACGAAACGTGAGCCGGAAAGCTTTGCCGCCGTCTCGAAATCCATCATGCGAAGGGCGTCGCCGAGCTCGTAATGTTCCTTCGGCTTGAAATCGAAAGACGGTATGTCGCCGATACGGCGCAGTTCGACATTCTCGTCCTCGCTCGCGCCGTCGGGCACGTCGTCGTTGAGGATATTAGGAAGCACGGAAAGAGCCGTATCCAGTTCATCCTGCAATTTACGTTCATCTGCCTCAAGATTTTGAGCCGTACTTTTAAGGTCCGCCACCTCGCGGATCAACGGCTCCGCATCCGCGCCGGACGCCTTGGCCTTGCCGATTTCCTTCGCGGCAGCATTGCGCCGGGCCTGAACCTCCTGCATTTCCGTCTGGATTTTCCGCTTGTCCGCGTCCAGCGCCAGCAACGTGTCCGACTGCGGCGGCAGGCCGCGCCGCGCCATGGCGGCATCAAAAGCTTCCGGGTTTTCCCTGATCCATTTTAAATCGAGCATAGATACGTCATTTCGGTTTTCTGAAGGATGGATGTCCTGTGTATAAGGGCCGGGCCGCCCGCCGTCCAGAGGGGTTTGCACGGAGCAGGGAAATTATCCGGAAATTGTTGTGACAGGCCCACAGAAACGACGCGCAGAATATCAGTCGTCGTCTTCTTCCGCCTCACGGGCCTCGCGCTTTTTCTCGACCATGCGCACACTCACGATCGAGATCCCATAGAGTATGATGATCGGGATCGCGAGGGTGATCTGGCTCAAGGGATCCGGTGGTGTCAGGATCGCGGCGGCAATGAAGGCGAAGACGATGGAGTATTTGAATTTCGCCTTCAGACCGGCCGAGGAGACGATCCCCACCCGCCCGAGAAGCGTCAGCAGCACCGGAAGCTGAAAACACAGGCCAAAGGCGAAGATCAGCTTCATTGACAGGCTGAGATACTCGCTGACCCGGGTTTCCGACTGAATCGGCAGCGACATCGGTTCCGCCGGGGTCGGCAGATAGCCGCCCATGCTCGGGAATTCCTTGACCAGCGCGACGAAAGCGCGGGCGTACAGCGTTGCCTCCCCGCTACTTTCAAAACTCAGGAGGAACTTCCACGCCAGCGGCATGACAATTTCATAGGCGAGCGCGCCACCGAGAAAAAACAGGATCGGCGTCACGATGAGAAACGGCAGGAACGCCGACTTTTCATTCTTGTACAGGCCCGGCGCGACGAATATCCAGATTTGCGAGGCAACTATGGGAAAGGAGATAAATATCGCCGCGAAGAAGGCTATCTTGATATAGGTGAAGAAGGCTTCATGCAGCCCGGTGAAGATCATCCGCCGGTTTTCCGCATCCTCGCCCATCGCCTCGACCAGCGGGCGGACGAGGAAGGCGAACAGATCCTCCGAGACCAGATAGCACAGGATAAAGGCGACAAGGAGCGCAACAACGGAATAAACCAGCCGATTGCGAAACTCGATCAGATGCTCCATCAGGGGAGCTTTGCCCTCGTCTATATCGGTTTCGTTCACGATACTTTGGTTTCCGGCTTAGGTGCAGGCTTGGGTTCAGGGGGAAGGTCCGTCGCCGTATCGGTGCCGGTGGTGGTGGCCGGTTTCTCCGCCGGAGTATCTTCTTTCTTGGGAGCCGCTGCCGCCGGATCGCTTTTGGCTGGCGGGGCGGAATAGTTATTGGCGCTGTCGCGCGGATCGCGTATCTGCGGCTTCACATCATTGAACATCCCGTCTTTAGACCCGGTTGGATCTACGGCATCCTCAACCTGCTTCTTGATGTTAAAGCTGGTATCCTTCTTCAGGCCCTTGGTGATTTCATCAATTTCCGTCTCCCGCGCGAGGTCATTGATGCCGGTCTGGAATTCCCGCGCCATGCCGCGGGCCTTGCGGATATATTTGGTAACGGTCGAGATTGCGCGCGGCAGATCCTTCGGCCCGATCACGAGCACCGCGATCACCAGCACAAACACCATTTCCGACCAGCCAATATCAAACATGGCTTTTCATATCATCCAAATTGAAGGGTTTCACGATAGGGCCGCGAGGCGCTCAGCCTTGCGCGGCCTTGTCCTTTTTTTCCACCTTGTCGTCATTGCTGGTGGATTCAAGCACTTCGGTTTTCTCGTCTTTGGCGGACTCCTCCGGCTTGTCTTCTTCGCCCATTCCCTTTTTGAAGTTCTTGATGCCCTTCGCCAGATCACCGGCGACACGGGGCAGCTTGCCTGCTCCAAAAATGATGAGCACGATGACAAGAATAAGAATAATTTGCCACGGACCAATACTCATGTTCTAAGCTCCCGTTCTCGTGTCGAGAATATCATAAATTAATTTTCCGTCCTCAACCGCCCGTTCGGCATCCCCGTCTGTGGGTATTCCAAAGGAACGATGTGAGACTCCCTTCGCTTTATATAAAGGTCTATAGGGGTTTATACGACAATTAAATGACGTTTGATACGGGTTTATCAACGATTTTGGCATTTCCCTCCGCTGGGAAAACGAAAACCCCGGCCAGGTTGAGCGCGACAGAGCTGCTTTCCCCGACGTTCGGCTGATACTGCGACGCTACCCGCGCCGTCGCCCGATAGCCGCTTTCAAACTCGATATCGACCAGGCTGTACGCCCCGAGATTGCGCGACAGCACGATTTTACCGCCGGGTTTCGCGGGGTCAACGTCCGGCAGAAAACGGATTGCCTCAGGCCGGACCAGAATTTCCGTTACCGCCGTCCCGTTTACACCGTCGGGTATCGGGATGCGGCCAAGGTCAGAGAGAAGAAAACCCTGATCTTCGCGAACCGGCACGCGGTTCACGTCGCCCAGAAAGGACGCCACGAATTCATTCACCGGATGATTATAGAGATCGGCGGCACTTCCCTTCTGGATAATGCGGCCCTGCTGCATCAGGACAATCTCGTCGGCCATCCTCATGGCTTCCTCCGGGTCATGGGTGACCATCAGCACCGTCGTTCCCATCTCCTTCAGCAGGGCGAGCGTCTCGTCCCGCACCCGGTTGCGCAGCACCACGTCGAGCCCGGAAAAGGGCTCATCCATCAGCATGATCCGGGGATTGGGCGCCAGCGCCCGCGCCAGCGCCACGCGCTGCTGTTCACCGCCCGACAGCATATGAGGATATTTCTTCGCCGAACTCGCGAGGCCCACGGTTTCCAGCATGGCGCGGGCGCGTTCCCGCCGCGCCGCCTGCGACTGGCTCGACAAGCCGAAGGCGACGTTGTCTTCCACCGTCAAATGCGGAAACAGGGCGTAGTCCTGAAACATCAGGCCGACGCGGCGATCCTCCGGCCCGACAAAGATCGCGTCATTGGCCATCACCTCGCCCTGAATGCTGACCTCCCCGGAAAACGGGACTTCCAGCCCCGCGGCAAGGCGCAACGTCGTGGATTTTCCGCAGCCTGACGGCCCGAGCAGGCAGACGAGCTTGCCCGCCGCCACTTCCAGATGCTCGATATTGACCGAATTCACATCGTCATAGCGATGACGGACATTCCTGAAGACAAGGTTACTCATGACACACCGGTCCCCGCTTGAATTTTCTGGCCCGGGCGGGAGCGTGCAATCGCCCGGCTGAGGATGATCACCGGCAGGATACCGACAATGACGATGGCGAGTGAGGGTCCGGCGGCATCGGCCAGGCGTTCGTCACTCGCCATTTCATAGGCGCGGATCGCCAGCGTATCAAAGCCGAAGGGGCGCAGGACCAGCGTTGCCGGCAGCTCCTTCATGACATCGACGAACACCAGAAGCAGTGCCGTCATCAGGCTGCCGGAAATGATCGGGATATGCACGCGGGTGAGCCTGGCAAAGCCGGCCGCGCCCAGGGTGCGCGCCGCCCGGTCCATATTCGGCGTGATGGTGTCCACCCCCGCCTCCACCGTGTTCAGGGAAATCGCCAGAAACCGGACGATATAGGCAAACAGCAAAGCCGTCATCGTGCCGCTTAACAGAAGGCCCGTGGAAATATCGAACGTTTCGCGCATCCAGTGATCGATGGTGTTGTCAATAAAGCCGAACGGCAGCAGGATGCCGACGGCCAGCACCGGCCCCGGCACCGCATAGCCCATGGAGGCGATTCGCAACGAACCCTGCTCGATGCGCGACGGCGATCCGCGTTCCCGGCGAAGACCGTAGATCAGCACCAGCGCCAGCAGAAGCGACAACCCCGCCGCCAGCAAGGCAACGCCGACGCTGTTGAAAACAAGGCGGGGAAACTGGTCGTTGAAAATGATATCGAAATGCGAATAGCTGTCCTTCACCAGCCAGCCGGTCGGCAGCAGGAAGCCGAAGAAAACCGGCAAGGCGCAGGCCAGCATCGCCAGCAACTGCCGTCCCCGGCCGAGGCGATAGCGGGTGATCTTCTGATAGCGGCCCGTCGCCTGATGAAACCGGCGCTTGCCGCGATTGAACCGCTCGATCAGGATCAGGGAAAAGACGAACAGCATCAGGACTGCCGCCAGCTGCGCCGCCGCCGCGGGCTCGCCAAGGCCGAACCAGGTGCGGTAAATCCCGGTTGTGAAGGTATCGACCGCAAAAAACTGCACGGTCCCGAAATCGCTCAATGTCTCCATCATCGCCAGCGCAAGCCCGGTAACGATGGCCGGGCGGGCCAGCGGCAAGGCGATGGAGAAGAAACCCGCCCACGGTCCTCGACCAAGCGTCCGGCCCACTTCCAGCGCGCAGATCGACTGTTCCAGAAAGGCGGTGCGGCTTACCAGATAGACATAAGGATAGAGCACAAGGCCGAGCATTGCGATCGCCCCGCCCAGTGTCCGCATCGCCGGGAACCAGTAATCGGCGCGGCTCCAGTCGAACGTCTCCCGCAGGAAGGTCTGTATCGGCCCGGCAAAATCGAACATGCCGGTATAGGTATAGGCAATGATATAGGCTGGCATCGCCAGCGGCAGGAACAGCGCCCAGGAGAAAATCCGCCGCCCCGGAAACTCGCACATGGTCACCAGCCACGCCGTCCCCACGCCGATAACCAGAACGACCGCCGCGACGCCGAGCGCCAGAAACAGCGTATTATAAAGATAGGTCGGCAGGACCGTGCTGGCCAGATGCGCCCAGATTTCCTGCGCGGGCACAAACACATAGCCGAACACCACCAGCACCGGAACAGACAGCACAAGCGCGATCAGCAGCACAAGCACTGTCGTTGCCGACACGCCCTTGCGCCGCCGCCCCTGTCGCGTCAGGGGATGCTGATTTTCAAATTCCAGTACGGCCAATGAATATCCTCATTGCAGATTGCAGGCGCGGCATTCATAGGCCGCCCGGCACAATTCGTAAATAATAATCAGTTGCAAAGGGAATGGAAAGGTTGATTTGAGCGGCAATTTGCCGCGCGGAAAGGATTGAGCCCGGACTCTAGCCTAGAATTCCTCTTCCTCCTCGTCCTCCAGCGCGTCTTCCTCCGGCTTGGCGAGTTCGCTGAAGATACCGCTGGATTCCGTGCTGAGCAGCCCCGCCGCCTTCATCTCATCGAAACCCGGTAAATCCTTGATATCGTCAAGGCCGAAATGGATCAGGAAATCCTCGGTCACCCCGTAAGTCACCGGACGGCCCGGCGTGCGCCGCCGCCCGCGCGGGCGGATCCAGCCCGCCTCAAACAGCACATCCATGGTGCCGCGACTAAGGCCGACGCCCCGGATTTCCTCAATCTCGGCGCGGGTCGCGGGCTGGTGATAGGCGATAATCGCCAGCGTTTCCAGCGCCGCGCGGCTTAACCGGCGGGTCGTCTCCCGCTCTTCCTCCAGCAGCCATGACAGATCCGGCGCCGTGAGGAAGGTCCATTTCCCGGCAAGCCGCGTCAGGTTCACGCCCTTGTGGCGGTAATGCTCCTCAATGGTTGCAAGGATGCCCGGAATGTCTGCGCCCTCGGGTAATCGCTGGGCCAGGGTCGCCTCATCCAGCGGCTCCTTCGCCGCGAACAGCAGGGCCTCAGCCATCCGCACATGTTCGGGATCGATACTCATTCCCCGGTTTTCCTCTTTTTCACCTGAATGGGCCCGAAGGTCGCGCCCTGCCGGAGTTCCAGCTGCCCCTCCTTCGCCATTTGCAGGCTCGCCAGCAAAGTCGAGGCCTGCGCCGAGCGGCGGCGGAACGGATCGGACAGGTTATCGGGCAGATACGCCATCAGGTCCGTCCATTCAGGCAGCGTGCCGAGCATTTTCTCAAGCCGGTTCAGCGCCGCCTCCACCGAGTAGACCGCGTCGCGCATCAGGCGGAGCGGATTGACAATCCCCTTGCGTTCCTTCTGCGCCGCATAGGCCTGCAGCAAATCCCGGAGGGAGCATTCGAATTTCGAGTGGCGCGTAATCCGCACGCCTTCGGGCCGCCCGCGCTGAAACCGGTCGCGCCCGATAATACTGCCGTTTGTCAGTTTCTCCGCCGCGCCGCGCATGGCCTCCAGCTTTCGCAGCATGAACGCGAGACGATCCGCCAGTTCCTCCCCGCTCGGCCCGTCCACTTCTTCCGCCGGGAGAAGCAGGCGCGATTTCAGGTACGCCAGCCACGCCGCCATCACCAGATAGTCCGCCGCCACTTCAAGACGCAGGGCATGGGCCTGCTCGATGAATTTGAGATATTGCTCGGCGAGGTCAAGGATGGAGATTTTAAGCAGGTCGACCTTCTGGTCGCGGGCCAGGACCAGAAGCACGTCAAGCGGGCCCTCATACCCGTCAAGGTCGACAAGCAGCGCATGGGTCGGGAGCGGGATGACATCGGGATTTTTCCGCCCCGCACCCTCGAAAGAACCGTTATCCACGGCACACCGCCTCGCTTGAAAATCGTGACCCTGTCAGCATCGGAAAAACTTAGCCCAGACCGGCCAGATTGGCAATCAGATTGACCACATACCCGATGGGAACTGTCAGCAGCCAGCGGATCGGGTCGAAATCCGAACCGAGCCAGCGGCTGATCATGGGGACAAGAAAAATCGCCCCGATAAGGATGAAAAAACCATAGCGTTCCAGTCGGGCAAGCGGCACGGCAAGGGCATCGGGCAGAATACCGACGGCGACCCGCCCGCCATCCAGCGGCGGCAGAGGTATCAGATTAAAAACAGCCAGTATCACATTGAGGATAATGCCGTTCTTGAAGTTATCCGCGAACCAGTGAACCGTGTCGCCCGGCAGGATCGGCAGCAGATGAAAACCGAGCGCAAACAGGAAGGCCAGCGCAAAGTTCATCCCCGGCCCGGCAAGCGCGACCCAGACCATATCCCGGCGCGGGCTGTTGAGGCGGGCGAAGTTCACCGGGACCGGCTTGGCATAGCCGAACAGAAACGGCGCCTTGACCAGCAGGAGAAGACCCGGAATGATCACGGTTCCCAGGGGATCGATATGCTTGAACGGATTGAACGTGACCCGTCCCTGCTGCTTGGCCGTATCATCGCCGAGTTTCCAGGCAACGAAACCATGGGCGGCCTCATGCAGGGTGATTGCGGCCAGCGCCGGGACTATCCAGACGGAAATCTGGTAAATAATGTCGCTTATGTCCACGAAAAGATCCTTATTCTGCGCTCAGCAATTCATCAAGCCGCGCTCTGTCGCCCGCGACATCAATCGGTTCGGGCGTATGGTCGAAGACCCGGTTGCCAAGATCGATCCGGGCAAGCGCCTTGTCCCCCAGCGTCGGGCAGACGGCGGCAACCGCCTTCATCTCCTCCAGATCACCGGAGCAATGCAGGACGATATCAACACCGGCGGCAAGCGCTGCCTCCGCCCGCTCCGGCAGGGTGCCTTTGAGCGCCTTCATATTCAGGTCATCAGTCAGCAGCAGACCTTCAAAGCCGATAATATTTCGAATAACGCCGTCGATGACCGCCTTCGACTGAGTGGCCGGGGCGTCCGGATCGATATCCTCGAAAACGATATGGCTGGTCATCCCCCAGGGCAAGAGGGAGAGCGCCTTGAACGGCGCGAAATCCGCTTCCTGCAATTTCGCAACCTTTGTCGACACATGGGGCAATTCATGATGGCTGTCGACGGTGGCGCGGCCATGGCCGGGCATATGCTTGAGAACCGGAATAATTCCGGCGGTCAGCATCTCCTCCGCTACCACGGCCCCGAGACGGGCAACGACCTGCGGGTCCGGCGCAAGGGCGCGATCACCGAGGGCATCCACGGTTTCCGGCAGGCGAAGGTCTAGACAGGGCGTGCAGTTCACCGTGATGCCCGCCGCCTGCAAATCCGCCGCAATCAGGCGCGTCGTCAGCCGCAACGCCTCGATCGCCCGGTGGGGATCGGTTTCATAAAGCGCGCCGAAATAACCGAGCGGCCTGGCCTCGAACCAGTCCGGAGCGCGAAGCCGCTGCACCCGTCCTCCTTCCTGATCGATCAACACCGGCGCATCGGGACGCCCGACTGCGGCGCGCAAGGATTTAACCAGCTTTTTAAGCTGCTTCGGGTTTTCCACATTGCGCGCAAACAGGATGAAGCCAAAAGGCTGCTCCGCCTTGAAGAACTTCTTTTCCGCCGCCGAGAGCTTCGTCCCTTCACAGCCGAAGATCACGGCCCGGCAATTGGAGAGATCAGCCGCTGACAACGAGACAATCCTGTTTCTGCGCCTTCAGATCATTGCAAAGCCGGTTCGCGCTGTCGCGACTGCTGAAAGCACCAACCTGCAACCGGAAATAGGTTCCCTTGTCCTTTACTTCCACATCCTGCACCCGATGGCTGACATCGGAGAGCATGGATTTGAACTTGGCGTTGAGCGTTTGCCATTGTTTCTCCGCCGCGTCGGGGGAGCGGAAGGAACCGACCTGAACCCGGTATAGCGGGCCATCGGTTTTTGGCTCCTCTATTTTTGCCGGTGGTGGTGCGGCGGCAACCTCGACTTTTTTCTCCTCGACCTTTGGTTCCGCCGCAGGCGTTTCAGCAGCAGGCGCCTCATGCGTTGTTGCCGTTACCACCTTTTCCTCAACTTTCGCCACTTTCTCTTCGCCGGCGTCCTCAATCTTGAGGCCTGCCTCGGCCGTCTCTTTCGTCACCTTGTCGACCAGGGTATCGAGCTTGTCCTCATCCGCTGCCTTTTCCGCGTCGGTCACGGCCATATCGGTTCTTTCCTCCGGCGTGGCATCTTCCGGCGGCGGCATCAGCTTTTCAACCTTCTCCGGCGCGTCGCCCGATTGCAGGACGCTGAAGACCTGCTTGTCCTGGTTGGGAATATCCATTCCGCCCGGATCTTCGGGCTTTTTCTTCACGGGGGTTGTATCGGCACTGATAATCGGCGGCGCAAGCTGCACGCCCTTTTTCACGCCCTGATCATAGGCGTACCAGATCCCGATGCCGAAACCGCCGACAATCATCACGGCAAGAATGGCGCCGATCCATTTCTTCCGGCTTACTCCCGGTTCCTCGTCGCCGTCATAAAAGTCATCATCGGGGAAATCATCTTGGCCAGACACTACGCATACTCCTTTACCATGTCGACGCCGAGAACACGCACGCCGTCGTTTATTACCGCATCCAGGGCACCCAGCATTTGCCACCGCGCTGCCTGCGTTTCAGGCGCCGTCAGATATGCCGAAGACACAGGATGTACAATGTCAAAAAGGCGGAAGAAAAGCAAGGAAAGCTCCTGAAGATGGGCCGCGAGATGAAACCCGTCCGCCGTCTTCAGCGTTCTTTCCACGGCAAGCGGTCCGCCGCATAATCCCTGCGCCAGCGCCACCTCTCCCGGTAGTTTGAGGATTGACATATCCATCCCGTTCTTCGCCTCTGCTTTCGCCCGTTCCGATGTGGCCGTAAGCCGACCCAGCATCATCCGTGCATAGGGAATGGCGAAAACAGGGTTATCATAGGTCTTGTCTATGGCCAAAATAGGGCTGAACGCATTGATAAAGCCGGGCGGATTGGCGATCAGGGCAAACCGCGTCTTTGCCTCGGTGCATCGGCTGATGGCGGTAGCCCGGGGGTAGCCTTCGGCGACGCGGGGTGGCAGCTGTTCCCGCCGTATCTCGATCCCCGCAAGGTCAGAGAGGTTTCCGATTGCCGCCGCATTCACCTGCTGACGATAGCTGAGAAGATCGTTCACCTCCGCCGGTACAGGGACCGCGCCTGCCGCCACCGCCATGCCCTCAAGCCCGTATTTTATCCCGTCCTGCATGATCAGGGGGAGCTGGCCTACCCAGTAGTCCGGTCGATACCGCAGATTGACATAACCATTTCCCTCCAGCCGCACCTCCGCCACGCCGTCCAGCTTTTCGAAGGCGGAAACAAGGCTTTGGGCAGCAGAATCAAAGGGAATATCCTTGTTTGATTTCAATAAAATACAGACATTTGTTGATAAATCACCCCAACTTCTCTCCCGCGGCGGACGCAATACAGCCTCCTCCAGGAGAGCCTGAGACGCCACCGGCGACAGCGCATCGACCCCCGCAAGCGCGGTTTTTAGGGCCTCCCGGGCCTGATTCAGGTAGCTGATGGACATGGCGGGCGTATCTTTTACGGGTGGTCAATTGACAAACATGCATAGGATTAATACATCATTTGGTATATAGTCTCTATAACGAAGGGCGCTTGTCTTCGGATTTTAGGAATGATGCGAACATGTCTGTGATGGATAAAATGGAGCCGCCGGTCAAGCTTTCGGCGCAGGCGGCCGACCGGATCAATGTCATTGTCGAGGAAATGAACTCCGACAAGAAGATGCTGCGTGTCGCCGTCAACGGCGGCGGCTGCTCCGGGTTTCAGTACAGCTTCGATCTTGAGGATACGCAGAACCCTGATGATGTGGCCGTCACCAACAACGGGGCGACCCTGCTCGTTGACCAGATGTCGCTGATGTATCTCGCCGGATCGGAAATCGACTTTGTCGAGGATATGATCGGCGCCTCCTTCCAGATCAAGAACCCGAATGCCACCGCCTCCTGCTCCTGCGGGTCGTCATTTGCCATTTGATTGAGGCGGCAAAGATGCTAGAAAAAAGCTCGGCGGAATGCCGGGTTTTTTTGTGGAGTAAGGGATGAAGATAGCCAGCTGGAACATCAACTCGGTGAAAGCCCGCCTGCCACGGCTTGTCGATTATCTGAAAGACTACAAACCGGATGTGCTCTGCCTGCAGGAACTGAAAGTCATCGACGAGAATTTCCCCCGCCTCGAGGTGGAAGAGCTTGGCTATAATGTCGAGACCCATGGCCAGAAAACCTATAACGGCGTCGCAATCCTCTCGAAATTCCCGATCGAGGATGTCATGCGCGGCCTGCCGGGCGATGATGCGGATGAGCAGGCCCGCTATATCGAAGCGACGATCAACAATGTCCGCATCGCCTCCCTCTACCTGCCGAACGGCAACCCGGTCGAGACGGAGAAGTTTCCCTACAAACTTGGCTGGATGGACCGGCTGATCACCCGCGCGAGATATCTCCTTTCGGTGGAGGAGGCGACGGTGCTCGCGGGCGATTACAACGTCATTCCGCAGGACGAGGACTGCTATGATCCGAAAGCGTGGGAAGGCGATGCCCTCACCCGCATCGAGAGCCGCCACCGCTACCGCCAGCTCCTGAATATGGGCTATACGGACGCCTATCGCGCCTTCACTACCGATGTGAACTACACCTACTGGGATTATCAGAAGGGGGCATGGCAGAAGGATCACGGCATCCGCATCGACCATCTCCTCCTCTCCCCGCAGGCGACCGATCGCATGGAGCAAGTCGGCATCGACAAGGGCCCTCGCGGTCAGGAGAAACCCTCCGACCATACGCCGATCTGGGTGGAGATTGCAGAGAACTGAGTGCTCGGCTAAATCTTTAGGCCGCCCGCCTCAACGAGAGCCTTGTAAATTTTTTCAAGGGCTTCTTTAACTTCGCCGCAACTATTGAGGCCGGTCACAAAATCAAAGCCAGTGAAGTTATCATATTCGGCATACCCCCTCGCGAAGTCGGTGTCGCCTTCAAAAGCTCTCTTGATTGCCAGAATAATCTCGTTGTCAGTGCCTGAACCGCGAAATTCACTACAAACCTCGCTATATCCAACGTAGGTGCCAATATTATATTTCCCCGTTGCTTGATCGACAGGCTTCGATTTCCTTGCCCCCATTTCTTCTATTTGAGTGGTCTGGCAAGCAGTTAGAAACAGTAACGGAAGAAGAATTTTAAGAAGATGGCGCATTGTTACCCTCAATAATTTGAAATGCCATCTGCTAGTAAATAAGGCGAACACTGCGCCCTTTCATTGACATTTCTCCGGTGGCGAGGCTTGCTTGATAGGTCGTTGTCGTCACTACGCAGTTCGCCCTTGCGTCCTTAAGACTCTTTTGGGGACGAAGGAATTTACTGGAAACTATTTCTTCGTCATTGATCGTGAATTTGGCATATTTTAACCACTCCGCCGTTAAATCTTGACTGATGCCGTCATTCTTGATGTAAAAGCCGCAAATTTCTAGCT
>JBBDJF010000051.1:21734-27668 GCA_040880045.1 Sneathiella sp.
GTTAAATCTTGACTGATGCCGTCATTCTTGATGTAAAAGCCGCAAATTTCTAGCTTTCCGCCATTTTGCAACCTCCGCAGATAAATCTCTGTTTTCTCACCCGCAAACGTTCCGCCTGCGGTCAATGTCATCTTTTGAAAGCTGGAGTCGTAGGAACGATAACTGACCCCACCTACAGTATCTGGTGTCTCGCAAGCGGCCATGACGGCAGAGAAAAGTAATAACATCAAACAACGACGCAACATCGAGACCCCCTCAAATTCGAAATAAAATCGCGTAAATAACGACTGTTTTTTCAACTATTAAAAGTGCCGATGCATCCGGCGTCAAGTTATTTCGGGGGTAACCGGCGCTAGAATTGCCTGTTAACCATAAAAAAGCCCGCCGGGTGGTCGGCGGGCTTTTCGGATCAACGGCGGTGTGTTCAGCGTTTCAGCTGGTCGACGTCGCGGACGGCGCCGCGGGAGGCGCTGGTGGTAAGGGCGGCGTAGGCGCGGAGCGCGGTGCTGACTTTACGCGGACGCGGCGCGGTCGGGGCCCAGCCCGCCTCGCCCTTTGCATCCATCCGGATCCGGCGGTCGGCCAGTTCCTCGTCCGAGATGCGCAGGTTGATCGTCCGGTTCGGGATATCGATATCGATGATGTCATTTTCCTCGACCAGCCCGATGGCGCCGCCTTCCGCCGCTTCCGGCGAGACATGCCCGATCGACAGGCCTGAGGTGCCGCCGGAGAACCGCCCGTCGGTCAGCAGCGCGCATTGCTTGCCGAGGCCCTTCGATTTGAGATAGGACGTCGGGTACAGCATTTCCTGCATGCCGGGGCCGCCTTTGGGCCCTTCATAAAGGATCACGACCACATCGCCCGCCTTGACCTTGTCGCCGAGAATGCCCTCGACGGCGGTGTCCTGGCTTTCAAAGATGCGCGCCGGGCCGGAAAAGACGAGGCTGCCCTTGTCCACGCCTGCCGTCTTCACGATACAGCCCTCCAGCGCGATATTGCCATACAGGACCGCAAGGCCGCCATCCTGCGAATAGGCGTTTTCCTTCGAGCGGATACAGCCGTTCTCCCGGTCAACGTCAAGGTCCGGATAGCGCTTCGACTGGCTGAAAGCCTCCGTCGTGCGGACACCGCCGGGACCGGCGCGGTAGAATTCCTGAACCGTGTTGCTGCGGGTCTTGACGACATCCCACAGCTCGATCGCCTCCGCCATGGTCGGGGAATGCACGGTCGGCACGTCGTCATGCAAAAGCCTGGCGCGGGACAGTTCCCCCAGCAGGCCCATGATGCCACCGGCGCGATGGACGTCCTCCATATGATAGGTCTGGATGCTGGGCGCGACCTTGCACAGATGCGGCACCCGGCGGCTGAGCCGGTCGATATCCTCCATCTTGAAATCGACCTCCCCTTCCTGCGCGGCGGCAAGAAGATGCAGCACCGTATTGGTCGAGCCGCCCATGGCGATATCCAGCGTCATCGCATTCTCGAACGCCTTAAAGCTGGCGATCTCGCGGGGCAGCAGTCCCGGCTCATCCATTTCATAGTGGCGGCGGGTGATATCAACGATGGTCCGCGCCGCATCGAGGAACAGCTGCTTGCGGTCCGCATGAGTCGCGAGCATGCTGCCGTTGCCGGGCAGTGCAAGGCCCAGCGCCTCGGTCAGGCAGTTCATGGAATTGGCGGTAAACATGCCCGAGCAGGAACCGCAGGTCGGACAGGCCGAGCGTTCCACCGCCTCGACTTCCGCATCGGTCACATTCGGGTCCGCCGCCTGGATCATCGCGTCAATCAGGTCGAGGCCGATTTCCTTGCCGTCCGCCATGCCTTTGCCCGCCTCCATCGGGCCGCCGGAGACGAAAACAACCGGGATATTGAGCCGCATGGCCGCCATCAGCATGCCGGGGGTGATCTTGTCGCAGTTGGAAATGCAGACAAGCGCATCGGCGCAATGGCCATTGACCATATATTCCACCGCATCCGCGATAACCTCCCGCGAGGGGAGACTGTACAGCATGCCGTCATGGCCCATGGCGATGCCGTCATCGACCGCAATGGTGTTGAATTCCTTGGCGACGCCGCCGCATTTTTCCACTTCCCGCGCCACCAGCTGGCCGAGATCCTTCAGATGAACATGCCCCGGCACGAACTGGGTGAAACTGTTGGAAATCGCGATAATCGGTTTGCCAAAATCGCCGTCCTGCATCCCGGTCGCCCGCCACAGCGCCCGCGCGCCGGCCATATTGCGTCCATGTGTCGTGGTTCTTGATCGATATTGGGGCATGTCGCTCTCTTCTTTGAAGTATTTATGCGTCAAGTGTCATGTTTCTAACTAATACGATCCGGGGCCAAGAACAAGCATAAGCCCCGATATCTGTTGCTGCATATGAATTTTATCACCAATTTACTATTTTTAGTTGTTTATAATAATTTATTTACTATCTTTAAGGTTATTTGATACTGCACGACAAGAGGCACCCTACCCATGCAATGTGAAGGAATAACACGCGCCGGCCATCGCTGCCGCAACAAGGCCCTCGATGATGAGATATTCTGCGAGATTCATACGCGGGTGAACCTGACCTATAACCTGGCGCTGCTCGTGCCGTTCCTGACGACCTTGTTGCTGTGTTATTTCTTTGTTTTCGGCCTGTTTTTTGACACTCTGGTTTATGGTGTCTTCGACCTGAACTACCTGAAATACGCCGGGCTCACGGATCTTTTCATCAGCATGTTCCGGACCGGCGGCATGCTGACGGTTCTTGTCCTGAAGGTATGGGTAATCTATGCGGTCATTGTCGGGGTGATCTTCGGCATCTGGCTGATTGTCAGCGTTATCCACAAGACATCGCGCAAGCATCTGAAACCAGTGCGGCGGATGAAGATCGTCGGGCTCAGCCTCGGGATTTTCATCCTCAATATCCTGCACCGCTTTGTCGTGCTGCTGCCCCGGCGCAACCGCAAAAACCCGTCGCAGATTCTTGTCGGGCGGGAGCATCTGGCGCTTTCGCTGCAGCGGCACAAAAAGGCACTTGCGCCCGATGGCGGTCCCGATCCGGCAAAAGCGGCCTCGGCCATCTATCGCCGCTTTCTTGCCGTCAGCACCTTTAACAACCATCGCTTTTTCGTCACACTCCTGCTGCTGGTATTGGCGTCCAGCGGTTCCATCCTCTATGCGGGCCATGACGCGCGGAAAATGCGCGAATGTATCATCAAGGTCGCCGACAAGAAGATTGTTCCCGCGGCGGAGGCGAAATCCCCGGCCCTGTATCCGGGGCTGAATATATCCGGTCTCTGCCAGGGCGATCTGGCGGATTTGCCCGAAAATGTCGATGTCACGGAAAAATTCAGGCGGAGCCTTACCAGTTTCTTCACCTTCCCGGTTGTGCTGCTGGCGCGCGGCGACAGCGTGGACCCGGTCCTGTATCTTGGCACTACCGCCCGGTTTGAGCTGTTCTTCAACGGCAGCACCCGCCTGCCCTTTTCCGTTCCCGTGGAAAATCTGGAGGCCCTGTACGGCAATGGCACCGGGGAAGGATCAGGCCGTATCACCGCCCTCGAGATGCGGATTGACAAGATCGGGAAGCTGGCACAGGGCAACAGTACAACCCTTGAAACCCTCGGCAAATCCTTGCAAAAGCGGGAGACGGCGAATACCGCAAACCTCAAGCGCCAACTCGAAGAACTGGAACGCAGCGCGGCGAAATCCGGCACTGTGCTTGCCAGCCTGCAACAGGGGCTGGACCGTATCGGCGATGTGCTGAACGCGGTGGAGCAGGATCACACCAAACGCATCGTCAGCACCATCCCCGATAGCTGCTGGGAAACCTCGCCGCATATGGTTGTCACCTTCACCGTCGGATCGACCCGCATCACCGGCCAGGAAACAACGGAGCTGATCCAGCGCCTCGCCTTGGGCTATGTCGAGAAGAAGAGCCGTTTCATCGTCATCTCCGGCCATTCGGACCCGAGCGGCTCGACGTTCGACAATTATCGCCTCTCGCGCGCCCGGGCGGAAGAAGTCCATGCCATCCTGCGGGACGCCGGACTGGAGACCACCGCGCTCTATATGATCGGCCGGGGCGAGGATTTCAGCAGCAACCTGCCCCGGCGACGCGTTGAAATCCGGGATTGCACCCGCGCGGGCTGACGGAACGGCGGGTCGCTAGCTGACCTGCTTCTCCTTGTCCGCCCAATAGGGCTTGCGCAGTTCGGTCTTCAGGATCTTGCCCGCACCCGAGAGCGGCAGCGGATCGGTCACGAAGGCGACACTGCGCGGGCATTTGAAACCGGCGATCAATGTGTGGCTGAATTCGATAACGTCCTGCTCGCTGGCGCGCCTGCCGTCATGCAGCCGGACGACGGCGTGGACCTGCTCCCCCCATGTCTCATGGGGAATGCCGATCACGGCGCATTCCGCGACGGCCGGATGCTGATACACCGCATTCTCGACCTCGGCGGAATAGACATTCTCGCCGCCCGAGATGATCATGTCCTTCACCCGGTCAACGATATAGACGAAGCCCTGCTCGTCCATATAGCCGCCGTCGCCGGAATGCATCCAGCCGCCGCGCAGCGCTTCCGCCGTCTGCTCGGGCTTGTTCCAGTAGCCGAGCATGACATTGGCGCCGCGCACGCAGACCTCGCCGACGGTGCCATAGGGCACTTCCTCGTCATTGGCATCGAAAATACGCACCTCGACCGCATAGGCCGCCCGGCCCGCAGATTTGAAGCGTCCGGCGTTGGGACCGTCCAGCACATGAAATTCCGGCCCCGTGAAAGTGACCAGCGGCGCGCATTCCGTCTGGCCATAGGCATGAGTGAACCCGGTGTTGGGAAGGACTTCCAGCGCTTTCCTGATAACCGCCTCCGGCATCGGGGAGGCACCGTAGATGATGTCTTTCAGGCTCGACATATCATAATTGGCGATATCGGGATCATTGACGACCATATTGACCATGGTCGGTACCAGAAGGGTATTTGTGATCCTGAATTTCTCCACCGCCTCCATGGTTCCCTTGGGCGTGAAGCCGGGGATAAACACATGCACGCCAAGGCCCATGGTCGTGCCGAACACCGCCGCGCCATCGGCGATATGGAACATCGGCGCGACATGCAGCCAGCGGGCGTCTTCTTCAAAACCAAAGCAGGGCATGGCGTTCAGGGTGTTGGTGATAAAGTTCGTATGGCTGAGCATCACGCCCTTCGAGACTCCGGTCGTGCCGCCGGTATAGAAAAGCCCCGCCAGATCGTCATTGCCGCGGCCCGCATCGGCGACCGGCGCGTGGGACGTGACCAGCTCCTCATAGTTCAGCATTCCCGCCGGAGTCTCGCCATCGCCGATATAAATCACCTCCCGCAGGCTTGATACCAGCTTGCGCAGCTCCACCACGACGCCCGCAAAGTTATCGTCAACCAGCAGGATTTCCGAGCCGGAATCATTCAGCCAGTAGGCGATTTCCGGCACCGCCAGCCGGGTATTGACAGGCACGAACACGCCGCCTGCCCAGGGCGTCGCATAATAGAACTCCAGATACCGGTCCGAATTATGGGCGAGTATGGCAACCCGCTCCCCTTCCGTGATTCCATTTTCCCGAAGAGCGCCCGCAAATCTTTGCACCCGCTCGGCGAATTGGGCGTAGCTATGCTCCCGGCCCGCGCAGATGGTGGCGACGCTGTCGCCTTTCGTCTGGGCGGCGCGCGTTAATAACTGTGAAATATACATTCCCTGCTCCCTGTTTGTTTTACCCGAGTATCAGAGAAATCGCGCCGAAGGTAAAGAGGGCGTGTTTGGGCAGAGAAAAAAGCACTGAAAACGGGCGTTCAGATTGGATATTGCCTGCCGGTGGAACGTGCGCCATCCTGTCCCCTCAACTCCTTCAGCAAGACAGGCCTTCAATGACAGTTATCACCCTCAAGGAAGCGGAAGACTTCTATGAA
>JBBDJF010000052.1:0-27656 GCA_040880045.1 Sneathiella sp.
AAGTCGCCCTTGGGTCACCCGGACAAGCCGGGTGACGGCGGAGAGATGGAGAAAAACTTCGCTTTGTCCGCCCGCAACCTGCCAACGGTGGATTTGCTGACGTCAAGTGGCGCCAATGTATATGACATTCTTCGCCGCGACGTTCTCGTACTGACGAAAAGCGCCGTGGAAAGCCTGGAGGCTCGACTGAAATGAACCAGGAAAATTTATACGATATCCTGCTGGGCCCGGTAGTAACCGAAAAGTCCACGATGGGATCAGAGTTCAACCAGGTGACATTCCGTGTTGCTCTGGATGCAACCAAACCTCAGATCAAGCAGGCGGTTGAAAAACTGTTTGATGTCAAGGTCATGAGCGTGAACACCAACCGTACCAAAGGTAAGGTCAAGCGTTTCCGTGGCCATATTGGCAAGCGATCTGATTACAAGAAGGCAGTTGTGACCCTCGCTGAGGGTCAGGCCATCGATGTGACGGCGGGGATTTAAACAATGGCGTTGAAGAACTATAAACCGACAACTCCCTCGCAGCGTGGATTGATCCTTGTTGATCGCTCCGACCTGCATAAGGGTAAGCCGGTCAAGGCCCTTACGGAGGGGTTGTCCGGAAATGGCGGACGCAACAACTATGGTCGGATCACGGCACGTCGCCGTGGCGGTGGGCACAAACGGACGTACCGGATTGTGGATTTCAAACGGAGCAAGTTTGATGTATCCGCAACCGTGGAGCGGCTGGAATATGACCCGAACCGTTCGGCATTTATCGCGCTTATCCGTTATGAAGATGGTGAGCTTGCCTATATTTTGGCGCCGCAGCGGATTTCCGCAGGCGACAAGGTGATTTCGGGTACAAATGTCGATATCAAGCCGGGCAACGCGATGCCGTTGAAGAACATGCCGGTCGGCACCATTGTCCATAACGTGGAAATGAAACCGGGCAAGGGCGGTCAGATGGCCCGCGCCGCCGGAACCTATGTTCAGTTGATTGGCAAGGATGCCGGTTATGCGCAGCTTCGCCTGGCTTCCGGTGAGCAGCGGATTGTGCCGTCGGAATGCATGGCAACGGTTGGGGCAGTGTCCAACCCGGACCAGAAGAACATCAAGTTGGCGAAAGCTGGCCGGTCCCGTTGGCTCGGCAAGCGTCCGTCGGTCCGCGGTGTTGCCATGAACCCGGTTGATCATCCACATGGTGGTGGTGAAGGCCGGACCTCAGGTGGCCGTCATCCGGTATCCCCATGGGGATTGCCGACAAAAGGCAAGCGGACTCGGTCAAACAAGTCCACGGATAAAATGATCATGCGGCGCCGTCCGCTTAAGCGGAAGAAGTAGGAGCGCATTATGTCACGTTCTGTTTGGAAAGGTCCTTTTGTCGACGGGTATCTGCTGAAGAAAGCAGAAACCGCGCGCGAAAGCGGCAGAAAGCAAATTATCAAGACCTGGTCCCGCCGGTCGACAATTCTCCCGCAGTTTGTGGGGCTTACCTTTGGCGTTTACAACGGCCAGAAGTTTGTTCCCGTGCTCGTGGATGAAGACATGGTGGGCCATAAATTCGGGGAATTCTCTCCCTCGAGAACATATTACGGCCATGCGGCTGATAAAAAGGCTCGGAGAAACTAATTATGGGTAAACCGTCACTCAAGCGGCAGTTAAAGGATACGGAAGCGCAGGCCGTTGGAAACCGCATTCGTGTTAGCCCCCAGAAGTTGAATCTGGTGGCGAGCCTGATCCGCGGCAAGTCTGCGCAGGCTGCGTTGAATGAACTCACCTTCTCCAAGCGCGGTATCGCGCCGGAGGTGAGGAAAGTTCTGCAGTCAGCGATTGCCAATGCGGAAAATAACCATCAGCTCGACGTGGATCAGCTGTATGTGTCCGAAACCCATGTTGGTAAATCGCTGGTGATGAAGCGTATGCGGCCACGGGGGCGGGGACGCTCGAGCCCGATCCTGAAACCTTTCAGCAATATCACGATTGTTGTTCGTGAGCGCGAGGAGCAAGAGTAATGGGTCAAAAAGTCAATCCAATTGGCCTCAGGGTCGGCATCAACCGGACATGGGATTCGCGTTGGTACGCAAAAGACGATTACGCCAAGCTGCTGCATGAAGATGTCCGCATTCGCGCATATCTGGAAAAGCAGCTGGAGCAGGCTGGCATCAGCAAGATCATTATTGAGCGTCCGGCGAAAAAAGCCAGGGTCACTATTCATTCCGCGCGTCCAGGCGTGATCATCGGCAAAAAAGGCGCGGACATTGAAAAGCTGCGCGCTGCGATTGCGAAGATGACGAAGTCTGAAGTGCATCTGAATATCGTGGAAGTGCGCAAGCCGGAAATCGATGCGAAGCTGGTTGCCGAGAATATCGGGCAGCAGCTGGCGCGGCGTGTCTCCTATCGCCGGGCGATGAAGCGGGCGGTTCAGTCGGCGCTGCGTCTTGGCGCCGAAGGTATCCGGATCAATTGCGCCGGTCGTCTGGGCGGGGCGGAAATTGCGCGGACCGAGTGGTATCGTGAAGGCCGGGTGCCGCTTCATACACTGCGCGCCAATATCGACTACGGAACGGCATCGTCTTTGACGACATACGGGATTATCGGGATCAAGGTCTGGATCTACAAAGGCGAGATTCTGGAGCATGATCCCATGGCCCAGGACAAGCTGCAGGAAAAACAACAGGCTGGTGGTCGTCCTTCGGGTCGTCCCGGCGCCCGTCGGAATTAAGTAAAGGGGTGAGGTCATGCTTCAACCGAAGCGCACAAAATTTCGTAAAGCGCATAAAGGGCGCTTGAAGGGAACAGCAACTTCAGGTACAACGCTGAACTTCGGCGCTTATGGCCTGAAAGCTGTGGAGCCCGGGCGTATTACTGCGCGGCAGATCGAGGCGACTCGACGTGCGGTAACCCGCCATATCAAACGTGCTGGACGTGTCTGGATTCGGATATTCCCGGATGTTCCCGTGTCTAAAAAACCTACCGAAGTTCGGATGGGTAAGGGCAAGGGATCGCCGGAATACTGGATGGTGCGTGTGCAGCCTGGAAAAATTATGTTCGAACTAGACGGTGTTCCGGCCGAGATTGCCCGTGAGGCGTTCGAGCGGGGAGCGGCCAAGTTGCCGATCAAAACCCGTTTCGTTACCCGTCTTGGTGAAGGGAATTGATCATGAAAGCGCAGGATTTACTGGGCAAAACGGCTGATGAGCTGAACACGGAGTTGCTGCAACTGAAGAAAGAGCAGTTTAACTTACGGTTCCAGAAAGCCAGCGGCCAATTGGAAAATACGGCGCGCCAACGCCAGGTGCGGCGTGATATCGCGCGTATCAAAACGGTGATGTCAGCCAACGCTGCGTCTTAGGAGAGAGAGAACGATGCCAAAGCGTATCCTGCAAGGAACAGTTGTCAGCGACAAGAATAACCAGACTGTCGTTGTCAAAGTCGATCGTCAAGTGATGCATCGGCTGTACAAGAAATACATAGGCCAGTCGAAAAAGTACCATGCCCATGACGAGAAAAACCAGTTCAAGGAAGGCGACACAGTCCGTATTCAGGAATGTGCGCCACGCTCCAAACTGAAGCGTTGGGAAGTGCTTTACACCGGTTAAGTAAACAGTGTTATACCAAAGAAGGTAAACGACTATGATTCAGATGCAAACCAACCTGGATGTCGCCGACAACTCAGGCGCGAGGCAGGTGCAGTGCATTAAAGTTTTGGGTGGTTCCAAACGGAAAACCGCTTCTGTCGGGGACGTTATCGTCGTCTCCGTCAAGGAAGCCATTCCGCGCGGCCGCGTTAAAAAAGGTGATGTCCAGCGGGCTGTCATCGTACGCACAAAAAAGGAAATCCGTCGTGCCGATGGCACGGCTATCCGCTTCGACTCCAATGCAGCCGTGCTGATCAACAAGCAGGGCGAGCCGGTCGGAACGCGTATTTTCGGCCCCGTCACACGCGAGCTGCGGAGCAAGAACTACATGAAGATCATTTCGCTCGCGCCGGAGGTCCTCTAATGGCTGAAAAATTCGCAGTGAAGAAGGGCGACAAGGTCGTCGTGCTCACGGGCAAGGACAAGGGGCGCAGCGGTGAAGTCGTGCGCGTCCTTCGGGAAGACCGCCGCGTGGTCGTTTCCGGTGTGAACATGGTCAAGCGCCATACGAAACAGAGCCAGGCAGAGCAGGGCGGCATCGTCGAGAAGGAAGCGGCGATCCATATCTCAAATGTTGCGTTGCAGGATCCGAAGGATGGCAAGGCAACCCGTGTTGGCTACAAGAATCTAGATGACGGCCGGAAGGTGCGCTTTGCGAAGCGCTCCGGCGAAGTCATTGATATTTAGAGGGCAGATCGATGACGACGCCAAGACTTAAAACGCTATATAATGATGAGCTGCGCAAGCGGCTCCAGGATAAATTCTCCTACGCCAATGTGATGCAGGTTCCGAAACTGGAAAAAATTGTCATCAATGTCGGGTGCGGGGAAGCAGTCTCTGATTCAAAGAAGATCAAGTCGGTTGAAAGCGAACTGGCGAAGATTTCCGGCCAGAAGCCGGTGGTCACCGTCGCCAAGAAATCCGTCGCGACCTTCAAATTGCGTGAAGGGATGCCGATCGGGGCAAAAGTGACGCTCCGCAAGAACCAGATGTATGAGTTTCTGGACCGGTTGATCAACATTGCGCTTCCGCGGGTGCGGGATTTTCGCGGTGTGTCCGCCAAGAGCTTTGACGGTCGTGGCAATTACGCCATGGGCCTGAAAGAACAAATCGTCTTTCCGGAAATCCATTACGATGATGTAACGGATGTACGGGGAATGGATATCGTGATCTGTACGACAGCTCAGACCGACGAGGAAGCACGTGAGCTTCTCAGCGGTTTCAGCATGCCGTTCAAGATCAATTGATCCTAGGAGAGAATTAGAATGGCTAAGAAAAGTGCTATCGAGAAAAACGAGAAGCGCCGTCGCCTGGTTGCAAAATATGCAGACAGGCGCGCGGAGCTGAAGGCGATCAGCAAGAATGACGACCTGCCGCAGGAAGAGCGTTTTGCGGCACGCCTGACGCTGGCATCGCTGCCGCGGAACTCGTCGAAGACCCGTGTTCGCAATCGCTGCGAACTGACCGGTCGTCCGCGCGGTGTTTATCGTAAACTGAAGCTATCCCGTATCGGCCTGCGCGACATGGCGTCCAATGGTCAGATTCCGGGCATGGTCAAGTCGAGCTGGTAGGGAGATACAGAAATGTCATTAAGTGATCCCATCGGCGATATGCTGACCCGTATTCGTAACGGTCAGCGGGCCATGAAAAGCTCGGTCTCCAGCCCGTCTTCAAAATTGCGCCTGAGTGTGCTTGAGGCGCTGAAGCGTGAAGGCTACATCCGCGGTTACGATGTGACAGAGCCTGAAAAGGGCAAGCCGGAAGTCAGCATTGAACTGAAATATTACCAGGGCAAGGGCGTCATCGAGCATGTCAGCCGGGTCTCCAAGCCAGGCCGCCGGGTTTATACCGGCGTGAAAGACCTGCCGACCATTCGGAATGGTCTGGGTGTCGCCATTCTTTCCACACCGAACGGTGTTTTGTCGGACAATGAGGCACGCGATGCCAATGTTGGCGGCGAAGTGCTTTGTAAATTGTACTAGGAGGAATTATGTCTCGTATTGGAAAACATCCGGTGACGATCCCTTCTGGTGTGGACGTACAGCTCACCGGCAGTGACGTTACCGTAAAGGGCAGCAAGGGCGTGATGAGCATGACCTTCGTTGATGATGTCGTCGTCAACCGTGAAGATGACAAAATCTGGGTCAAGCCGCGCACCGACAGTAACCGCGGTCGCCAGATGTGGGGCATGCAGCGGACGTTGCTGAGTAACCTCGTCGAAGGCGTTTCAGACGGCTTTACCAAGACCTTGGAAATCGTCGGCGTTGGCTATCGTGCGGCAGTGCAGGGCAAGACGCTCAAACTGAGCCTCGGGTTCAGCCATGATGTCGATTTCCCGATCCCGGACGGCATTGACATTAAATGTCCGCAGCCGACGGTGATTGAGATTTCCGGTGCTGACAAGCAGCGGGTCGGCCAGGTTGCGGCGGTTATCCGGTCTTACCGGAAACCAGAGCCTTACAAGGGCAAGGGTGTCAAATATGCGGGCGAATATATCTTCCGCAAAGAAGGCAAGAAGAAGTAGGAACGGACTATGGCAGACTCTAAAGCATTATTCGACCGTCGCCGGCGGAGAAACCGGACCCAGCTTCGTAAGGTGTCTTCGGGCCGTCCGCGGCTTTCCGTACACCGTACGCTTCAGCAGATCTATGTGCAGGTCATTGACGATGCTGCGGGCAAGACGCTTGCGTCGGCCTCCAGCCTTGAAAAGGAACTGCGCGAGAAGCTGAAAAACGGGGGTAACAAGGAAGCCGCTGCGGAAATCGGCAAGCTTATTGCCGAGCGGGCTATCAAGGCCGGTGTTAAGGAAGTCGCATTTGATCGCGGCGGGTATAAATTTCATGGCCGGGTCAAAGCCCTTGCCGATGCTGCCCGTGAGGGCGGCTTGTCCTTCTAGGGGAATTGACAATGTTGAGACCTGATCATAACGACAAAGGCGATTCGGAATTCGTCGACAAGCTCGTTTACATTAACCGTGTTGCCAAGGTGGTTAAAGGTGGCCGTCGGTTCGGCTTCGCGGCACTGGTTGTCGCAGGTGACCAGAAAGGCCGCGTTGGCTATGGCCACGGTAAGGCCCGTGAAGTGCCGGAAGCCATCCGCAAGGCGACGGAAGCCGCCAAGCGCAATATGGTGCGGGTACCGCTGCGTGAAGGCCGGACGCTGCACCATGACGTGCAGGGCCGCTTCGGTGCGGGACGCGTTGTTCTTCGCGCCGCCCCTGCCGGTACCGGCATTATTGCCGGTGGCCCGATGCGCGCCGTATTCGAAACCCTGGGCGTTCAGGATGTTGTGACGAAATCTATCGGCACCTCCAACCCCTACAACATGGTGAAGGCAACCTTTGAAGCCCTGAAAGCCATGAGCTCTCCGCGGATGATCGCGGCGAAGCGCGGCAAAAAGGTGTCCGAGGTAATCGGACACCGTGGTGCTGATGCAGGAAAGGAAAAGGTCGATGGCTAAAGCAACGATCAAAGTGACCCAGACGGGAAGTCCGATCGGCCGCCCGAAGAACCAGCGCGCAACGCTGGTCGGCATGGGGCTGAACAAAATGCACCGGACGGTCGAGCTTGAGGATACTGCCGCTGTTCGTGGCATGATTCGCAAGGTAAATCATCTCGTACAGGTTGACGACGCCAAATAAGGCTTCAACCTGTCTGATTAAGGAATATTGAACATGCGTTTAAATCAACTCGCTGACAATAAAGGCGCAACCAAAGACCGGATGCGTGTTGGTCGGGGCATTGGTTCCGGGAAGGGTAAAACCTCCGGAGCGGGCCAGAAGGGTCAGAAGTCACGGTCCGGCGTCGCCATCAAGGGATTTGAAGGTGGCCAGATGTCGATTTACCGTCGTCTGCCGAAGCGCGGCTTTAAGAACATTTTCAGCAAGAATTTTGCTGTGGCCAATCTTGGCCGGGTACAGGCCGCATTCGATGCCGGCAAGCTGGACCCGAAAGTCACGATTACGGCGGCACTTCTGCAGGAATCCGGTGTTGTCGGAAAGGTTGTCGACGGCGTTCGCTTGCTTGCAAAGGGTGAGTTGAAGACCAAAGCAACTTTCGAAGTCTCCGGTGCGTCGAAATCAGCGATTGAAGCTGTTGAGAAGGCAGGCGGTAAAGTCACCCTTTTGGCTCAAAGTCCGGCAGCGAGCGAATAAAGAAATCGACAGGAGCGGTATAGTGCCGCGCCTTCGGGAGAAGTTTTAGATGGCGTCAGCAGCAGAGCAAATGGCTTCCACGATGAGTTTCGGTGCCTTTTCCAAGGCGACGGAACTCAAGAAGCGGCTATGGTTCACGCTCTTTGCCCTGATTGTTTACCGGATCGGCACATATATTCCGATTCCGGGCGTTGATCCGACGATCCTTGCGGATGTGTTCGCGCAGAATGCCGGGGGCATCCTCGGAATGTTTGACGTTTTTGCGGGCGGCGCTCTTGGGCGCATGACTATATTCGCTCTCAATATCATGCCCTATATCTCGGCGTCGATCATCATGCAGCTGATGACATCGATCTCGCCGCAAATGGCGCAACTCAAGAAAGAGGGCGAGGCCGGACGCAAGAAGATCAACCAGTATACGCGCTATGGCACCGTATTGCTTGCCGCGTTGCAGGGGTATGGCATCGCCGCCGGTATTGAAGGATTGACCCTTTCGAACGGGCAGTCTGCCGTTATCGATCCGGGTATGCATTTCCGCATGATCACGGTTATCACTCTGGTAAGCGGTACTGTCTTCCTGATGTGGCTGGGTGAGCAGATTACGGCGCGCGGTGTGGGTAACGGTATCTCACTGATCATCTTCTCGGGCATTGTCGCGGCCCTACCAAGCGCGCTTGTCGGAACGCTGGAATTGGGGCGCACAGGGGCGCTGTCGACAGTCGTTATTCTGGTGCTGTTGGTTATGGCAGTCGCGGTAATAGCCTTTATCGTCTTCATGGAGCGGGCACAGCGGCGGATATTGATCCAGTATCCCAAACGGCAGCGTGGCAACAAGACATATGGCGGGCAGAATTCCCATTTGCCGCTGAAGCTGAATACGGCCGGTGTTATTCCGCCGATTTTCGCGTCCTCGCTTCTGCTGATGCCGACGACCGTTGCCAGCTTCAGTGCGGGGACAGGGCCGGACTGGCTTAACAGCCTGACAGCAATGCTGGGGCATGGTCAGCCGATCTACCTGATGCTGTATATCGCCGGGATCGTGTTTTTCTGCTTCTTCTATACGGCTGTTGTCTTCAATCCGGATGACACGGCGGATAACCTGAAGAAGCATGGCGGCTTTGTGCCGGGCATTCGTCCTGGCAAGCGGACATCGGAGTATCTGGACTATGTCCTGACCAGATTGACAGTTGTTGGCGCGGCCTATCTCTCTCTGGTTTGTATCCTGCCGGAAATCCTTGTGTCCCAGTGGGCGGTGCCTTTCTATTTCGGCGGAACCTCGCTCCTGATCGTGGTCTCCGTGACCATGGATACAGTGGCGCAAATTCAAAGCCATCTTGTTGCCCACCAGTATGAGGGGCTCATCAAGAAAACCAAGCTCGGGGGGCGGCGTAAATGATCTTGATTCTTTTGGGACCACCCGGTGCCGGCAAGGGAACGCAGGCACAACGGTTGCAGGACAAGCATGGTCTGGTTCAACTTTCCACAGGGGACATGCTGCGCGCGGCGGTTGTTGACGGTACGGACGTCGGGAAGAAGGCAAAGGCGGTCATGGAACGCGGCGAGCTTGTTTCCGATGATATCATAACCGGCATTATTGCCGACCGGCTGGATCAGCCGGACTGCAAGAGCGGCGTTATTCTCGATGGCTTCCCGCGCACAGAGGCGCAGGCCGAAGCGCTTGATGAGATGCTGGCGGAGAAGGGCCTCAAGCTCGGTGCCGTTATTGAGATGAAAACCGACGACGATATACTGGTTGATCGGATTACGGGGCGGTATACCTGTGCGAACTGTGGCGCCGGTTATCATGACACGTTTCTGAAGCCAGCGGTTGAGGGTGTTTGCGATAAATGTGGCGGAACCGAGTTTACCCGTCGCAGTGATGACAATGCGGAAACCGTGATTTCCCGGCTTCAGGCATATCACGAACAGACAGCACCCCTGCTTCCCTATTACCGGAAGAAGGGCATATTGAAGCAGGTGGATGGCATGGCCGGAATTGATGAAGTGACGGCCGAAATGGAAGCGGTGCTACAGTCAATCTAAACGGTTGACTAGGTAACACAAAATTATATAATCGCGCGCTTCTCAGAGGCGCTTGAGATAACCGGGTCAGGACGACCCGAATTGGTATTGAGGAGAGACTAGCGTGGCTCGTATTGCTGGTGTAAATATTCCGACGAACAAGCGGGTATTGATTGCACTAACCTATATTCATGGAATTGGTCCGTCAAAGGCCAAGGAAATTTGCGAGGCGGCTGGCCTGGCACCGGAAATTCGCGTTAATGCGCTGAGCGATGCCGAAGTGGTCAAGATCCGCGAAACCATCGATGCCGACCATATGGTCGAAGGCGACCTGCGTCGCCAGACATCGATGAATATCAAGCGTCTGATGGACCTTGGCTGCTACCGTGGTTTACGCCATCGTCGTGGCCTGCCGGTCCGCGGTCAACGTACACATACTAACGCCCGCACCCGTAAAGGTCCGGCTAAAGCTATTGCTGGGAAGAAGAAGTAATATGGCACGTGAGAAGACACGCGTCCGCCGTCGCGAGCGGAAGAACATAATTTCAGGCGTCGCGCATGTAAGCGCCTCCTTTAATAATACGAAAATCATGATCACCGATGCGCAGGGCAATGCAATTGCATGGTCGTCCGCCGGATCACAGGGTTTCAAGGGGTCGCGCAAATCGACACCTTTTGCCGCGCAGATTGCAGCGGAAGACGCCGGCAAGAAAGCCATGGATCATGGAATGAAAACGCTTGAAGTTGAAGTCAAGGGTCCGGGGTCCGGGCGCGAATCGGCACTGCGGGCATTGCAGGCCGTCGGCTTCAATATTACGTCCATCCGCGACGTATCGCCAATTCCGCACAATGGGTGCCGTCCGCCAAAACGCCGCCGCGTTTAACGGAACCATCCAGTTCAATGCGGGCTTTCGGGCCTGTGTTGTTGTTTGTCAAGAAGTCGCAGGTCCATGGTGGGCCTGCAAAACTATGAGGTCAATACCGTGATTCAGCAAAACTGGAAAGACCTGATCCATGCGAACCTCTCTGTTGAGCCAGGTGAGCAGAGCGATCGGGAAGCCACGATTATTGCGGAACCGTTGGAAAGAGGGTTCGGTTTGACGTTGGGAAACGCACTTCGCCGCGTTTTGCTGTCGAGCCTGCAGGGTGCCGCAATCACCTCCATTCAAATCGATAATGTTTTGCATGAATTCTCGTCGATTGCCGGGGTACGCGAGGATGTGACGGACATCGTCCTGAACCTCAAAACGCTGGCTATCCGGGCACATTCTGATGGCCCGAAGCGGATGGTGCTGAAAGCGTCCGGTCCGTGCGAAGTAACTGCGAGCATGATTGAAACCGGCCCGGATATCGAGATTATGGATCCTGAGCTGGTGCTTATGACCCTGGATGATGGTGCGTCAATTTCCATGGAAATGAATGTTGATACGGGCAAGGGCTATGTTCCGGGCGTCAACAATCATCCGGAAGATGCGCCAATCGGGCTGATCCCGATGGACAGCCTGTACAGCCCCGTGCGCAAGGTTACCTATAAGGTGGAAGCGGCGCGTGAAGGGCAAGTCCTGGACTATGACAAGCTGACCCTCAAGGTGGAAACCAACGGGACAGTCACTCCGGAAGATTCAGTCGCATTCGCGGCCCGTATCCTTCAGGAGCAGTTCCAGCTCTTCGTGAATTTTGACGAACCGGAAGAAGTGGTCGTCAAGGAAGAAAGCCATGAGCCGGAGTTCAATCGGAACCTGCTGCGTAAAGTGGATGAGCTTGAACTCTCGGTCCGTTCGGCAAACTGCCTGAAGAACGATAATATCGTTTATATCGGCGATTTGATCCAGAAGACCGAGGCGGAAATGCTGCGGACCCCGAATTTCGGTCGCAAGAGCTTGAACGAGATTAAGGAAGTTCTGGCGCAGATGGGCCTGCATCTTGGCATGGAAGTGCCGAACTGGCCGCCGGAAAACATTGAAGATATGGCCAAACGGCTTGAAGAACCTTTTTAAAACAGCCTCAATCGCTGTGGAGTAAGAAAAATGCGGCATCGTAAATCCGGGCGTAAGCTCAACAGAACATCTGCACATCGCAAGGCGATGTTCGCCAATATGGCGGCATCCCTGATCAAGCATGAGCAAATCCAAACAACCTTGCCGAAAGCGAAGGAGCTGCGCCCGATTGTCGAAAAGCTGATCACGCTGGGCAAGCGCGGGGGGCTGCACGCCCGTCGGCAGGCTCTGGCCCAGTTGAATGAGAAGTCGGCAGTGGACAAGATTTTCTCGACCCTGAGTGAACGTTATGCCGAGCGTAACGGCGGCTACACGCGGGTCCTGAAGGCAGGCTTTCGCACCGGTGATGCGGCGCCCATGGGCGTGATTGAGCTGATCGACAGGGATGTGGATGCCAAGGGTCAGGATTCCGGTCCTCTGCAGAATGAGGGTGAAGACGAATTGGAAGACGAAGCCGTCGCTTGACACGGTGCCCAGCAGGAATGGAAAAAGGCAGTCCCCGGGGCTGCCTTTTTTTTCGCGTATACTTCTTATGGCCTGACAGCTGCTTGAAAAAAGGACT
Source organism: Sneathiella sp. (assembly GCA_040880045.1). Classification (GTDB taxonomy): domain Bacteria; phylum Pseudomonadota; class Alphaproteobacteria; order Sneathiellales; family Sneathiellaceae; genus Sneathiella. Next base: position 12,357 of record JBBDJF010000052.1, read on the forward strand.
ATTATGGCCAATCTAGAGAAGGGCAGGAGGGTTTCTTCGTGCCAGTGGTTTTGAGGTCATGAACAGTTATTTTCGTAAATTTGCATCCGGGTTGGCATTCGTGGCGGTTCTCGTCACGGGCGGCCCGGCGCTGTCCGAAGATGTGGTGCCGAGCAGTCAGGCACAGGTCATGCTGTCTTTCGCACCGCTGGTGAAAAAGGCGGTTCCTGCTGTTGTCAATATTTTCACCAGGACCCGCGTCACCCAGACCCGCCCAAGCCTGTTCGACGATCCGTTTTTCAAGCGGTTCTTCGGGGGTAATTTCGGCCCGCCCCGACAACGCCAGAAAATCCAGAATTCGCTGGGCTCCGGTGTCCTGGTGGATGAGGAGGGGGTCATTGTCACCAATTACCATGTGGTCAGCGGCGCCGATGAAATTACCGTTGCGCTGTCCGATCGCCGTGAATTTGACGCGTGGGTTGTTGTATCGGATGAACGCACGGACCTTGCCATCCTGAAAATAGATGTTGAGGGAGAACAACTGCCATTTCTGGAGTTTGCGGATTCCGATACTCTCGAAATCGGTGATCTGGTTATTGCCATTGGCAACCCTTTCGGTGTCGGACAGACGGTGACCAGCGGGATTATTTCCGCGCTTGATCGCAACGCCGGGGTCAGTAACGATATCCAGTCCTTTATCCAGACCGACGCGGCGATCAACCCGGGTAATTCCGGTGGCGCGCTGTTGACCATGGACGGGAAGATTGCCGGTATCAATTCCGCGATTTTCAGTAAAAGCGGCGGCTCGCTTGGCATCGGGTTCGCCATCCCGGCCAATCTGGTGAAGGCTGTCCTGACAAATGGTCTTGCGACGGGCAAGGTCGTAAGGCCATGGCTCGGCGCGGCGGGGCAGGAAATTACCGGCGATGTCGCGGATGGACTTGGGCTGGAAAAGCCCGGCGGAGTCCTGATCAACAAGGTTCATCCCTATGGCGCCGCCCAGAAGGCGGGCTTACGTGTCGGCGATGTGGTGATTTCCATTGATGACAGGGAAATTCTGGGTCCCGATACCCTGATCTACCGGGTCGCATCGAGCGTGATCGGTGAAACTGCGGAACTTGGCGTTTATCGCGAAGGCAAGCTGATCCCGCTGGATATGGAACTGCAGCCGGCACCGGAAATGCCGCCCCGCGGCATAGAGACGCTGACAGGCCGTCATCCCCTTTCCGGGGCCGTGGTTGGTAATTTATCCCCTGCCTTTGCACTGGAACTGGGGATGCCCGCCTTCGCCGAGGGTGTGGTGGTGACCGATATTGTCAAAGGCAGCGTGGCGGAACGTTACGGACTGCGGGCGCGCGACACCCTGTTTCGGGTAAACGGTGCAAAAATAGTCGATATTGCGCAGGCAAAGACAGCATTGCTGGACGCCGGAGGGAGCTGGCAGATCAGTATCCGTCGTAATGGCCGGACACTCTCCTTCAAAGTCAATTTATGAGCAATCTGTTCGAAGCCACGGACCCGGGCGCCGATGCTAACCGGCCGTTGGCGGACCGTTTGCGCCCCGCACGTCTGGACGAGGTGGTGGGACAGGACCATCTTCTGAATGCGGACGCGCCGCTTAAACGCATGCTGGACGCGGGGTGGCTTGCCTCGATCATATTCTGGGGGCCGCCCGGTTCCGGCAAGACGACGATTGCCCGGCTTCTGGCAAAAGAAGTCGGTATGCATTTCGAACAGATTTCCGCCGTCTTCTCCGGCGTTGCGGATTTGCGCAAAGCATTTGAGGCGGCGAAAATCCGGCGGCAGGACGGCACTAATACCCTGCTCTTCGTCGATGAGATTCACCGTTTCAACCGGGCGCAGCAAGATGGGTTCCTGCCCTATGTGGAGGATGGCACGATCACCCTCGTTGGGGCAACGACGGAGAATCCGTCTTTTGAGCTGAACGGCGCGCTTCTCTCGCGCTGTCAGGTTCTCGTCCTCAATCGCCATGATGAAGCCTCGCTGCGCGTCCTGATGGATCGGGCGGCGGCGCTGGAAGGGCGGCCCGTTCCGCTCACCGAAGAAGCAAAAACCGCGCTTGTTCAGCTTGCGGACGGGGATGGCCGGTTTTTCCTCAATATGATGGAGGCCGTCTTTCATGCGGGCGAGGCCGAGCTGGACGTTGACGGGCTGTCGAAGGTCATCTCAAAACGGGCCCCCGCCTATGACAAGGACCGCGATGGCCATTATAATCTGATCAGCGCGCTTCATAAATCATTGCGCGGGTCGGATGTTGATGCGGCGTTATACTGGTTCTCGCGCATGATGGACGGTGGGGAGGATCCGCTTTATCTCGCCCGTCGCCTAGTGCGCTTCGCGGTTGAGGATATCGGCATGGCGGACCCGAATGCGCTTGTGCAGGCCAATGCCGCAAAGGAGGCTTATCAGTTTCTGGGCTCCCCCGAAGGCGATCTTGCCATTGCCCAGTCGGTGATTTATCTTGCGACAGCCCCGAAATCCAACGCGGCCTACCGCGCCTTCAGCGGGGCAAAGGCCGCCGCGCGGAAGCATGGGTCGCATATGCCGCCAAAGCATATTCTGAACGCCCCGACCGGCATGATGAAGGACATGGGCTATGGCAAGGATTACGCCTATGATCACAATGCGGAAGACGGTTTCTCAGGTCAGAACTATTTTCCCGATGAAATGAAACGCGAGCAGTATTATGCTCCGGTGGAGCGCGGGTTCGAGCGGGATATCAGGAAGCGTCTGGAATACTGGGCGCGGCTGCGGGCGGAAAAGCAATCCGGAAAGATGGAAAAATGAACATGTTTCTATCAGTGGCAATCGGCGGCGCATTGGGTGCCTGCGCGCGCTATGGCGTGGCGCAGGTTATGTTGCGGCAATTTGGTTCAGGATTTCCCTACGGGACGTTATTCGTGAATATCCTGGGCTGCTTCCTGATGGGTGTCCTGATCGAGATAATCGCCCTTCGCTGGTCCCCTTCGCCGGAACTGCGGGTCTTATTGGTGACCGGATTTCTGGGCGGCTTTACAACCTTCTCCGCCTTCTCCCTCGACGTTGCCCTGCTGATTGAGAAGGGGGAGACGCTCTCGGCGGCGGGCTATATCCTGATGTCGGTGGTGCTCTCTATTGCCGGGTTGTTCGCTGGGCTGCACCTGATGCGGGCGGTATTGGCATGAGCCGGGTACAGCATCTCATTGTGAGCGACGATGAAGCGGATCAGCGGCTGGATCGCTGGTTCAAGGCGCATTTCCCGGGCATGACCCATGGCCAGCTTGAAAAGCATTTGCGTAAAGGTGATATCCGCATTGACAAGAAACGCTCCAAGGCGAGTGATCGTCTGGAGGCCGGGCAGACAGTGAGGGTGCCGCCGCTCTCCGATGACGTGCTCCGGCCCGTCCCGATGGAGATAGGCCGGGCATCGGAGACGCCGAAACTTTTCGATCAGGACATAGCGGAGATTCGCAGGATGATCCTGCATATGGACGATTCCGTGATTGTCCTGAACAAGCCTGCAGGCCTGCCGGTTCAGGGCGGGAGCGGGCAATATCGTCATGTAGATGGCCTTCTCGAAGGATTGCGGTTCGATTTTCCGGAGAAGCCGCGACTGGCGCATCGGCTGGACAAAGATACGTCCGGCGTTCTCGTGCTCGGTCGCACGCGGCAGGCCGCGAAGCATCTGGCCGAAGCATTCAAGCGGCGGACAACGCGGAAAATCTACTGGGCGCTGCTCGCGGGCGTGCCCAAGCCACGCGAAGGAACGATCAGCTATAACCTTGCCAAAGTCGTGACATCGAATGGGGAAAAGGTTGTGGTGGATCGCGACGGGCAAAAAGCCGTCACGGACTATTCCGTCGTTGAAATGGCGGCGCAGAAAGCCTGCTGGGTGGCGTTCAAGCCGCTGACCGGGCGCACCCATCAGCTTCGTGTGCATGCGGTGGCGCTTGGCACGCCGATTGTCGGCGATGGGAAATATGGGGGGTCAGAGGCTTTCCTTGACGGTGTTGTCAGCAAGAAAATGCATCTGCATGCGCGGGAGATCACGATTTCCCATCCCGATGGCAGCGTTCTCACGGTCTCGGCGCCTCTTGACCGGCATATGGTAGAGAGCTGGAAGCTCTTTGATTTTCATGAAAATGACTATGAAGATCCTTTCCTGGATATCGAGTTTTGATATCAAACGGATGGGAAAGCCGGTTTTGGCTTGACTAATGAAGTTGAATGGCTAGATTTTGAGCCATGACAAATTCGAACCGGCTTTTGAACCTACGACTTATTGGCCCGGCACTCTGATCCTAGTGCCGGGGCGGATACTGTCCTTTTGTCAAAATTGTCGGGTAAGCGAATGTATGTAAAGAAGACCTCCGGGTCCTCCATTTCAAAAGAAATTTACGGTTTATGGCAGGAAGAGCTGGCTGGCTCGTCCGGGGGGCTCTCTCGACTTCCTGGCGGTCGCTCGGGTATGCGTGGCGCCCCGCGACCGTATGTTGGCCGCTTTAAATCGAAGAAATAATGAAATAGAGGCGCGATGCGCCCAGCAAGAGATTAGAGGAATTCGACATGACATTCACACCCGGAGAAAAATACAAGGCATTCGAGCCGATCAATTTACCGGACCGACAATGGCCGACAAAGGTAATCGACAAGGCCCCGATCTGGTGCAGCGTGGACTTGCGCGACGGCAATCAGGCGCTGATCGAACCGATGGGGCATGAACGCAAGCTTCGTATGTTCCGCCATCTGGTCGAGCTTGGGTTCAAGGAGATCGAGGTTGGCTTCCCATCCGCATCACAGACGGATTTCGATTTCGTCCGTTTCCTGATCGAGGAAGGCGAAATTCCCGATGACGTAAAAATTCAGGTCCTGACCCAGGCGCGCGAAGAACTTATCCGCAAGACCTTCGATAGCATTCGTGGCGCCAGACAGGCCATCGTCCATCTGTATAACTCCACCTCGACACTGCAACGGCGCGTCGTGTTTGATATGGACCGGGCGGGAATCAAGGAAATCGCCACGGAAGGGGCGAAACTGGTGCGTCAGCTCGCGGATGAAATGCCGGAAACCCATATCCAGATGGAATATTCCCCGGAAAGCTTTACCCAGACCGAGCTCGACTATGCCTGTGAGGTTTGTGCAGCGGTGATGGAAATCTGGAAGCCAACCGTGGACAACAGGATCATCTTCAACCTGCCGGCAACGGTGGAGGTGGCAAGCGCCAACATCTATGCCGACCAGATCGAATGGATGCATCGCAACCTGCCGGAACGGGAGAAAATCATCCTGAGCCTGCATCCGCATAACGACCGGGGCACTGGCGTCGCCGCGGCGGAATTCGGGATCATGGCCGGGGCCGACCGGGTTGAGGGAACCCTGTTCGGAAACGGGGAGCGCACCGGAAACGTCGATGTGGTCAATATCGCCATGAATATGTACACGCAGGGCGTTGACCCGAACCTCGATTTCAGCGACATCAACGAAGTTGTCCGCACAGTCGAATATTGCAACCAGCTGCCGGTTCATCCGCGCCATCCCTATGGCGGCGACCTGGTGTTCACGGCTTTCTCCGGCTCCCATCAGGATGCCATCAAGAAGGGCTTTGCCGCGATCAGGAAGGCCAACAGTGAATTGTGGGAAATCCCGTACCTGCCGATTGATCCGGCGGACCTCGGCCGTAACTATGATGCGGTGATCCGGGTGAACAGCCAGTCCGGCAAGGGCGGTGTTGCGTATCTTCTGGAAGAGGATTACGGCATCGAGCTGCCGCGCCTGCTGCAGGTTGAGTTTAGCAAGATCGTGCAAGGTGTGACGGATGAAACCGGTAAGGAGCTTTCCTCCGCGACGATTTACGAGATATTTGAAAAAGAGTATCTGAATGCGAATGGCGGCCTCGAGTTCGTCAATCACCAGACCACGGCGGAATCGCCGACATCGGAGCGGCGGAAACTGACCGCGACACTCCGCGATGGCGGCAAGGAGAGAACCATTGAAGGTATCGGCACCGGACCGATTGATGCCTATATGTCGGCGCTGACCCAGGCATATGGTGTTGACCTCAAGGTTAATGACTACCGCGAGCATACAACCGGCCTCGGCTCCGATGCCGTGGCGATTGCCTATGTGGAAATGCGCGACGCGCAGGGCGAGCCGATTTTCGGTGTCGGCCGTCACGCTAATATTGTGACGGCCTCGCTCAAGGCGATCACGAGTGCGGTCAATCGCTCCAAGAAGCAATAAAAGCGAGGCTGGCGGTATTTGTCGCCAGCCTTTTCCTTTTGCGGGTCAGAATTGTTTGATTGGGTGATGACGGATGACAGAGGCAACGCCCGACATCCTTGTGGTTTTCGATTGCGACGGCACCTTGGTGGATAGTCAGCATAATGTTGTCGCCTGTATGCGGCTGGCGTTTGAGGCAGTGGCGCTACCGGTGCCGGACGATCTGATGATCCGTCGCACCATCGGCCTGAACCCGGATACGGCCGTGCGCCATCTTGCGGGCGCACCATTGGATGATATGCAGCTTGAAAAGATCGTAACCGGGTACAAGGGCGCCTTTTTCCACCGACGCTTGCAGGCGGACCATCATGAACCGCTTTTCGCGGGCGCGCGGGAGACGCTGTCGGCATTGGCGGATCGCAATGTGGCGATGGCCGTGGCGACCGGCAAGTCACTGCGCGGCCTCAATGCCGTCATCAATCAACATGACCTCCATGATTATTTCATTTCCCTGCAAACGCCCGATAATAATCCCGGAAAACCCCATCCGCGAATGCTGGAACGGGCGATGATGGCGGCGGGCACATTGCCGGAACGGACTTTCATGGTGGGGGATACCAGCTTTGATATGATGCTTGCGAAGAATGCCGGTTGTCGGGGGATCGGCGTGACCTGGGGCTATCATGACGCGGATGAGCTTCTGGAAAGTGGCGCGGAGCGGCTTATTGACCGGTTCGAAGAATTGCTCGAAATTGTCGATACGGCCTGATGGACGGGTTAAAATTCAAGTCAAACCTTGCTTTTTTTTGAGTATTCGCTATAAGCCAAACGACTGTTAGGCTTAGGGTAATAAAACGAACCGGGATGAAGCGCTTTTACAAGACGGTGACAGCGGAGGAAGAGGGCGGAGCCTACTCCGTTCGACTGGATGGCCGGGTGATCAGGACACCCGCGAAGGCACATCTGCGTCTGCCGACCCAGGCGCTGGCCGAGGCAATCGCCGGGGAGTGGGACGCCCAGAGTGAAGAGATCAACCCCGCCAATATGCCCCTGATGCAGGCGGCTGCGACAGCCATCGACCGCGTCATCCCGCAACGGGAAAAGGTGATCGCTGAAATCTCGGCCTATGGCGGCACGGATCTGGTATGTTATCGGGCCAGCCATCCCGCCCTCCTCGTGGAAAAGCAGGCGGTGGCGTGGGATCCGATGCTGGAATGGATAAAAGCCCGTCATCAGGTTAGCCTGAAAGTCACGGAAGGCATCATCCATATCCCGCAGTCGGAGGAGGCGCTTTTGAGGATGCGGGCGCTGGTGTCGGCACAAAAAGATATGACGCTCGCGCCGCTTTATAATATGACGTCTTTATGCGGATCTCTGGTGATTGCGCTGGCGGTGCTGGACGGGCGGATCACGGCGGAAGAAGCCTTTGAGATCAGTGAAATAGATGAAACCCATGTGATGGAATTCTGGGGTTCGGATGCGGAGGCCGTTGCACGGCGAAAAAATAACAAGGAAAGCCTGGCGGCAAGCGCTCGCTTTCTGCAACTAAGCGGCATTATAGCCTGAGGAGGGTACATGCAGGATATCATTCAGCAGCTTGAGGAAAAGCGGGCCAGAGGGCGTCTCGGCGGCGGACAGAAGCGCATCGATGCGCAACATGGCAAGGGCAAGCTGACAGCGCGGGAGCGGATCAGCCTGCTTCTCGATGACGGCTCGTTCGAAGAATGGGACATGTTTGTCGAGCATCGCTGCGCTGATTTCGGCATGCAGGAGGAAACGGTGATCGGTGACGGTGTTGTCACCGGCCATGGCACCATCAATGGCAAGCTCGTGTTTGTGTTCAGCCAGGACTTTACGGTCTTTGGCGGATCGCTTTCGGAATATCACGCCAAGAAAATCTGCAAGATCATGGACAAGGCCGTTCAGGTCGGCGCGCCGGTCATCGGTCTCAATGATTCCGGCGGTGCCCGTATTCAGGAAGGCATCGACAGCCTTGCGGGCTATGCGGATGTGTTCCAGCGTAATGTGATGGCCTCGGGCGTCGTGCCGCAGATCTCCGTGATCATGGGCCCTTGCGCAGGCGGCGCGGTATACTCCCCGGCGATGACCGATTTTATCTTCATGGTCCGGGACAGTTCCTACATGTTCGTGACCGGGCCCGATGTGGTGAAAACCGTTACCAACGAAACCGTGACGGCGGAAGAACTGGGCGGGGCGGGCACGCATACCGGCAAGTCGTCTGTTGCCGACAATGCCTATGACAATGATGTCGAGGTGCTGACCGAGGTTCGGCGCCTTGTCGACTTCCTGCCCTCCAGCAACCTTGAGCAGTCCCCGGTCCGCAAGAGCTTCGACGATCCGGACCGCAAGGAAAAATCGCTCAATACCCTCGTCCCGGCGAATGCCAACAAGCCCTATGATATGATGGAACTGGTCGAAAAGCTGGTTGATGAAGGGGATTTCTTTGAAATTCAGCCCAATTTTGCGAAAAACATCATCACCGGTTTCGGCCGGATGGAGGGGCAGACAGTCGGGATCGTCGCCAATCAGCCAATGGTGCTGGCCGGGTGTCTCGATATTGACAGCTCCCGCAAGGCGGCGCGGTTCGTTCGCTTCTGTGACTGCTTCAATATTCCGATTGTCACGTTAGTCGATGTGCCCGGTTTCCTGCCCGGCACCTCTCAGGAGTATGGCGGCATCATAAAGCACGGAGCGAAACTGCTTTATGCCTACGCCGAGGCGACAGTGCCGAAAGTCACCATCATTACCCGAAAGGCCTATGGCGGCGCCTATGACGTGATGTCATCCAAGCATCTGCGCGGCGATGTCAACTACGCCTGGCCTTCCGCGGAAATCGCGGTCATGGGCTCGAAAGGGGCGGTGGAGATCATTTTCCGCTCCGAGATCGGCGATGCGGAGAAAATCCAGAAGCGTACCGACGAATATCAATCCCGATTTGCCAATCCGTTCATTGCCGGGCATCGCGGATTCATCGACGATGTGATCATGCCGAACAATACCCGGAACAGGGTGATCAAGTCGCTTCGGATGCTGAGAAACAAACATCTGGAAAATCCGTGGAAAAAGCACGGCAATATTCCGCTGTAGGGTCGAGAGAAAAGGGAAGAAAAAATGTTTAAAAAGATCCTGATCGCCAATCGCGGGGAAATTGCCTGCCGGGTCATTCGCTCGGCGCGTGCCATGGGCATCCAGACTGTCGCCGTTTATTCCGATGCCGATGACGGCGCCGTGCATATGCGCATGGCGGATGAGGTGGTTCATATCGGCCCCGCCGCCGCGTCGGAAAGCTATCTCGTCATTGAGAAGATTATTGACGCCTGTAAGAAGTCAGGTGCTGAGGCCGTTCATCCGGGTTACGGGTTCCTGTCCGAGAATCAGGCGTTTGCCGATGCGCTGGACGAGGCGGGAATTGCCTTTATCGGCCCCGGTAAAAAGGCAATTGCCTCAATGGGGGACAAGATCGCCTCGAAGAAACTCGCGCTCAATGCGGGGGTGAACACGGTGCCGGGTCATATGGACCTGATCGAGGATGCCGATCATGCGGTGAAGATTTCCGGGGAAATCGGCTATCCGGTCATGATCAAGGCATCGGCCGGGGGCGGCGGCAAGGGCATGCGTGTCGCCGGTAACGATGCCGAGGCGCGGGAGGGGTTCCAGTCGGCCAAGAATGAAGCTCTCAGCAGCTTCGGCGATGACCGGATTTTCATCGAAAAGTTCGTCGTTGATCCGCGCCATATCGAGATTCAGGTTCTGGCGGATAAACATGGCACCTGCCTGTATCTTGGAGAGCGGGAATGCTCCGTGCAGCGGCGTCACCAGAAGGTCATTGAGGAAGCGCCAAGCCCGTTTGTGGATGAGGAACTGCGCAAGGCCATGGGCGAACAGGCCGTCGCGCTGGCAAAGGAAGTCGATTATCATTCCGCGGGAACCGTCGAATTCATTGTCGGCAGCGACAAGAGCTTCTATTTCCTTGAGATGAACACACGCCTGCAGGTCGAGCATCCGGTGACCGAACTGATCACCGGCATTGATCTGGTGGAACAGATGATCCGGGTCGCCTATGGCGAAAAACTCGCCCTCACGCAAAAAGACATAAAGTTCACCGGCTGGGCGCTGGAGAGCCGCCTCTATGCCGAGGATCCCTATCGGGGCTTTCTGCCCTCCATTGGCCGCCTGAGCCGTTACAAGGTGCCAAAGGGCAAGAACGTGCGGGTCGATACGGGCGTCACGGAAGGGTCCGAGATTACCATGTTCTATGATCCGATGATCGCGAAGCTGGTGACCTATGGCGCCACCCGTGAGGAGGCCCTTGAGGAAATGGGCCGGGCGCTGGATGCGTATGAAGTCAAGGGTATTGCCCATAACATCAACTTCCTGAATGCGGTTTGCAATCATCCAAGGTTCAAGGCCGGTAAACTGACAACGGGCTTCATTGCCGAAGAATACCCCGATGGGTTCCATGGCGCGCCGCTCGATGCGGAAACCCATGAAAAGCTGATGGCGATTGCGGTCCTTGTGCATACACGCCATAGCAGCCGGTCCCTTTCGGATGTCATCGAAAAGACCTCGAAGAAATGGATTATCGGCAACGGCAAGGAATCCTCCACCGAAGTCTCGGCGGAGGATGCGAAAGCCGGTATTGACGTGACCATCGGCGACAGGGTTTTTGCCGTCCGGAGCAAGTGGAAGCCCGGCAAGCGCCGGATCAAGGCCAAGGTCAACGGGTTCGAGATGATTGCCCAGCTTGAATTTTTCCGGGGCTCCATTCGCCTGACACATGGCGGCGCGGTCGTCGAGCTGGCTGTGCGCAGCCCCGCGGCGGCAGAGCTTGCTGAACTGATGCCGGTCAAGGTCGCAGCGGATATGTCAAAATTCCTGCTTTGTCCGATGCCGGGGATGATCGTCGCCGTCAACGTCAGTGAAGGGGACGAGGTGAAAGCCGGACAGCCGCTCGCGGTGGTTGAGGCGATGAAAATGGAAAATATCCTCCGCGCCGAGCAGGACGGGGTGGTTTCCAAGGTCAATGCGGGTGCCGGTGATATCCTGGCCGTGGATGACGTTATCCTGGAATTTGAATAGGCGAGGGGGCGGCCTCCGGCACCAGCATGCCGAGGTCGCCGTTTTTCAGAAACACCTTCGTAAAGCTGGCTTTGAGTTCCATGTCGAATTCAGCCATGCTCACGGGAATGCCGAGATCGACAAGGGATGTCACGCCGTGTTCTGCAATGCCGCAGGGCACAATCCCCTCATAGTGACTGAGATCGGGATCGACATTGATCGAGATGCCGTGAAAGCTTACCCAGCGGCGCACGCGCACGCCAATGGCGGCGATCTTGTCTTCGCGAAAGCCGCGATCGACCCAGACGCCAACCCGTTCGCAGCGTTTCTCGCCCTTGACCTGATATTGCGCGAGAACATCGATCACCCAGTCTTCGAGGTCCTGCACGAAGGCGCGGATATCCGCGTTGCGCTTCTTGAGGTCCAGCATGACATAGGCGATACGCTGTCCGGGCCCGTGATAGGTATATTGTCCGCCGCGCCCGGCCTTATGGACGGGGAAACGGTCCGGATCCCGTAGATCGGACGAATCTGCACTGGTTCCCGCCGTGTAAAGCGGCGGATGTTCCAGCAGCCAGACGAGTTCCCGCGCCGTCCCCTCGCGGATCGCGGCGACGCGCTGCTCCATCTCGGCGAGGGCCAGCTCGTAGGCGACCGGTTCATCGGAGATTTTCCATTCAATCTGCTGCATGTCCGGTTTATAGCAGCTTTCCCTGAAACAGCAATAATCTGCTGATGAGCGGCTTTATTAAGGCCCTGTTAACTCTGATCGCCGATACTGGCCTTCCTACAGACCACAGGAATGACGGGCATGAGTGAGGAAGACAAGGCAATTGAAGGCGTGGACGTGGAAATCTCGGTTGTACTGGGAAAAGCCATCATGCCAATTCATCAACTCCTCAAAATGGGGCGCGGCGCGGTTATCGAGCTGGACGCCGGCGCAGAAGACGATGCAATCGTTCTTGCGAACAACAAGCCGATTGCCTATGGCGGCATCATTATTGTCGATGATAACATCGGTATTTCGATCACCGATAACGTCAAAAGAAACCTGCCGGACTTTTAATTCACCCTTTTCGCAATTCAGTTGTTGCGCCCTGTGCAAACATTTGTTATTCCCCTGCTCCATTGTGCGGTCGTGGCGGAATTGGTAGACGCGCAGCGTTGAGGTCGCTGTCCGGTAACACGGGTGGAAGTTCGAGTCTTCTCGACCGCACCACTTAATCTCTTGCCCCATTCGGGGTGAACGAAAAAATCCACAACTATTTCATGAAACTTTCCCCAACTGCGCTATGATGGCGTGGTATGGAAGCGTTCGCGTGTTTTCTTAATGCGCTGATACGTTTGCCGAAATTTTGATGGCATCCTCTTTTGTCATCGGGTAAATGCTGGCGTCCGTTTTGTTTGGGAAAGGTTTTGGGGAATGGCGAAGGATATTTCAGAGAAGGCAATGGACTATCACCGGTTGCCAAAGCCGGGAAAGCTGACGGTCACGCCGACCAAGCCGATGGATACCCAGACGGACCTGGCGCTTGCCTATTCACCCGGCGTTGCGCACCCCTGCCTCGCCATCGCGGAAGACCCGGCGCAGGCCGCGGAACTGACGGCGCGGGGGAACCTTGTCGGCGTTGTCACCAACGGGACGGCAGTCCTGGGCCTTGGCGCAATCGGGCCGCTCGCCTCCAAGCCGGTGATGGAAGGGAAGGCGGTTCTTTTCAAGAAATTCGCCGGAATTGACGTTTTCGATATTGAGCTTGCGGAACTGGACCCGGAAAAGCTCGTTGATATTATCGCCGCCATGGAACCGACATTCGGCGGCATCAATCTTGAGGATATCAAGGCGCCGGAATGCTTCACGGTTGAGAGGCTCTGCCGGGAGCGGATGAATATCCCGGTATTTCATGATGACCAGCACGGCACTGCCATTTGCGTCGCGGCGGCGGTCTATAACGCCCTTCGGATCGTCGAGAAGGATATCGCCGAAGTGAAGCTGACGGCCTGTGGTGCGGGGGCGGCGGCGCTTGCCTGCCTCAATCTTCTGGTCAGTCTGGGGCTGCCGAAGGAAAATATCACCGTTTGCGATATTCACGGGGTAGTTTACGAGGGACGTACGGTTGAGATGGACCCCTACAAATCCGTCTTTGCGATTGAAACAAACAAGCGAACCCTCGCCGATGCGATGCAGGGAGCGGATATCTTTCTCGGCTGTTCAGGGCCGGGCGCCTTGAAGCCTGAAATGGTTGCCACCATGGCGGAGAAACCGATCATACTCGCGCTCGCCAACCCGACGCCGGAGATATTGCCCGAAGAGGTAAAGGCCGTCCGCCCGGACGCGATCATTGCGACGGGGCGCTCCGACTATCCCAATCAGGTCAATAATGTTCTTTGCTTTCCCTACCTCTTTCGCGGCGCGCTGGATGTCGGCGCGACGGAAATCAATGAGGAGATGAAAATAGCGGCGGTAAAGGCCATCGCCGACCTTGCCATGGCGGAACAATCAGACATTGTCGCCAAGGCCTATGGCGGGACGCAGGCGAGCTTCGGCCCGGACTACCTTATCCCGACGCCTTTCGACCCCCGGCTATATCTGGAAGTCTCCTTCGCGGTGGCCAAGGCGGCGATGGACAGCGGTGTTGCCAGCCGCCCGATCGAAAATCTTGAGAAGTATCACCAGAGCCTGTCGAACTTTGTCTATCGCACGGGCTTCGTGATGAAACCGTTGTTCGACCGGGCGCGGCAGGAAATCATGCGCGTTGCCTACGCCGAAGGCGAGGAAGAGCGTGTCCTGCAGGCGGTGCAGACGGTCGTTGACGAAGGGTTGGCGACCCCCATCCTGATCGGGCGGAGCAAGGTGATTGACTTTCGCCTCGAAAAGCTCGGTCTTCGGATCAGGCCGGGCAAGGATTTTGAAATTGTCGACCCGGAAGACGATCCACGCTATCGGGAATACTGGCAAGCCTATCACAAACTCCGGGAACGCTTCGGCGTTGATGTGGAAACCGCCAAGGCTCGTATTCGCACCAATACGACGATTATCGGCGCGATGATGGTTCATCTTGGTCATGCCGATGCGATGATTTGCGGCACCTTCGGCAAGTATGACCAGCATTACCGGCGCGTCTCCGACATTATCCCCTTCCGTGAGGGTGTGCGGGATGCGTCCGCGCTGCATTTGCTGATCATGCCGGAGCGCACCCTCTTTTTCACCGATACGCAGATCAGCCATGAGCACACGCCCGAGGAACTGGCGGAACTGGCGATCCTGTCGGCGGATGAAGTGCGGCGTTTCGGGATCGAGCCCAAGGCGGCGCTTCTGTCCTATTCCAATTTCGGCTCCACGGATATGCCGTCGGCGCGGCGCGCCCGCAAGGCCCTCCCCATTATCGAGAAACTGGCGCCGGAACTTGAAATCGAAGGGGAGATGAAAGCAGATACGGCGCTAATTCCGGCGATCCGCGAGGCGATTTTCCCCAATTCACGTTTGCAGGGGTCTGCCAATCTTCTGATCATGCCAAATCTTGACTCGGCCAATATAAGTTACAATATAGCTAAAAGCATCGGCCATGGAATTGCCGTTGGCCCGATCCTTATAGGGATGTCGAAATCTGTACATGTCACCGCCGCCTCCATCACCGTTCGCGGCCTCGTCAATATGACGGCGATTGCGGCTGTGGATGCGCAGGATCACAAGGCCGGCAAGATGATGCCAGGACCTGTCGCCCGGAAAGAACGCCTTTTGGATGAAAGCTGACCATGACGGATGTGCAGGATAAAACGGCCGATGATCCCTCGACAGACGAAGAAAGCACCCCGCGGGCCTATGGTCTGAGCGATGAAATCGTTCAGGAGATACAGGGCGCGATCGAGCGGGAAGATGCCGCCTTTATCCATGAGCAGATAGAAGACTGGCACTCGGCCGATACCGCCGACCTGATCGAGCAGCTAAAACCCAAGCTCCGGGTGCCATTCCTGCAGATCATGAAAGGGCGCCTCGATCCGGATGTTTATTCGGATCTTGACGAA
>JBBDJF010000053.1:0-27634 GCA_040880045.1 Sneathiella sp.
CCCGATCCAGCGCAAGCCCGCCTGGATACGGGTGAAGGCGCCGGTCTCGAAAACCTATAACGAGACACGCGAGCTGATGCGCGGCCTCAACCTCACCACGGTCTGCGAGGAGGCGGCCTGTCCCAACATCGGCGAATGCTGGGCGAAGAAGCATGCGACGATGATGATCATGGGAGAGATTTGCACCCGCGCCTGCGCCTTTTGTAATGTCTCCACCGGCAAGCCGAACGCCCTTGATCCGTTCGAGCCGGTCAATGTGGCGACAGCCGTCAAAACCCTTGGCCTCAATCATGTTGTGATCACCTCGGTTGACCGGGATGACCTGAAAGATGGCGGTGCGCAGCATTTTGCGGATGTCATCACGGCAATCCGAGAAGCGACTCCTGACACCACCATCGAGATCCTCATACCGGATTTTCTCAAGAAACCCGGGGCGTTGGAGGTTGTTGTTGCGGCGAAACCTGATGTCTTCAACCATAATCTTGAGACCGTACCGAAGCTCTATCCCACAGTCCGGCCCGGCGCGCGCTATTATCATTCACTGCGATTGCTGGAACGGGTGAAGGAGCTTGATCCGACCATGTTCACCAAGTCAGGCCTGATGGTCGGGCTTGGCGAGGAGAAGGAGGAGGTCGGCCAGGTGATGGATGATATGCGCGTTGCCAATATCGATTTCATCACGATTGGCCAGTACCTTCAGCCGACGATCAAACATCACGCCCTTCATCGTTTCGTGACCCCGGATGAATTTGCAGTTCTGGAGAAGCAGGCCTATGCTAAGGGCTTCCTGATGGTGTCCGCGTCGCCGCTTACCCGCTCAAGCCATCATGCGGGAGAGGATTTTGCGAGGTTGAAAGCGGCGCGCGAACGGGCCAACGCCAGGAACTGATTAGTCTAGCGAGTACGGATCACGTAGAGTATGCCAACACACGCCGAACAGCGGGTTCTCCCCTATAGCCCAAAGCAGATGTTTGATCTGGTGGCGGCCATTGATAAATATGACGAATTTCTTCCCTGGTGCGTCGGCGCGCGGATCAAGGAGAGAAAAGAGAATGTTGTGTTCGCCGACCTCGTTATCGGTTTCAAGCTGTTCCGCGAAAAATTTACCTCCAAGGTTACGCTGGACGAGCCGAACTGTCGTATCGATGTCGAGTATATGGACGGGCCGTTCCGTTACCTGAACAATCACTGGCAATTCAACGAGCATCCGGACGGCTGCGAAATTGACTTTTTTGTCGATTTCGAATTTCGCTCGATGATCCTGCAAAAGACCATCGGCCTGCTGTTCAACGAGGCCGTGACGCGGATGATTTCCGCCTTTGAGACCCGCGCGAAAGCGCTTTACGGAAGCCCGGCGAAAACATCCTAGCGATTGAGCGCCTTTAACAGCATTTCAAGGGCGGTTACGACTGTCGCCTGGCGCACCTCCGACCGGCCGAGTTCCCCATAATCCATCTTGCGATGCTCCGCGATGCCATTTTTCGTCGCGACGGCGAGATGGACGCGGCCCGCGGGCTTCGTTGGCGTGCCGCCGGGCCCCGCGACACCGGTTACGGCGACGGTGATATCGACACTTGCGGCATTCAGCGAGCCCAGCGCCATTTCGCGCGCGACTTCCTCGGATACGGCGCCATGGGCCCGCAAGGTATCGGTGGAAACCCCAATCATCCGATTCTTGGCGACATTGGAATAGGTGATAAAGCCGCGATCAAAGACATCCGACGATCCGGCGATCTCGGTGAGGGAGCCGGCAATCAGCCCGCCCGTACAGGATTCCGCCGTAGCCAGTTTCCATTTTTTCTGGCGGCTTTTTTCGAGTACATCGGTTGCCAGTGTCTCGATTTCATTGCTGAATATAGCCATAATATCCCCATTTCAGGATTGCGAGTGAGAAGGCCGCGAAAAGTCCCGCGATTACGTCGTCGATCATCACGCCAAAGGCGCCTTTGACGTTCCTGTCGAGCCAGCCGATCGGCCATGGTTTCCAGATGTCAAAGAGCCGGAACAGCAGGAAGGCGAGGATAATCAGGACCGGGCCGGTATCCGCCGCATGAAGCGCGAGCCACATTCCCGCGACCTCATCAATCACCACTTCGCCCGGATCGGACTTGCCGGTTTTCTCCAGATAAACCTTTGTACTCCACCAGCCGGTAAGAAAAATGAAGATGGCCGCAAGGCCGAGTGTCGGCGCGCCAAAGAAATAAAGAATGGCGATACCGACGGGAAGCGCCGCGAGGGAGCCGACAGTGCCCGGCGCTCTGGGGCTTAATCCGCTCCAGAACCAGCAGGACCAGATGACCGCCGGATGAAAGGGGGAGAGAGGGGCAATCTTGCTCATTCAGGCAGCCTCACGGTTGCGACGGCCTGCGCAGCTATGCCTTCGCCGCGACCGGTAAAGCCAAGTTTTTCGGTGGTAGTGCCTTTGATGCTGACCCGTTCGGTGGATATATTGAGAAGATCGGCAATGCGCTCCTTCATCGCGGCGCGGTGCGGCCCGATTTTTGGCGCTTCGCAAATTATGGTCAGATCGACATGGCTGACAACCCCGCCTTTTTCCGCAATCAGGCGGGCGGCGTGTTGAAGGAAGCGGTCTGAGGCCGCGCCTTTCCATTGCGGGTCCGAGGGCGGGAAATGAGCGCCGATATCCCCGGCACTAACTGCGCCGAGCAGGGCGTCCGTCAAGGCATGCAGGGCCACATCCGCATCCGAATGGCCTTTTAACTTCCTGTCATGGGGAATTTCTACGCCGCCGAGCCAGAGCCTGTCGCCCGTTTCGAACGCATGGACATCGAAGCCGAAACCGGTGCGGATATCGCCAAGGGTCCTGATAATTTGCCGCTCTGTCGCCTCGATATCCGCCGCTGTCGTGATCTTGAAATTGGCGGCTTCCCCTTCGACCATCGCCACCTCCATGCCGGCGCGGGCGGCAAGGGCCGTATCGTCCGTAAGCTTTTCGCCCTCAAAAGCCCGATGTGCGGCGAGGATTTGCGCGAAGGCAAAGCCCTGCGGTGTTTGCGCGGCGACAATTTCGTCGCGGTTCACGGCACCGGTAATTTTGCCATTGGAAAATGTCTTCAGGCTGTCGATGAGGGGAAGGGAGGGAAGCACAGCCTCTGCCGTTTTCAGTGCATCGAGGCAGCGGCTTATCAGCGCCTTGCTCACAAAAGGCCGTGCCGCGTCGTGAATCAGCACAAAATCCGGCGATAAATCAGTCAGGCTCTCCAGCCCGTTACTGACGGATTCCTGCCGTTCCGCGCCGCCGATAACCGGCGGCAGCAACTCCAGATCTGTCGTCGCGTTGTCATAAAGAGCCCGATCCGCGCTATTGATGACCACGCAGACATTATCGATGGACGGATGCTCAAGAAATGCGTCAATGCTTCTTCTGAGTATGGTTTTTCCCGCAATTTCAATATATTGCTTGGGAAAGCTCATTCCGGTTCTAAGACCTTTTCCGGCGGCGACGATCAGGGCGATGGTTGTCATGGCCCGACAATAGTTCGCGACGTCGGAAGGTTCAATAAATTTGACGGTTTGCAAATGATTCTGTTGCAGTGCGGTAAAGACCGGACTATAGTGCCTAAATATTAATCATATTTTTAATTGCATAATTAATGGTCATTACTCTCGATTCGATTACTATCGACCCTCCGGTTTTCCTGGCGCCCATGGCCGGTATCACAGATCTGCCCTTTCGCCGTCTGGTGACGCGATATGGGGCGGGCATGGTGTTCTCGGAAATGGTGGCGAGCAAGTCCATGGTGGCGGAGACGCGGCGATCCCTCCGCATCGTGCGCTCCGCGAATGATGACCAGCCAATGGCGGTCCAGCTGGCGGGTTGCGATCCGGATATCATGGCTGAAGCGGCGAAACTGAACGAGGAGATGGGCGCGAAAATCATCGATATCAACATGGGCTGCCCGGTGAAGAAGGTGACGGCCGGTATGGCGGGCTCTTCCCTGATGCGGGATCTTGACCATGCGGCAAGGATTTTGAAGGCGACGGTCGACGCCGTCAGCATCCCGGTGACGCTGAAAATGCGAACCGGTTGGGACGATGATAGTCGCAATGCCCCCCAACTTGCGAAGATCGCCGAAGATACAGGTATCCGCATGTTGACGGTGCATGGCCGCACCCGCTGTCAGTTTTTTAAGGGATCGGCGGACTGGCGGTATGTCGGGGAGGTCAAGGACGCGGTTTCGCTTCCCGTGATCGTCAACGGAGATATCCAGACAGTAGAGGATGCGGTCGAGGCGCGGGCGCAGTCCGGTGCAGATGGCGTGATGATCGGACGGGGCAGCTATGGGCGGCCCTGGTTCGTGGCCCAGGTGGCGGAGCATCTCAAATCCGGGCAGGCACGCCCGGATCCGGATGTCGATGAACAACGCTCCGTCCTTCTGGAACATTATGATGCGCTGATCTCCCTTTACGGGGAAGAGGTTGGCGTTCGGGTCGCCCGCAAGCATCTGGGCTGGTATTCCGCGCGGTTGCCGGGCGGTGAAACCTTCCGCCAGAAGGTCGTCCGCCTGACGGACCGGCATCAGGTGCGCGATGAAATCAACGGGTTTTATGATGGCCTGCAATTGAAGGAAACGGCATAACATGGTCCTGTCAAACCCCTTTAGCAGCACGAAGCGCAAGAAAACGGAGGTGGATGCCCTCTCGGTGCTGAATGCCCTGCCTGATCCGCTGATCGTGATTGATGAGGAAGGCTATCTCTGCATGACCAACCCGGCGGCGGAGGAATTTTTCGGGCTGTCGTCAAAAATGCTGCTGAGGATGTCCATCAATGAGATTGTTCCGTTTGACAGCCCGCTTCTGGGGCTGGTCGAGCAGGTCCGCACCCTCGGCGATTGCGTATCCGAATATAGTGTTGATCTCGGAACGCCGAAAACCGGCATCAAGAATGTCAATCTTCAGGTATCGCTGATGTATGGAACATCGAACGTGGTGGTCCAGATCGAGGAACGGACCATCGCCGCAAAGATGGACCGGCAGCTCACTCATCGCGGCGCGGCGCGGTCTGTGACGGCGATGGCGATCATGCTGGCGCATGAGGTGAAAAACCCGCTCTCCGGCATTCGGGGCTCGGCACAGTTGCTGGAAATGAACGCGTCCGATGCGGATCGGGCGCTCACGCGGCTTATCTGCGATGAGACAGATCGGATTTGCGCGCTCGTTGACCGGATGGAGGCTTTCTCCGATGACCGGCCGATAGATCGCGATGCGGTCAATATCCATGAGGTGCTGGAGCATGTCCGCCGGGTAGCCGAGGCGGGCTTTGGCCGGAATATCACCTTTCGCGAAAATTACGACCCCTCGCTTCCCTTTGTTTACGGTAACCGCGATCAACTGGTTCAGGTCCTGCTCAATCTCGTGAAAAATGCGGTGGAGGCGACACCGGAAGCAAGCGGGGAGATCACCTTGAGCACGGCCTATCGTCACGGTATCCGCCTTGCCGTCCCCGGCGCTAAAGAGAAAACACAGCTTCCGCTGGAAGTCGGGATACAAGACAACGGACCGGGCATCCCCGAGGAAATCATGCCGCATATCTTCGATCCCTTCGTGACCACAAAGACCGGAGGCAGCGGACTTGGCCTGGCACTGGTTGCCAAAATCGTCGGGGATCACGGCGGCATCGTCGAGTTCGATACATCGGAAGAGGGCGGCAAAGTATTGATCCGCCTGCCAGTTTACAATTTTGCAAAAACGGATACGGAATAGATATGCCGGGCACAATTTTAGTCGCAGATGATGATCAGAGTATTCGCACCGTTCTTGAGCAGGCGCTGGCTCGCGCCAATTATGTCGTGCGCTCCACCGGTAATGCGGCCACGCTCTATAACTGGGCGTTGGAAGGGATAGGCGATATCATCCTGACCGATGTCGTTATGCCCGATGAAAACGGCCTCGATCTATTGCCGCGTATCAAGAAAATCCGGCCCGATCTGCCGGTTGTGGTGATGAGCGCGCAGAATACCCTGTTGACAGCCATCAAGGCGACGGAGCGGGGGGCCTATGACTATCTTCCCAAGCCGTTCGACCTGAAACTCCTGTTGCAGGTGGTGGAGCGGGCGCTGTCAAAGCCCAAGAAAGCCGCGAAACGCTTTGGCGCCGAAGAGGATGAGGAGACGAAAACGCCGCTGATCGGGCGTTCCCCGGCGATGCAGGAAATTTACCGGGTGCTGGCGCGGCTTATGGGGACGGACCTCACGGTGCTGATCTCTGGCGAAAGCGGGACCGGAAAGGAGCTTGTCGCCCGTGCCCTGCATGAGTATGGCAAGCGAAAGGCGGGTCCGTTCGTGCCGATCAATATGGCGGCAATCCCGAAGGAATTGATCGAATCGGAACTGTTCGGTCATGAGAAAGGCGCGTTTACCGGCGCGGATTCCCGCGCCATCGGGCGGTTCGAGCAGGCACAGGGCGGCACGCTGTTTCTCGATGAAATCGGCGATATGCCGATCGAAGCGCAGACACGGCTCCTCCGGGTCTTGCAACAGGGGGAATACACCACAGTCGGCGGACGCACGGCGATCAAGACAGATGTGCGGATTATCGCGGCAACCAATCGGGACTTGCGGCAGTTCGTGCGGCAGGGTCTGTTCCGCGAAGATCTGTATTATCGGCTGAATGTGGTTCCGCTGCGCTTGCCGCCGCTGCGTGAGCGGGCGGAGGATATTCCTGACCTTGTCCGGCATTTCCTTGCCCAGGCGCTGGAGGAGGGACTGCCGGTCAAGAGCATCGACAAGGAGTCGCTGGAGGCACTTAAAAAACATAAATGGCCCGGCAATGTGCGGGAACTTGAAAATCTGGTGCGTCGCCTTGCCGCCCTCTATTCCGATGATGTTATCAATCTTTCGGTTATCCAGCAGGAACTGCAGCCGCAGGAAATTGGCGATTCCGAGGAAAGCGTTGGCACGGATGAAAGCCTCGGCATGGCAGTGGAGCGGCATATCGCGAAATACTTTGCGGCCCATGCGGGGGGATTGCCGCCACCCGGTCTATATGAGCGGGTGATCCGTGAAGTCGAGAGGCCGCTTCTATCGCTTTCCCTGGATGCAACCAATGGAAACCAGATCAAGGCGGCGGACTTGCTGGGGGTCAACCGCAATACCTTGCGTAAAAAAATCCGGGAGCTGGATATTCAGGTTGTGCGCGGGCTCAAGTGATGCTTAAATGCCACAATGTGGTATTTTGACCGTAAAGCAGGGCTTGATGCGATATCCTTGGACAGAGATTGCGTCATGACCAAGCCGGTCGGAGGGGGTTGTGGTCGAATCGCAGCAAACTAAGGAGAAGGCGTCCTTCTCATTCGTCCGTTGGACACGGAAGATCGGGTTGGGGCCGAAGACATCCTTTTTCGTCGCCATGCTGGCCATTGCGAGCGGGATTGCCACCTATGAATCCCTGACCATTGATAACCCGGCCTACACGCGTGTGTTGCTTATTGTCGATATCGTGATTGTCGTCATTCTGGCCATCATCATCACTCATCGGCTGATCCGGACCTGGCGCAAGGGGCAAGTCGGCGGGGCGGGCAGCATGATGCATCGCCGTATCCTCCGGTTGTTCTCCCTGATCGCCGTTGCTCCAGCCCTCATGGTTGCGCTTTTTTCGGCGCTTTTCTTCAATATCTATTTCCAGCGGCATTTCTCCGATCCGGTGAATATGGCGGTAACAGAGTCAATCGCTGTCGCTGACGCCTATATCAAGGAACATATCCAGAATATCCGTTCCGACGTGCTGGCCATGGCCGCGCAGATCAACCGCGCGCCGACACGGGTCCTCGAAAACCGCAGCCTGTTTGACTCCTATCTCAGCGACCAGGTCATCGCCCGTAATCTGAGTGAGGCCGTGGTTATCGATGGAACGCAGAATATTATCGCCCAGTCAGATCTCAGTTTTGCCCTTGAGTTCGACAGGATCAGCCCGACCCTGTTTGTCGAGGCCCGGGAGCGTGAGGTGGTGATCACCACGAATGAGAATGATGACCAGGTGCGGGCCTTGATCCAGCTTGACCGGATGCTGGACGGATTTCTGTATGTCGGACGATTTATTGAGCCAAGAGTGCTTGCCCATATGGAGCGAACCCGCGTGGCGGCGGCGGAATATGAAGAACTGAAGGAAGAAGGCTTCGGCATCCAGATTCAGTTTGCCGTTATCTTCTTTATTATCTCCCTGATGGTAGTGCTGGCGGCGATCTGGTTCGGGCTTGTGATTGCCTCGCGTATTGTCGGGCCGATAGAGAGCCTTGTGAAGGCGGCGGAACGGGTGCGGTCCGGCGACCTGACAGCCAAGGTGGATGAAAGTCGCGCCTATGACGAAATGGCCATCTTGAGCCGGGCTTTCAACCGGATGACTGATCAGCTGGGCACACAGCGCCGCGAACTGGAAACGACCAATGAGAAGCTGGATGAGCGGCGACGCTTTACCGAGGCTGTGCTTTCCGGCGTTTCCTCCGGCGTTATCGGGCTTGACAAGGACGGTGTGATTAACCTGCCGAACCGCAAGGCGACGGAACTTATGGGGCTTTCCAGCTCTGAATTGATCGGATCGCATTTTTCCGTGATACAGCCGCAAATGGCGGTTCTACTTGATGAGATACGCGAAAAGCCCTATCGCGTGGTGGAACGGCAAATTCAGCTTCAATCCGGTGACGGGCACCGGCATCTTCTGGTCCGGGCCGCCGCGGAAATCTCCAGCGGCAGTATTCAGGGTTTTGTCGTTACCCTCGATGATATTACCGACCTTGTTTCGGCGCAGCGCATGGCGGCGTGGGGGGATATTGCCCGGCGCATCGCCCACGAGATCAAGAACCCGCTAACCCCGATCCAGCTCTCTGCGGAACGGATCAAGCGGAAATACGGACGGCAGATCGTCGATGATGTGGACGTCTTCAATCAATGTACCGATACGATTATCCGCCAGGTCGGGGATATCGGGAAGATGGTGGATGAATTTTCGTCCTTTGCGCGGATGCCGACGCCGGAATTCAAGCCCGAAGATATCACCGAACTCGTCGGCCAGGCTGTTTTCCTGCAAAAGATTGCCCATCCGGAAATCGAGTATGTGTTCAATACGTTGGCAGGATCGATAACCTGCGCTTGCGACGCGCCGCAGGTCAACCGCGTTCTTACCAATCTGTTGCAGAATAGTGCGGATGCCATTGAGGGGCGGGAGGGCGAGGAAGATAAGGTGCCGAAAGGCCGTATTGAGGTGACCATCGAGACAACGAATGACGAGATCGTCGTCGAGATCACGGATAACGGACGCGGCCTGCCTAAGGAAAATCGTAACCGCCTGACCGAACCATATGTTACCCATCGGGAGAAGGGGACCGGCCTCGGGCTTGCGATCGTCAACAAGATCATGGAGGAGCATGGCGGCAGCCTCGCCATGATGGATACACAAAACGGAACGGGAGCACGGGTCAGGATTGCCTTTCCAATAAGTGAACCGAGTTTGAAAACGGGGAATGACTGAAAATGTCTGCTGACATTCTTATTGTAGATGACGAGGCCGATATTCGCGAACTCGTCGCAGGGATTCTGGAAGATGAGGGGTACGAGACACGCATGGCCGCGAACAGCGATCAATGCCTTTCTGAAATCGCCCATCGACGACCGAATCTGGTGATTCTCGATATCTGGCTGCGCGGCAGCAAGCTTGACGGGATCGAGATATTGCAGGCGGTGAAGAAAGACCAGCCGGACCTGCCGATCCTGATGATTTCCGGCCATGGGAATATCGAGACGGCGGTGCAGACCATCAAGTTGGGGGCCTATGATTTTATCGAGAAACCGTTCAAGGCGGAGCGGCTTATTCAGCTTGTCGATCGGGTGCTGGAGGCGGTGCGGTTGCGCCGGGAAGTGGCAGAGCTTAAAACCCGCGGGAGCGAACTGACGAGTGAACTGATCTGCCGTTCCAATGTGATGATCCAGCTACAGCAGAGTATCGAGAAGGTTGCTCCGACCAACAGCCGGGTCCTGATCTCTGGGCCGTCAGGCGCAGGCAAGGAGGTCGTCGCCCGGCTGATACATAGCCAGTCGAACCGGAAAGCCGGGCCTTTTGTTGTGCTGAATGCGGCGACGCTGGCGCCGGAACGGCTTGAAATACAGCTGTTCGGCATCGAGGATGGCCGGATGAACTCTGTCAAGGGAGGGCGACGCGGATTGCTGGAACAGGCTCATGGCGGCACGCTTTTCCTCGATGAAATTGCCGATATGCCGATGGAGACACAGGGCAAGATCCTGCGGGTGCTGGTCGACCAGTCGTTTCAGCGAGTCGGCGGAACCGAAAAGATCAAGGTGGATGCCCGGATCATCTCCTCTTCCAGCCGCGATCTCAAGGAGGAGATGGCGAATGGTCGCCTGCGGGAGGATCTGTATCACCGCCTCGGCGTCGTCCCGATTTTCGTTCCCTCCCTGAAGGAGCGTCCGGAGGATATCGGGCCACTTGCCCGCTATTTTGTCGAAAGATTCTCAAAGAGTTCAGGCCTCCCATTACGTAAAATCGGGGAGGATGCGATCGCCACCCTGCAGGCCTCGGCCTGGCCCGGCAATGTGCGCCAGCTGAAAAATGTGATCGAGCAGATCATGATACTTGCCACGGGTGACAAAGCCGCCCCGATCACGGCAAATATGGTGCCGGCGGATGCTGGATCGGCCCAGTCGGTCATGATTGGCCAGAAAGAGAATACGGAGATCATGGCGCTGCCGTTGCGCGAGGCGCGGGAACGATTTGAAAAAGAGTATCTTGAAGCCCAGATCAATCGCTTTGGCGGAAATATTTCGCGTACCGCGTCATTTGTTGGTATGGAGAGGTCTGCCTTGCACCGAAAGCTGAAAACGCTCGGTGTCAGCAATGGCGAGCGGAAAAGAATGTCGGACTAGCGCGGACAGTATGCGAGAGGGAATTTGAGGCGATGAAAGTTATCGTTTGCGGCGCAGGCCAGGTTGGCTCGAATATCGCGCGCCAACTCGCCCAGGAAAGCAATGACATTACGCTGATCGATCAGTCGCCGGAACTTGTGCGTAAATTCGGCGATGAGCTGGATGTCCGGACCATGGTCGGCCACGCCTCGCACCCTGATGCGCTGGAGCGGGCAGGGGCCTATGATGCGGATATGATCATAGCCGTTACCTACAGTGACGAAGTCAATATGGTCGCCTGCCAGATTGCCCATTCGATCTTTGACATTCCGAAGAAAATTGCCCGTATACGGGCACAGCAATATACAAATCCGCTCTGGGGGCATCTGTTCAGCCGCGAAAATCTTCCCATTGACGTTATCATTTCCCCGGAGATTGAGGTCGCCCGCGCAATCGAGCGGCGTCTGCTGGTGCCGGGTGCCTTTGATACGGTATCCTTCGGCGAGGGGAAGGTGCAGGTGATCGGTGTCCGGCTGGATGAAGACTGCCCGATTGTCAATACACCGCTCAAGCAGCTGACGGAGCTTTTCCCCGATCTGAATGTCGTGGTTGTCGCCATTTACCGCGACGGAAAAATGATCGTTCCCGCCAGTGGGGACCAGATGTTTCCGGGCGATGAAGTCTATTTTGCCGCTGACAGCGATCATGTCGCCCGCGCCATGCCGCTGTTCGGCCATGAGGAGCAGGAAGCACGCAGTATTGTTATCGTGGGCGGCGGAAATATCGGGCTGCATCTTGCGCAATTCGTTGAGAAAAACATGCGGAATGTGTCGCTCAAGCTGATCGAGAATAATCTCGCACGGGCGGAAAAAATAACGGAACAACTGGATCGGACTGTCGTGCTGCTTGGTGATGCGCTTGATCCACAGATCCTGCAGGAAGCGAATGCGGCGCGGGCCGAGACAATCGTCGCACTGACCAATGATGATCAGGTCAATATCCTGTCCTCCCTGCTGGCGAAGGGGCAGGGCACGAAGACGGCGGTGACCCTTATCAACAACCCCGTTTTTGGCAATCTCGTCACATCGCTCGGGATCGAGGTGGTGGTCGATCCGCGGGCGACGACAGTTTCGGAAATTCTTCGCCATATTCGCCGGGGACGTATCCGCGGGCTGCATTCCTTCCGTGATGGTGCCGCTGAAGTGGTGGAGGGAGATGCCCTTGAAACCTCCCTGCTGGTGGGAAAACCGCTTCGGGAGATAAAATTGCCGCCCGGGACCATCATTGGTGCCGTTATCAAGGGCAAAAAGGTTGAAATACCGCGCGGCGAAACTGTGATACAGGAGGGTGATCGGGTCATCATTCTTGGCCTTCAGGACTCCATTCACAAGGTCGAGGAAATGTTCTCCGTCGGCCTTGAGTTCTTCTAAAACCGATGTTGTTTGCACCTGTCTTTACCTTTCTGGGCTGGGCGCTGGGATTCCTGGCCGCCCTGATGCTGGTGCCGATTATCTTCGCGCTGGCGCAGGGGCAGACGGGGCTTGCGCTCAGCTTTGTCGTCTCGGCGATTGTGACGCTGTTTTTCGGCGGCGGCATGGTTCTCGCCATGCGGCGCGAGATGACGATACTGGGGCGGCGGGAGACCTTCTTCGCGGCGACCTTGATCTGGATCGTCCTTCCGGCTTTCGCCGCGTTGCCATTTTACCTGAGCGACGCCATTCCGTCGGCGACCAATTCCTATTTCGAGGCGCTGTCCGGCTTCACCACCAATGGCGCGACCATCATCGATGACCTTGATGTTCAGGCGCGGGCAATCCTGCTCTGGCGAAGCCTCATTCAATGGGTCGGGGGTTTTTCGATCATTGTTTTTCTTTCCGTACTGGCGAGCGCCTTTAACCTGCCGGGAAACAATCCGCTGACGCGGGCAATTGCCAAGAGCAGCCGCCGTCAGGTATCGCGTCGTTTCGGCTTCGCGGTACTCTCCCTGTTGAAGATATACGGCCTGCTGACAGCGATCTGCATTGTTGCGCTGTGGTTTTCGGGGATGACGGCCTTTGATGCGCTCTGCTATGCTTTCAGCACTCTTTCGACCGGCGGCTTTATGATATCCAATGCCGCAGGAACCGCCTTCGCCAGCCGGGGAATCGAGGTTGTGCTGATGATTTTCATGGTGATCGGGGCGGTTAATTTCTCCCTTCACTGGTCTTTCTTCAATGGCGACCGGCAGTCCTATTTCAAGGATTCGGAATATCGCTATCTGCTCATGGCTATCGTGCTGGGCAGCCTGTTCGTCTTCTTCCTGATGATGACCCAGACCGATATGAGTATTCCGGATACCTTGCGATATGCGGTTTTCAATACGGTCTCCGCAGTGACGACGACGGGGTATAACCTGCCGCTTGTTTCCAATGCCGGTGAGTATTACTGGCCGATCGGGGCGCTCTTCGTGATTATGATCCTGATCACCATTGGGGGGTCGACCGGCTCGACAGCCGGCGGGATCAAGCTGATGCGGTTCAGCATTCTGATGAAGGTATCGAATGCGGAAGTCAACCGCCTCAGCTTTCCAAGCAGTGTCTTTCCGCTGACTTACGGCGGCCAGCGGATATCAAGGGAACAGATACTCTCCGCCTGGAGCTTTTTCGTGCTCTATTGTGCCACGCTTGTCGTGGTGACACTGCTGCTGGCCTTTAACGGACTTGACCTGCAATCGTCGCTGTCGCTGGCGGTGACGAACCTTGCCAATGCGGGCTCCGCGGCCCAACCCCTGATCACGGATGTGGTTATCGGCGAGGAAAATTTTATCAGCTATGAGGCCTTACCGAATTTCTCCAAATGGCTATTATGTGTCACCATGCTGGTCGGGCGGCTGGAGTTATTTGCTGTGCTTTCCCTGCTCAATCCGGCCCTGTGGCGGCGCTAATTAAATAGGAAGATGATGTCCAGAATTGCTTATGTAAACGGCCAGTATGTCCCGCACCGGACCGCCAGTGTCCATATCGAGGATCGCGGATACCAGTTTGCCGACGGGGTCTATGAGGTGGTGACGATCTTCAACAACCGGATGATCGATGAGGAGGGGCATCTGGATCGCCTCTGGCGCAGCCTTGATGAACTCAAAATGGCAGCGCCGATGAAGCGGGCGCCGCTTAAAATGGTCATGCGCGAGGTGATTCGCCAGAACGGGATCACAAACGGGATAATCTATCTACAGGTTACCCGCGGCGTCGCCCCCCGCGATCATCCGTTCCCGAAGGACACACCGCCCGCACTGGTCATGACGGCGAAAAGGCTGTCAATGGATAAGGCGCAGAAAACGGCGGAAGCCGGGGTGAATGTCATCACCGTGCCGGATATTCGCTGGGCGCGCCGGGATATCAAGTCGGTTTCACTGCTACCGAATGTGCTGGCCAAGCAGGAAGCGAAGGAAAACGGCGCCTATGAGGCATTTCAGATCGACGAGGACGGCATGGTGACGGAAGGAAGCTCCACCAACGCCTGGATCGTCACGCAGGAGGGGAAGGTCGTCACCCGCCCGACAGGCAATTCCATTCTGGCTGGTATCACCCGGGCGTCGCTCCTGCGCGAGCTGGAAAAGCATGATATCGAGCTTGAGCTCCGCAGTTTCTCGCAGGAAGAACTCAATTCCGCCCGGGAAGTGTTTCTTACCAGCAGCACAACCTATGTCATGCCTGTTGTAAAAGTGGATGACAAGATTATTGGAAATGGCCATCCCGGTATCATTTCACAGCAACTTCGGGGTATTTATGAGAAATTCATGCAGGGAAATTAATACAGCATTATCGTAAAGTTCAACTTTAACTGTGGTTTTTATGTCAAAGTCATTATTTGTTGCAATTTAGGCGCGATAGTGCTTGTGTTTAGGGCTATAAATCCTTATGTCAGGGAAACTTTTTTGCCCGATGTTTACATAGGCTGTCAAATAAACCCTGATAGGATTGTAAAAAGGCAAAATGATAAATTAATGACAGACGAGAGATAATTCGAGATGGCCGCTGAGAAGTCACAAAATGTACAGGATGTTTTCCTGAACAAGGTACGCAAGGACAAAGTGCCGGTTACGGTATTTCTGGTTAATGGTGTAAAACTTCAGGGTTCGATCAGCTGGTTTGACAACTTCAGCGTTTTGTTGCGCCGGGATGGTCATGAACAGCTTGTCTATAAGCACGCCATCTCGACGGTGATGCCCGCCGGCCCGATCCAGCTTTTTGACCCGTCAGCCGAAAGCTGAGTCAACAAAGGATCCCATGCTGCTTCTAAATTTCCCCCAGGGAAGTTAACTCGGAACGCGAAGGACTGCGTTCGGGGGAGGCGGCTCTGGTCCTGCATCCCTATATCAAGCGTGGCGCCCAAACCAAAATTCGCGATCCCCAGAGCTGCCTTGAAGAGGCTGTCGCGCTGACTGCGGCTATTTCCCTCGATGTTGTTCATTCCGAAATAGCCACCCTCAGCAAGGCGCGGCCCGGCACGCTGTTCGGGAAAGGCAAGATCGACGAGCTTGCTGACTTCATTGAAAATGCCGACATTGATGTCGTGATCATCGACGGGCCGGTTACACCGGTTCAGCAACGTAACCTGGAACGACGCTGGAAAGTCAAGATCGTCGACCGGACCGGACTGATTCTCGAAATCTTCGGAGAGCGGGCGCAGACGAAGGAAGGCGCCCTGCAGGTTGAGCTCGCGCATCTCAGTTATCAGCGGACGCGCTTGGTACGCTCCTGGACCCATCTGGAGCGGCAGCGCGGTTCCCTGAGCTTTATTGGCGGTCCCGGTGAATCGCAGCTTGAAATCGACAGGCGACTGATTGACGAGCGGATCACGAAGATCAAGCGGCAGCTTAACTCGGTTGTGCAAACGCGGGAGCTGCACCGGGCAAAGCGCAAGAGAATACCCTATCCCATCGTCGCGCTTGTTGGTTATACCAACGCCGGAAAATCAACGCTTTTCAACCGGATGACGCAGTCGCATGTGTTCGCGGAAGATATGCTGTTTGCGACCCTTGATCCGACAATGCGGAAAATTACCCTGCCGGGCGGACAGCCGGTGATCCTGTCCGATACTGTCGGGTTTATTTCCGATTTGCCGACGGAACTGGTTGCCGCCTTTCGCGCCACCCTGGAAGAGGTGCTGGAGGCGGACCTGATTGTTCACGTGCGCGATATCACCCATGCCGACACGGTTGCCCAGCAGAAGGATGTGCTGGATGTTCTGAATCATCTCGGTGTCGACACGGATGATAACGAAAGCTATCTCGAAGTCCTGAACAAGATCGATATTCTGGAGCCGGAAGCGAAGGAGAAGCTCTACAACAGCGCGGCCCGCGAAGTCGGGCAGGTGCCCATCTCGGCGATAACCGGGGAGGGAACGGAAACATTTCTCCGCCTGATCGAGGATCTGCTTACGGCACGCCAGAAGGTGCTGGAGCTTGATATCCCCACAGAAGACGGCGCGACGCTATCGTGGATATACCGGCACGGGACGGTGCTGGATCGTGTCGATCAGGAGGACATAGTCCATATCGAGGCAAAATTCTCTCCGGAAAATCTTGGACGGCTCGAGAAAATTCTCAAAAAAGAACTTTAACTCATTTATTTATTTACATTTATCTTCTTTACGAATTTCGTTCCAGACGTCATCCATTTCCTCAAGTGTGCTCTGGTCGAGGGCCTTGCCGTTGGCTTTGAGGCGCTGTTCGACCGTCTGGAAGCGACGGGTGAATTTCCGGTTGGCGGACCGCAGGACGGTTTCGGGCTCCAGCTTTAGATGCCGGCCCAGATTTGCAAGAACGAACAACAAGTCTCCATATTCCTCGGCGATGCGGTCCTCGCTCCCGTTGTTGTCGATTTCGGCGCGAAGCTCCGCCATTTCCTCCTCGATCTTCTCGAACACGGGCCTGATCGACGGCCAGTCGAAACCGACGCGGGCGGCGCGGTTTTGTAGCTTGACGGCGCGGGTGAGGGCGGGAAGGTTGCTCGCGATTCCGTCAAGAGCTGACGGAGGGTCGTCGGAAGCCATGCGTTTCACGGCGCGTTCCCTTGCCTTGGTTTCCTCCCATGCCGTTGTTTGTGCTTCCGCCGTCGCGATGTCCTCATTGCCGAACACATGCGGATGACGGCGGATCATTTTCTCGGAAATGGCCTTGATCACATCGTTGAAATCGAAATCTCCGGCTTCCTTCGCCATCTGGGCATAGAAAACGACCTGAAACATCAAATCGCCGAGTTCGTCCTTCAGTTCCGCCATATCCCCCTTGGCGATGGCTTCCGCGACTTCATAGGCTTCTTCGATGGTGTGCGGGGCGATGGTTGCGAAATTCTGTTCGAGATCCCAGGGGCATCCACCCTCTGGATTACGAAGCCGGGCCATGATATCCAGCAGTTGATCGATCGGGGCAGGGGAAACAGACTTGGTCATGCAGCTCACTTTCGGGTGACGGATTTTCAGCCGGGTCAGTTTAATGGATTTCCTTTCCCGCTGGCCATACGTATCATGAAAATACGGCCCGAAAAACGAGAATGCCATGGATGACGAGCAGGAACCGAAACCGAAAAAACCGCGAAAGCCGGTTGAACCGACGCCGAAATGGCTGCGGGATCAGGCGCTTCGCTATCTCAATCGCTTTCCGGCGACGCGCCGCAAGATGACGCGGCATCTGTTTGACAAGGCCATGCGCCATGCGGAGCATTTTGAGTTGTCCGAAGACATCCTGAAGGAGCGGATCACCGGAGAGATTGAGAAGCTGGAGGCGGCGGGTTTTATCAACGATAGGGAATTCGCCGCGAGCAAGGCCCGCGTCATGGCGCGGCAAGGCCGGTCAACGGCACAGATTGGCGTGAAGCTACAGGAAATGGGGTTTTCGGAATTCGATCAGGCCAATGCCCTTGCGGGGCTGGGCTCGGATATGGCGTCGCTGGATCGCAAGGCGGCCGCGCGCTTCGTGAAACGGCGAAAGTTTGGGCCCTACAAGCCGCAAGCGATACGAGAAGCGCGCCGGAACAGGGAACTCGCGTCGCTCGCGCGTCAGGGTTTTTCCTTTGATGTCGCAACCGCCGTCATCGATGCGGAGGACACGGAAGAGATCGAAGCGATCATTTATGGAGACGCGGGATTGAGATAGTCCAGAACATCTTCTTTTCTATCCTGTAATCCGGTCCGGATGTTCCATGATGAGAGGGCGTTGGAGGCAGACGGCTCACTCGAACCGGTACCATATTCTCCATGAGAGGGAAGGAAATCACGTTTGATCTTCTGTAGCATCTATTTTTCGCATAATATATATTATGGAAAATATTAGACTATGATATATCCAGCTTATAGCCGATATGGCTGGCGGTTAGCCCGGCGGCCTCGTAAAAGCGGTGGGCGTCCGGGCGGGATTTATCGGTTGTGAGCTGCAACAGCGGGCACTTGCCGGATTTTGCACGCTCAATCGCGTCCTTCATCAGGAGGCTTCCGATATTTTGTCCGCGCATACTGCTGTCGACACGAACGCCTTCGATTTGCGCGCGCGACGATCCGCTGCGTGAAATGCCGTGGATAACCGTAAACTGATAGCAACAAACTATCCTGCGGTTGATGACACCGACGATATAGTCATTTCCCGATTGGGCCTTCATAGCGGCGAACGCGTCCAGATAAACCTGCGGCAACGGATCGGACAGCATTTCCCGTGTGGAACCTAACTGATCCTGAATGAGCAATTGAACGATACGCGGAAGATCTTCCTCGGTGGCGGATCTGAAATGCAGCTTCTCGTCCATTCAGGCCTCTATGACCATGCCGTCATAGGCCGGTTCGACGCCCTCGGGCAATTCTTTCAGTAGCGTCCGGTAATCGAGGTCGACATGCATATTCGTCAATATGGCGCGCCGCGGTTTCAGTCGGTCAATCCATTCAAGCGCGGTTTTAAGGTTCACATGCGTCGGATGCGGTGTATAGCGCATGGCGTCGACGATCCAGGTATCGATGCCGTCAAGAATTTCAAACCCGCGATCATCAAGATTGACCAGATCGTTGGAATAGCCAATCGATCCCATGCGAAAGCCGAGGCTGGTGATACTGCCATGATCCTGATCGAACGGCAAAAAGTTAATGTCGCCGATTGTGAACGGTCCGGTGATCAGATGTTCGGCTAATATGGCAGGATAAGGATTTCCTTCAAGTTGCCGGAAACAATAATCAAATCGACGCATCAGGATATCGAGGGTTTTCTTGTCGCTCCAAACGTTAACGCGTTCGCGATTGCGAATGGCAAGAACGCGCAGTTCGTCAATTCCGTGGCACTGATCGGCATGTTCATGGGTCCAGACAACGCCATCGAGCCTGCCGACATCCGCATCGAGAAGCTGCTCACGGATATCCGGGGATGTATCGATCAGGACCGTTGTATCCTTCTCCTTGACCAGTATGGAGCATCGCCGCCGCCGGTTTTTCGGCTCATTCGGATCACAGGCGCCCCAGTCATTGCCGATGCGCGGAACCCCGCCGGAGGTGCCGCAGCCCAGTATCGTCACTTCCATTAAAGTTTCCGTTCTATTTTATTGAAAAGGTTAAAGAAATTGTCCGTGGTGATGGCTGCCAGCCGGTCCGGATCCAAGCCCTTCAGCGCGGCCACACGCGCCGCCGTATGGGCAACGAAGGACGGCTCGTTTGTCTTGCCGCGCTTTGGGACCGGTGCAAGATAGGGACTGTCCGTCTCGACCAGCAGCTTTTCCACGGGAATTCTGCTGACATGATCGCGGAGTTCCTCGGCCGCCTTGAAGGTCACAATCCCGGAAATGGAGATATAAAATCCTATTTCTATAGATTTTTCAGCGACTTCCCAACCTGAACTAAAGCAATGGATTACCCCGGTAAAAGGCCCCTTCCTGTACTCTTCGTGCAAAATCTTAACGGTATCTTCGTCCGCATCGCGGGTATGCACGATCAGCGGCAATCCGGTCTCACGCGCCGCCTCGATATGCAGGCGAAAGGATTTCTGCTGCAACTCGCGGGGGGCATGTTCATAGAAATAATCGAGGCCGGTCTCGCCAATGCCGACGACTTTCGGATGCTGGCTCAGCTCGATCAGCTTTGCCGCTGTCACCTCATCGCCCTCGCTCTCCGCTTCATGCGGATGGACGCCGACGGAACAATGAATGTCGTCATATCGCTCCGCAATCGCCCGGACAGCGTCAAACTCTCGGAGCTTTGTCCCGATAGTCAGCATATGCCCGACGCCGACCGCCCTCGCCCGTGCGACCACGTCATCAAGCTCGCTGGAAAGCTGTTCAAAATTCAAATGGCAATGGCTATCGACTAACATCTGTCTTTCCGGTTTGTTTTAACGGGTTACCCGCCCATGCGTTCTACATTCAAAAACAGGTTGAGAACAACCTGTTTGCGGTCAAGATTGATGACATCCGTCCTTTTTATCAGCTCATTCCCGTTTTCCCAAATTTCCACCCAATCAGAGGGGGGATGAAGGGATATCATCTTTTTCATGATCTCCGCCTCACCAGGAACCAGAATGCTTGTGCTGAAATCCTCGCTTGCGGCGCGTACCAGTCGGGTCAGCCACCAGGGATATAGCTCGCAAATCGTGCGATAACCCGCCTCCCCGTCTTTCAGGCCGCTCTTGTCGGCAAGGGCATGTAGTTTCTCCGCGTTGAGCGACGGGTAGTTCCTGAAAATATCGAGAATGTCGGCAAATATTTCAAGGCCGCCCGCCTCCAGCAGCCGAAGCGCCATGCCGGGGCTGCCCTCCGCCAGAGTCAGGAGCATCTCCAGCTGGTCCGGTGAAATAGTGTCGCTATAGGGCGTCAGGAACCGGCGCATGTCGGCGTCATCAAGTGGCCGCAGCGCCAGTTGGCGACAGCGCGAGCGGATTGTCGGCAGCAGACCCGCCGGAGTATGCGACAGCAACAGGAAGAGGGTTTTCTTCGGTGGTTCCTCCAGTATTTTCAGGATCGCATTGGCGGCGTTCTGGTTCATCTCGTCAACCGGATCGACGATGACGATGCGCCAGCTTCCCTCGGAAGCGGTGAGCTGGAAAAACTGGTTGAGCGCGCGCACATCATCGACGCGGATGACGCTGAAAAGCTTCTTGTTTTTCGTGTCATACTGCCGCCGAAGGACCGCAAGACCCGGATGTGATCCGGCACGAATCAGTGCGAGCGTCGGATGCCCCTCTGCCACGTCAAGGCTGTTCGGCGGGCCAAAAAGACTTCTGCCCCCCTCGCCTTGCTGACTTAGCAGGAACTTCGCTGCGCGGTAGGCGAAGCTTGCCTTGCCGACCCCCTTGGCGCCGGTAATCAGCCAGGCGTGATGAAATCTTCCACTCAGGTAATTATCAAGGAACCGCTTTTCCGCCGCTGCATGGCCGACAAGGTCCATCCGGTCCTGCGGATGCGGATATCCTTCCAGCTTGTCGGGAACCGGTATATCCGTCACGGCAACAGGCGCGCGGTTACCGTCTTGCGCAGCTCCTGCTGGATGGCGTCAACGGATTGTGTGGCATCGATCAGGACGCAGCGGTCCGGGTTCTTCTGGGCGATATCGCGAAAACCGTCGCGCAGGCGTTCGTGAAACGACAGGTCCATTTTCTCGAACCGGTCCTCGTTATGGGTGCGGTCCATGGTGCGGCGAAGGCCTTCTTCTGCTGGAATATCGAAGATGAAGGTGAGGTCCGGGATGAAATCACCCACGGCGAAATCATGGATCTGCTTCACCGCTGCTTCTCCCAGCCGGTTGCCATAGCCCTGATAGGCCATTGTTGAATCGGCGAAGCGGTCGGAGATAACCCAGCGTCCCTCCTCAAGGGCGGGCCAGATCGTCAGGCGAAGATGGTTCCGGCGGGCGGCGTAGAACAGCAAGGTTTCCCCGACGGCATCCCAGCGATCCGGATCCCCGGTCAGGATCAGTTCGCGTATTTCATCAGCGCCTGGCGCGCCGCCGGGCTCCCGTGTCAGCAATATGTTCACGGATTGCGCACCAAGATACTCGCCAAGGAGACGGCTTTGCGTGGACTTTCCGCTCCCGTCCCCGCCTTCCAGCGTGATGAATTTTCCGCTTTTGCGTGTTTCCGTCTGCATCAGGGCCATGGCCGCCTTAATTGGCGGAGGGACCGAAGAGGAGATACTCGACCGCGGATGTCAGGCGCTTGAACGTGCCAGGCTGGGCGATATCCTCCATTGCGATCAGGGGCACGGAGACGGTTTCCATTTCCGGGCCGGAGACGACAAGCTGTGCCACCGGTGTACCCTTGATGATTGGCGCCGGGATGGGCTCGTTATAGACGATCTTAACGATCATGGATTTGCGCGCCTGACGGGACAGGGTGACGGTAAGGTCGGATTCCACCGTCAGCGGCACCAAATCCTTGTCGCCAAGCCAGACCCGGGCGTTATCGACAATTTCACCGGATTTGAAAAGCGTATAGTTGTCAAACTCGCGAAAGGCCCATTCCATCAGCCTTTCGGCCTCGCGGCTTCTTACTTTCGCATTTTCAAGGCCGTTGACCACAAGGATCAGGCGCCGCCCGCCCCGCTCCGACGAGCCGACAAGCCCGTAGCCGGATTCTTCGGTATGGCCTGTCTTGAGGCCGTCTGCGCCATTGTTTTTATAGAGAAGCGGGTTGCGGTTCCCCTGCTTGATATCGCTGAAGGTAAAGTCCTTCTCGGCGAAAATTTTATAATATTCCGGGAAGTCTTGAATGATATGCTTTGCCAGAAGCGCGAGTTCCCGGGCTGTCATCCTGTGGTTCGGATCGGGCCAGCCAGTCGCGTTCATGAATGTGCTTTTCTCAAGACCAAGCTCGCGCGCCCGGGCCGTCATGGCCTCCGCGAAGCCCTCCTCTGATCCGCCAAGCCCCTCGGCCACCACAATACAGGCGTCATTACCGGATTGGATGATTATGCCCCGCAACAGATCCTCAATGCTGACGCGGGTATCCACCTCGACAAACATCTTGGAGCCGCCCTTTTTCCAGGCCTTCTTGCTGACCGGGAGCGTGTCATCAAGTTTGAGCGTTCCGTCCTCCAGCCGTTCAAACACCATGTTGATCGTCATCAGCTTGCTCATGGACGCCGGGGCCATCAGCTGATCGGCGTTTTTTTCCAGCAGGACGGCGCCGGTATTCATATCGAAGAGAAAGGCCTCCCGGGCCGGAGTTTCGATCGGGTCTGCGGCGGCGGTCCCCGCGATCAGGGTCGCCGAAAGGCAAAGGGCGGAAAAAATTCGAAGGGAGGAGGTCCGGAAATTCATGGCGGTCGGGCTTTCAGTCATTCTTTTTTCAAGTTTCACGCGGTTAAATCAGCTTAATCCGCGATATTTACCATTAAAGCGGGATTTTGGCCAGTTTAAGGCTTTCTATTCGATCACAATCCGCGCTTCCGTATGGCCGTTATTGATCAGGTCCGCGAGCAGTTGGTCGGCCTTGTTGATATCCGGGACCGGGCCGACACGCACGCGGTAGAAATCCTGTCCGTTCACCAGCACCTGGCTGACCTTCGTCGGGCCGAGGGAGGATAGCCGCGCGCTCAGGATGTTGGCATTGTTGAAATCAACAAAGGCGCCAGCCTGTATGAAGATATCACTGGGTGTAATCGGCTGGACACTGACTGTCGGGATGGGTGCGCTATAGGCGGAGGCTGTCGCGACTTGCGTCTCGACGACTGCCGGTGCTGGCAGAGGTTCGGATTTCGGCAAGGGGGCGGCCTTTACGCCGGAAGGCGGAGCCAGGGTATCGGAGACAACTACTGCCCGCGGTGCG
The DNA here is from genome assembly GCA_040880045.1 of Sneathiella sp. Taxonomy (GTDB): domain Bacteria; phylum Pseudomonadota; class Alphaproteobacteria; order Sneathiellales; family Sneathiellaceae; genus Sneathiella. The sequence continues at coordinate 23,644 of JBBDJF010000053.1, forward strand.
GCGGCAACGTTATTCTTCTCGGTCAGCGGTGTTTCGGGTTTGGCGATAATGGATTGATCCGCATTCTCGCCCCCGCCGATGATCTGTACGCGGACTTTCGCGGTCCCCTTCTCGACGATGCCCAGCATCTGCGCCGAACGATAGGACAGGTCAATGATGCGGGAATGGGCGAAGGGTCCGCGATCATTCACCGTGACGATGATCGACCGGCCATTCTCAAGGTTTGTTACCCGCACATCGGTGGGCAGGGGCAATGTTTTGTGGGCGGCGGTCAGTTTATGCATGTCATAAACGGCGCCATTCGCGGTCCGGCGCCCATGGAAAGGCTCCCCATACCAGGACGCGATCCCCGTCTCGTCATAGCCATTGTCGACTTTCGGATAGTACCAGATTCCATTCACCTGATACGGATTGCCGAGCTTCGGGCTGCCGCGATCAATTTCGCCGGCACTGACGGCGGTGCTGTCCTTACCGGAGGCATGATATTTCTTCGCCCCATAGCTGATCAGGCTGACTTCGGAGCAGCCGCCCAGAAACAGGGTCGCGGTGACAAGGACGGTCAGTCCGGATTTGAGGTTCATTTTCACCATGTTACTTTAATACCTTTTACGCTACGCACTGCATATATTTCACCCGTCCCCGATCAGGTCGGCAAGATGGCCGACCGACATCGCAAAATAGGTTGACCGGTTCCATTTCAGGATAGTCCGGTAGTTATTATAGACCAGAAAGGTCTGTCCGTTGCCGCCCTTCGGCTGGACCAGCGACCCCATGAGTTGACGAGAGGGCAAGGCGCTTCCGTCAGCTTTACGAACGCCAAGGGCTTCCCATTCCGCCATCGGTTTGGAAATTTTCAGGTCAATCAGGGAGAGGTCAAAATCTTTTGGCAGCGTAACCTCCCTGCCCCATATCTGGTCACCCTGCCAGCCGGACTTCGAAAGATAGTTCGCGGCGGAGGCAAAGACATCGGCTTTCGTCGTCCAGATGTCGCGGCGGCCATCCGCGTCATAATCGACGGCGAAATTGACGAAACTGGAGGGCATGAACTGCGACTGGCCCATCGCGCCCGCCCAGGAGCCTTTCATATCGGCAAGCGCGATATGGTTGTCATCGAGGATCTTGAGCGCGAGCAAAAGTTCTTTGCGAAAATACTCTGCCCGGCGATTGTCATAGGCAAGCGTCGTGAGTGCATCGATCACGCTGAACCCGCCGGTGTATTTGCCGTATCGCGTTTCCACGCCCCAGAGGGCGACGATGAACCGTGGCTGCACGCCGAACTCCCGGCCGACCTTTTCCAGAATGGCGCGGTTCTCGTTGAGCATGGCCTTGCCGGAGTCAACGAGCGACTGCGGCAGGCGCTGCGCCATATATTCCTGGAATGTCTGGACAGTCTCGGGTTGCTTGCGATCAAGCTTGACTACTTTTTCAATAAGCTGGACGTTGGCGAAAGCACTGTCGACTGTGGCTTGGCTGATCCCGTCATCCCGCGCTTCTGCCTTCAGTTTGACGAGCCATTGATCGAACGGCTCCTTCGCGGCGAACCCCGGTGTCGCAATAGCCATCAAGAAAATGCCGATCAGGGAGAAAAGAATAAGACGCGCAGGTTTCTGTGCCATTGGAACTCCATGTTACTGATCCGCCCTTTTTGCCACAAACCCCGCGGATTCGCAACGCTTTCAGACAGAAAAGACCTGATTTTCGAAGGAAGCCGGCTGCGGCAGCGGAATTACCGATTTCACCCATCAAACATATTGACAGGCCAGAGTGGGAACTTTAAACGATCAGGACCGTTCGCGGCCTTGAATTGCGTCCTGCCGATGCATTTTGAAAGAGCCGCCCTGCGGAGGGTTGGCAGAGCGGTTGAATGCACTGGTCTTGAAAACCAGCAAGGGTGCAAGCCCTTCCGGGGTTCGAATCCCCGACCCTCCGCCATTTGCTTTAAAATCAATGCATTAGGTACCTAGTTTTGATGGTGGCACATTGAAGTGAGCCATTAACCATGCATATATCTACCTACCTGATGCTTTCCAGACATAACGTCTTCTATTTCCGTTGGCCTATCCCGAAGGCCCTCCACCCTAATAATAAATGCACGCATATTAGAGTGTCACTGGATACGAGAGATAATCGCCTTGCCATGCAATTGTCACGGTGGTTATCATACTGGGCTGATGAATTGCTGAATAGCGTTGCCAATAAAAATATGAAATATCACGAAATTAGAACCCTGCTTAAGGCGCATTTCGCCAGCCTTCTAGAGCAACGGAAGTCGTCAATGGCTGATAAAGGACGGCTGAGCGGGCTCGAATTAAACGTCCTCAGGTCGAGTATTTCAACATCCGACGCGCCAGAAATATTCAACCTAACGACTAACGACGAAAAGCCGCCTGTGGATCGTCTGATTGCCCTGTACGGGCTTCCCGTCTCTCAAGGCAGCGATACCTATCAAACTATGGAAACGGAGTTCAGGAGTTCTTACAAAGCTTATTGCCAACATGTCCTTGACTATGACAAGTCGATGGAAGATTACGACCTCTCAAGCCTTGCTGAGCCTTCCCGCCCACCATCTTCAAGCGAAGGTATGGAAACCCCTCTCAGAGAGCTTGTCAGGCGGTTTATGGAGGAAAGAGTAAGGGGCGGCAATTGGACGAAGAAGTCAGAGAAGGAATATCGGGCAATCTTTAATTTGCTGCTTGCCATTCTGGGTGCTGACATCGCCTGTACTTCTATTAACTCCAAGGGTGCCCAGAAGGTGAAGAGCACTTTGCAGCAGGTGCCCAAGAACATTAATTCGAACCCGAGGACAAGGGGGCTTACGTTTGAAGATGCTATCGCGGTTGTGGGTGTAGAACGGATGCATGTGAAAACAATTAATAAACATCTCAATGCATACCACGGCTTATTCAAGTGGGCCGAAAAGAACGGGTATGTCTCTAAGAACGTATTTACCGGCCTTACCATCAAGCTCAAGAAATCAGGTGATGGCGAACGGGTAGCATTCTCTAAGGAACAGATTGGCAAGATACTCAGTGCGATCCTGAGAGGTGATACCGGAGTAATTAAGAAGGAATATCAAAGATGGGGCCCGCTTATTGCTATCTATTCAGGGGCACGCCTCAACGAGATAGCGCAGCTGCAGCTTGATGATATTAGGCAAATAGATGGTTTATGGTGTTTCGATATTAATGAGAAAGCTGAAGGCGTAAAACTTAAGACTTCCTCTGCAACGCGCATAATCCCTATCCATTCTGAGCTGCTTGAATTCGGCTTTATAGATCATGTCGAAAGGTTAAAACGATCAGGTAAGAAGCGATTTTTGCATGAACTATCTCTTAGTCAGGGAACCGGGTACGGGCGCAATCTAAGTCGGTGGTTTAATGGCCCGTTCTTGAAGACTGTGGGATTGAGTGGTCAAGGTTTGGTATTTCATAGTTTTCGGCATACGATGGTTACGAACTTGCTGCAGTCAGGTGTCGCTGAGCCTCTCGTTAAATCTATCGTAGGACATGCTCAAGAAGGCGTAACGCAACAAGTATATTTTGGTGATGGATATACGGTTGCCCAGAAGAAGGCGGCATTGGAGGAGTTGAAATGGAAGTAGTTATAATAATTGCATTGATAATCGGTGGATATTTTTTCTTTAAAAAAAACACTGAGAGAGGAAAAAGGTTCGTTCGCGCGTATACGTTTTTAATGCAAATTGATGATGGCGGCAATGTTGATGAAGCAAATAGTATAGCTGCATTTGTTTTCTCAGAACACTCCAATCCAGACAGTGATAGTAGAACTATTGGACTGGCGCGGTCTTATGCCGCCGCAGTTCACGGCGGAAAGCAGTTGCCAGTGATAGCTGAGGCTCGGAATAAGGGATTTAAGGGATAATCAACATGTGGCCTTTTAACGGAATAATAAATACCAACAAAAAAAGTGAAGCTGCGGTTGTTGTGCAAAAGTTGCTTGAAATACAAGCTAATGCGGGCCTGTTTGAGGT
>JBBDJF010000054.1:0-27227 GCA_040880045.1 Sneathiella sp.
CACGGTTGCGCGAAAATGTCCCCATGGACAGATCGTAATCGATGTTTTCCAGATGAAAATGAACCGGGTCAGCGTCATGGTCGCGGCCCGCCTCGCATTCGCGGATCAGCTTTTCCATCATCCGCCCGGCGACCGGCGCGTTCTTGAACTGGTTGCCGCTGGTCCCGATGGCGAGGTAATATCCTCCAAGGCTCGATTTGTCATAGATCGGCACCCAGTCGCGGGTCACGTCATAGAGCGCGACAACACCCTTGGTCTGGCGCGGCACACCCATTTCGGGGAACCGCTGGGCAAGGCGCAGGACCTGCGCGTTCCATTGCTCGGTGAAATCCTCGTTGAAATTGTCGGGATCGACCCATTCCTGCGTGTCGCATTTGGGATCTTCCGAGCCGATCAGGATATGGTTGCCAAGCTCCGGCCGGCAGTAAATCCCGGCGTCACTGTCCGAGAGCACGACGCCATCGGCCTCGTAATCGAACCCGGCGGGAGAGGGGACATGGGCCACCTCGTGACGGAGGGCGCGGGTAGTCATCTTCATGTCGTCCAGAACCCCGGCCATCTCGTTGACCTTGCCCGAATGCGGCCCGGCGACATTGACGACAACCGGCGCGTCAATCTCGGTCCCGTCTTTCAAGGTGACGCCGGTGACATGGCCGTTTTCCTGCCGGATAGCGGCAACTTCGGCATTGAACTTGAAGGTGGCGCCATGGGCTTCCGCCGCGCGCTGGGCATTATGGGCGGCAAGCTGCGGATCGCTGACATAGCCGCCGCGCGGGAAGAACACGCCGCCGGGGACGCTCTCGCCGGTTGGTTCCCCAAAGGCGGGATCATCGGGACGCTTCACCGGCGCAAACTGGTGCGTGTCGATGATCGGCAGCTTCGCGCGCATCTGCTCCGGCGTCAGGTCCTCATACGGGCAGCCGATCTGGTCCATCAGCTTGCAGATTTTCCGCATATAGTCGTTATGCGGGGTCTTGACGATCAGCGCGCCGGTATCGTGATACTTGATCAGGCCCTTTTCATCGCTGGTGCCGATATAGCCGGCCCAGTTCTTCCAGTAGAACCAGCCCTCATAGGCAAGCGCACAGGTATCGAGCGCGGAATAATAGGTGCGGATAATGGCGCAGGAGGCGGCGGTCGATCCATAACCCGAGGCGGGCAGGCGATCAATCGAGAGGGTCTTGCGCCCGGCCTTCGACAGTTCATAAGCAATACAGGCCCCGATGACCCCGGCGCCGATTATGATGGCATCATACTTATCGCTCATGGCTGTAGCTCCCTGACCGTTCGCGCGGTGAACTCATCAACTATTTCACTGGCGCGAGAGGGCTGGCAAGCAGAAATTAAACAATCAGGGGACGGTAACGCAAAAAACCAAACGCGATGTCGTTCTCATGAAAAAGCGGGTCGGCAGGATGTAAATTACATTTCCGGCGAAGAGGCGAATTTCCCCCGATGTGGCAAGTAATTGTCGATTTTAAAACAGAGTCGTGGAAATGACAGCGACGTTAACGCTCCCCTCGCGATCGCTTTCATGGCATACTCCGGTACTCAGGGAAAAGTAGCAGCGGAGCTGAAAGCTATGGCGGGAAATTTTGCGTTGAAGGCGCTCGGTGGATGTATTCTCTCCGTTGGCATATTCATGGGTCATCCAGCCCTTGCGGATACGGAGACAATCAAGATACGGAGTTTCGACGAATTCGCGACCTATTTCGAGCAGAACGGCTATTCCATCCAGAAATGGAAACAGGGCGCCCAGGACGTTCCGGCTTACGTCATCCTTGATATACCGGAGGAATGGCGCAAGAAAGTCGCGCCGGACATGCCGGTTGACGAGAAGAAGCGCACTTTTTTCCGCCTCGCCATTCCGCTCGCCTTCGTTGCCAATCACGGAATATCCCAGGATCAGCAGAAACTGCGCGACCTGGAAAAGGTCCATCGCGCGGGCAAGCCGCTAGACAAGGCGGATGCCGCCTGGCTGAACGAGCAGGCGGTGGCCTATGCCATCGACGCGACGGAACTCAATGATCAGTTCTGGGCGAATTTCAGGGAGCGCATGGATATTATCCCGCCGTCGCTGATCGTTGCGCAGATGGTGGAGGAAAGCGGCTGGGGCACCTCCCGGTTCGCATCGGAGGGAAATGCGCTTTTCGGGCAATGGAGCTATACCGGTGGCATCAAGCCGGAGGAACCGCGCGAGAACAAGGGGGACTATCGTATCGAAGCCTTCAAGACACCGCTTGATTCCGTGCGGGCCTATATGCTCAATCTCAACTCGCATATGGCCTATGCGGATTTCAGGAAGCGCCGGGCGGCCCTCAGAGCAAAGGGGAAGCCGGTGACGGGCCCGGCTCTTGTCGGCACCCTCACCGAATATTCAGAGCGCCGCGAAGCCTATGTCAGGATTATCGAGGGCATAATGGAGCATAACAGCCTGCCGCCGCTCGATCATGTCCGGCTTGCGTCAGGCGAGGTTACCTATCTGGAACTGGAATAGAACCGGCGCGATCAGTCGGACGCGGCGACGCGAGAGGCGGATAACGCCGCCCGCCGCCTGTCGACTTCCTTGAACCGTAACCTTACCAGCCGGTTGAGGTTGGTCAGCCCGTCGAGAAGGCCGGGGATCACAACTTCCGACGGCTTTCTCTGCTGCGCCAGATGGCGAAGTGCCGTCAGCATGGTGTCGCTCTCGCGTTCGCCGTCATCGATCAGCGCGCCAATCAGCCCGGCCTCGGCGGCACGGGTCGCGCGGATATATTGTTCCAGCCTTGGTACCGTGCGCGGGATGATCAGCGCCCGCTTGTTCATGGAAAGGACTTCGCAAAAGGTGTTATAGCCGCCCATGGCAACGACGGCGGACGCCTCCTGCATCAGGCTTTCCATGTGGCTGTCGAAGGTGACTGCGCGAACGCGGGGCAGTTTCTGGATGCGGTCGCGGAAACTGGCGCGGGTGTCGGGCGGCATGAAGGGACCGAGGACGAAGAGGGCGTGCAACGGCGGCTCCTGCTCGCCTTCATAGGCGCGCAGAACCCAGTCGGTCAGGACATCGCCATCGCCGCCGCCGCCCACGGTGACCAGCACATAAGGTTCTGTCATCTCGCTTAAAATCGCCGGGTCCGAGACGGCGGAGACAGATCTCTGCAGGTAGCCGGTATAGGTGATCTTGCGGATCACATTCGCCGGGATATCAAGGCCGGTGAGGGGGTTGTAGATCTGCTTGACGCCGAAGATCCAGATATCGTCATAAAGGTCTTCAAGTGCCGGAAGGACATTCTTGCGTTCCCACTCCGGTCCGAGCAGCGCCGGATCATCGAGGACATCGCGAAGGCCAAGGACAAGATGTGTCCCGGCGGCTTTCAGCATTTCCAGCGTATCCGTGACCTCGCCCTTCAGGCCATAGGGCTCCTTATCGACGATAAAAATGTCCGGATCGAAGGTTTCCGCCGTGTGCTGGATAATCGAGGCGCGCATCGCGAGCGTCTGGTCGGTATCTATATGCAGGCTGAGGGAGGTGTATTCGCCGTTCCGCAGCTTGATGATGCCGGGAATGCGCACGAAATCGACCCGCGACCTGAAATCAAAGCTGCCGATGATGGGGGAGCCCGAGAGAATAAGCACCGACAAATTCTGGTTCTGCTCAACAAGCGAGTTTGCCATGACCATGCAACGCCGCAAATGGCCGAGACCAAATGAGTCGTGGCTGTAGATCAGGATGCGTCTTGCATTTTCGATCTGGTTCATGGGTCACCTCCGCTTTCGTGGTCACGCATATACGGGGTTATATCCTATAGTTCAACTTTATATCCGTGATCGACTGTAAATGCATCCTGTTTTGACAGTCAAAAAATATCGCATACCGATAATTTTGGGGAAATGAGATATTACAATTCAATAATTAACGATAAAGTTGAATTATAGTTAATAATATGCTTGGCGATTCGATATTATAAAATCTATCAATGCGAGGAAAAATTCATAAAGAAAACACTATAAAATAGAAAATATAATACTATAAAAATCCTTATAGTTATTTTTTATGCCATTAACCATAATAAATTATGAAATTAACTATAATTAATTAAAATTTTATGTGACTCTTTGATAAATTATTTTTATAGTTTAAAATAATTCGATTGAAAAAAATAAACGATAATAGACAGTTATTATCTTGATAGATTATATATCTATTGAATTATAGATTTAGTTGCGTATCCGGTTTCTGCTCCAGACAAAGAGGCGAAGTATTTTCCGCTGATCTAGTATTTGTTGTCTTTATGGTCCGGTAATTATGCCTCCTGATGGAACAATAACAATTTAAGAGGGTAATCGGGCCTGCGGGCCCGGCCTGAATTTACGAACCAAGTCTGACTTATGGGGGTTGCAAAATGAAAAATATGCTGACTGAATTATGGAATGATGAAACCGGGGTGACGGCGGTTGAATATGCCCTGATGGCGGCTGCCGCCGCGGCGGTTGTCGGGGTTGCCGGAACCGCTTTCTATACCAACCTGCAAACGGCGTTCAACGCCATCAATCTCACGGGAACGGGCGGCGCGACGACGCCGAACTAAGTAAATTCATTACAGGACAGCACCTCCCGCCCGGATCGGTTTGCTCCGGCGGGAGGACGAAAACTCATGACCGCATATTATCCGATAATCGCAGTTTTATTGCTCTGGCTGGCGGCCTGGACCGACCTCACACGGCGGATTATTCGCAACTGGATATCCGTTGCCCTGCTGTTGCTGTTCGTGTTTTTTGCCTTTTTCTCGGCCTATCCGCTCGATATTGCGGGCCATGCCCTTTGGGCGGGCGGGCTGTTCGCGGTCATGTTTATTGGTTTCTTCTTTGGCAAGGTCGGCGGCGGCGATGTCAAGCTCGCGACGGTCACCATGCTGTGGGTCGGGCCTGGGATGGCGCCGCTTTTCCTTGTTGTCACGGCGCTGAGCGGCGGGATCCTTGCCCTTGTCATGATATCTCCGCAGTTGCGTCTTCTCTCCGAATGGGCCTTCGCCCCGATCACGAAACATATGGCGCAGCCGGAACCCGCCTATGCGGCGTCGGTTCCCTACGGGGTGGCCATTGCGGCAGGCGGCACCGCCGCCCTTTATGCGTCTTATCTGAACAGCGTTTAGGAGGGGACATGAAAAGCTTGATATTCATACTCCTGTCCGCCCTGTTTCTCGGGTCTGCCGCCTATCTTGGCAATATGTTCCTGTTCGATAACCGCCACCAGTCAATGGTATTACCGACAGCTGCAGTGGAAACGCCAGCGCAGGTCGCGCTGCGGCTAACCCGGTCGGTGAAGGCCAGCGACATTCTGCAAAAAGGCATGCTGGAATGGCAGGCCGTGCCGGACGGGTTTCAGGCGGGCGGGCTCCTTGTGAAAGGCAAAACCGATATGGCAAGCTGGCCCGGCGCCGTCCTGACCCGGGACCTCGCAAAAGGCAGCTTTCTTGAGGAAACCCAACTCGTCCTGCCGACGGACCCCGGTTACGTGAAGGCCCTGCTGCGGGACGGAATGCGCGCGAGACCGGTCGCAATAGACAATATCGGGGAGTTTGACAGCCTCCGTTCCGGCGATCTGGTTGACCTGATCCTGACCTACACCGGTTCCGTCAGCACAGGCAAGGCAGGCGAGACTATCGTTAAAACCATCCTTGAAAGCGCCCGCATCATCGCCACAGGAGGCTCTTCGAAATCCGGCGCCCTGACGCTTGCGCTGTCGCCGGAGGATGTCGAGCTGGTATCAGTCGCCGAGGCGATCGGCCGCTTGCGCATTTCCCTGCGGGGTGAGGATGCGACGGCCAAACCCCCGGCCAGAACCGGTACCGCAGTTCTTTCCGCGAGTGATCTGTTTCCCGGCCTGAAGTCACACCCTCGCGTCATTGTTCAGGAGAGTGCGCGGGAGGTGCGGATATTCCGGGGCGGGGAGACATCTGTCCTGACGCTCACCGGCACCGGACAATAGAAAGGCGGCAGGATGAAAAGGCCTATGAAATATATCGCTTTGCTGGCCCTGATGCCGGGCGCGCTTTTCCTTTTCTCTCCGCCCGAAGGTTACGCCGCTGGACCGGACGAAAAGGCAAGCCTGTCGCTTGAGGTCAATCAGGGACGGCTCTTTCCTCTGGCAACGCAGGTGACTGAAGTTCTGGTGACAAATCCGGATATCGCAGATATCCAGGTGACGGCCGCCAACGGTCTTTTCGTGTTCGGCAAATCGCCGGGCCGGACCCATATCATGGCGCTCGGTGCAGATGGCCGGGCCGTCTTCGATCAATCGGTCACCGTGACCCGGGACCTTGACGCCCTCTCCAACCTGCTGAAGGAGCAATTCCCGACCAGCAACCTGACCGTCCAGTCGACACCCGGGCGTATCCTGCTGTCGGGCTTGTCGCAATCGCCGGTGCAGGCCGCGCAGATCGTCTCGGTGGTGAAGGGATTTCTGGGGGACGGGGAGGAAATCGTCAACCGCATGGAAATGCTCGCGCCGTCACAGGTCAATATCCGGGTGCGTATCGTCGAAATGAACCGGGAGGCGACGAAAAATCTCGGGATCAACTGGGATGTGCTGCTCAATCCGGGTTCGCTGGCCATCGGGCTGATCACCAACCGCTGGCCGGCCTCCGTCGGCAATCTGTTCATCCCCAATTCGGTAAATAGTGGCGTCGGCGGCAGCGGCTTTCTCGGCTATCAGGGCAGCAACGGATCGGCCTCCGTCGTGATTGACGCCCTGGCGGAGGAAAATCTGCTGACGGTGCTGGCGGAGCCGAACCTGACGTCGCGCTCCGGCGAGACGGCGAGCTTTTTTGCGGGTGGGGAGTTTCCGATCCCGGTTTCCGCGACAGATGAGCAGGTCACCATCGAGTTCAAGAAATTCGGCGTCATCCTCGATATCACGCCAACGGTGCTCTCCGATCAGAGGATCAGCATTCATATCCGCCCGGAAGTGAGCGAGATTTCGGAAATTGGCGCGGTCGTCGTCAATAACTTCCAGATTCCGGGTATCGCCGTGCGCCGGACGGAGGCAACCATCGAGCTTGCCAGCGGTCAGAGTTTCGCCGTGGCCGGGCTGCTTCAGAACCAGACCCGTAATATCGTCAATGAAGTGCCGTGGCTTGCGGACCTTGCAGTCCTGGGTCCGCTGTTCCGCTCCACCCGCTACCGCAACATGGAGACCGAGCTCGTCATCATTGCGACGGCGAATATCGTGAAACCGCGCGAGAATATCGCCTACGCCACGCCGACGGACAGCTACCGGCCAACCGGGCTCAGCGAAAAGATGACGACAGGCAACCTCGCCCGGCCCGCCCTGGCGCCGGAAATCCCGGGCGGACTGGGGCAGGGCGGCCTGACTCTGAAAGGTCCGGCGGGATATATCTACTGATCAGGGAAGAGGGGGAGATGATGAAAACTGTCGGACATTTTGCGATCCTCCTGCTCTGTCTTCTGGGGCTTGGCGGGTGTTTCGGCCCAACAAATCCGAGCGTCTTAACCGCGAGCCAGTCGAAAAACGATATCGAGAGTAAAAGCTATCATATCAGTTTCACGCAAACGGGAAATGATACGGAAATGAGGGCGCATGACGGGCTGTCACTGCCGGATTTCCTGCGCGACCTTGCCCTTGATCCGCCGGGATATGTCAGCTTCCGGCCGAGTGGCGACAGTTTCGATGAGCCCCGGCTCCTTGATATGCTGCAGCAATCGGGACTGGCGCGATCAAGCGATATCGAGCTGAGGCCGACAACGGCGAACCCGAAGGGTCCGGCCCTGACGGTTGAGGTGACATATTATTATTACCGCCTCGCTAATTGCGGCACCGATCTGGAGTTTCGTAAACTCGATCATATCGCCCTGACATCGCCGGGTTTCGGCTGTGCGGTCGAGCGTAACCGGATGCTCAGCCTCGCTCGTCCGGCAGACTGGCATTATGGCCGACCGCTTGCGGCGCCCCTTGCCGGGCCCGATGTCAAGGCGGTGACAATATGGCAGAACGCCGATCCCACCCCGTTCCCTCAGCAAAATAACTAGGGAGGCGCATCCAATGACAAACCGGCAGTCTCCGGAGATCGTGACCTTTCCCGTAACCGGCAGCCCGGCTGTTTCCGCGGCGGCGTTTGTGGCGGACCGGGAAACGGAAAGGCAGCTTAAAGACCTGCTTTCGAAATGGGGTTATGACAGGGCCCGGATTACCCGGGGTTCCGTTCAGGACGCCATCCGGGAATATGAAACGAAATCAATGCCGGAGGTGCTGATTGTCGATATTTCCAACACGCCTCTGCCGCTCTCGGATTTGCAGGGCCTTGCGGATATCAGCCCGCCGCGGGTCAATGTGGTGGTCCTGGGGACGCGGGACAATGTCGGGCTTTATCGCGACCTGATCGATATCGGGGTGACGGACTATCTGGTCAAGCCGGTTCCTTCCGACCTTCTCTATAAGGCCGTTGCGCGGGCAAGTGGACAGGGCGCTGCGCGCGGGGCGGACCCGCGCACCGGCAAAACCATCGCGGTCTATGGTGTCCGGGGCGGGGTCGGGGCGACGACGACCGTGTTCAATACGGGCTGGCTTCTCGCCAACGTCCATAACCGTCATGTTGTCCTTGCCGATCTCAATCTGAAAAGTGGAAGCCTTGCGCTTGAAATGGGGCTGGAGCCTTCCTCAGGCCTTGCCGAACTGCTCACTAACCCGGATCGTATCGATAATGTCTTCGTCGATCGCGCCATATTGGACGGAGAGGAAAAGCTCAAGCTTCTCGCCTCGGTATGCGATCTCGCATCGATGCAGGATTATGACGAAGTTGCCGTTTCCGCATTGATGCAGCATTTACGGAGCCGGTTTCATTTTATTATCCAGGATGTCGATCGCGGCCAACCCGCGGTCGCCATGAAGGTGCTGCGATCCGCCGATGTGCGGGTGCTGGTGCTGGACCCGACGCTGGCCGCTGTCCGCGATGTCGCGCGTATCCTGAAGCGGCTGGACACGGAGGCGGATTCCCATAAAACGCTTGTCGTTCTCAACCGGGCACGATCCGGCGGCAGTGATGATATCCCGCTTGATAACATATCGCGCTTCATCGACCATCCGGTTGATATCATCATCCCCTTCGACAGGAAAAAGCTTGCTCTCGCCAGTCTCAACGGGGCACCGGTTGCCCGCCGTAAATCTCCGGTAACCAATGCCTATCTCCGGCTGGCCGGGGAACTTGTCGGCCAGAAAGAACCGGCGCGCCGTCTCGGCTGGCTTTCCAGCCTGATGGGAGGGTGAGATGTTTGGCCGCAAACCCAACATGGGTCAAACAGGCGGACTGGCCGAGGCGGAAGACGACTTCGTCAGTCGGGCACCCGCAAAAGAGCGGGAGTTTATCGTGCCCGCCGAGCTGGTCGAGCGGGTCCGGCAGCAATTCTACAATCGCATTGACCCGACTGCCGCCTCCAGCATGGCGCCGGAGCAGCTCTCGTTAAGGATTACCGAGGCGGTCTCGAAGATCGTCGATGAGGGAAAGCTGCAGGTCAACGGCAAGGAACAGAGCGCCATCGCGCGCGAGCTGTTTGACGATATTGTCGGCATCGGTCCGATCGAGGCTCTTCTCGGTGATCCGAAGGTGACGGATATTCTCGTGAACGGGCCGGACACCGTCTATGTGGAGCGATCCGGGCGGCTTGAACTCACCAGCTATAAATTCCGCGATGATACGCATGTGCTGGAAGTCGCGCGGCGGATCGCGGCCTCCGTCGGGCGCCGGGTGGATGAGGCGAACCCCATGGTCGATGCCCGGCTGAAGGATGGCAGCCGCGTTAACGTCATCGCGCCGCCGCTCTCCGTTTACGGCACGATTATCTCGATACGGAAATTCTCGAAAGACGTCATGGGGCTGGATGAGCTGTGCGCGGGCGGTTCCTTCTCCAGGGCGATGAACCGTTTCCTCAAGATCGCGGCGCGCTGCCGCCTGAATATCCTGGTTTCCGGCGGGACCGGATCGGGAAAGACAACCCTGCTGAATGCGCTTTCCGGCCTGATCAATGAGAATGAGCGGATTGTCACCATCGAGGATGCGGCGGAAATCGCCCTGCAGCGCCCGCATGTGGTCAGCCTTGAAACACGCCAGCGAAACAGCGAGGGCAGTGGGGAGGTAACGCAGCGTGACCTCCTCCGCAACAGCCTCAGGATGCGACCCGACCGCATTATCATCGGCGAGGTACGCGGCGCGGAAGTCTACGACATGTTGCAGGCAATGAACACGGGCCATGACGGTTCGATGTCGACCATTCATGCCAACAGCGCCCGCGATGCGCTGCTGCGCCTTGAAAACCTGATGCTGTCCAGCCTTGCGAATTACCAGAGTCGCGGGGCACGGCAGCAGATCGCCAGCGCCCTCGATCTCGTCATCCATGTGGAGCGGGGCCCGACCGGGCAGCGGTTCATCCGCAACATATCGGAGATCGTCGCCCTGGAAGGCGATGTGATTACGAGCCAGGCGCTGTTTGAATATACGGGAGATGGACCGGAGGGCGAAAAAATCGGCGCTTCCGGCTTTCAGTATACCGGCGCGCGCCCGCATTTTGAGGAAAAAGTCGCAAAATTAGGACTTCTCGCGGATCTCAAAGAGGCTCTCTTCTCATGATGCCGGAGCTTGTCCCATGGCCCGCCGCAAGCTGGTTTCCCCTGGCGGCCTTCAGTATCTTTTTGCTGAGCGGTATGGCCCTGCTGTTTTTCCTTCATCGGCAGATGGGCAAGAGAAACCGGGAACTGACCGTGCGGCTTTCTGGCTTGCTCAAGGAGGAGGGAGAGACGCCGCCGCTCTCGCCGCTGCCGGAAAGGGAAACGCTCTATACGGCGGAGACGGCGGATCGCGGATGGTGGGCAAGACTCAAATCCAAACTCATACCCCTGCTTTTGGCAATGATCGCAGGCGGCATGGCTCTGGCCATTGCCCTGACGGAATTTCCCCTCGCCACCCTTGGCGTCCTCATCGGGCTTGGCGCTGTTGCCGCCGCGATCGTTGCCGTCCAGCTCTATCGAAAGAGGGTGCGGCAACGGCGCTTTGTCGAGCAGCTGCCCGAAGCCATCGATATCATTATCCGCGGCGCCCGTGTCGGCATGACCCTGCAGGAAAACTTTCAGGTTATCGCCCGGGAAATGCCGGAGCCGACCGGTGGATCGTTCCGTGTTCTCGCGGAGAAGCTGGCAATCGGCATCGATCTTGAAACCGCGCTTGATGCCACCGTCCGCACCGCCCGGGTGAAGGAGCTGCAATTCATGGCGACGACCCTGATCCTGCAACGGCGGACCGGCGGGCAATATGCGGAAGTCCTCGAAAACCTGGCGCAGGTGCTCCGGGATCGGCGGACGCAGGCCCTGAAGGCGCAGGCCCTTACATCGGAGGCGCGGATGTCAGCCCGTATCGTCACCGGGGTTACGGGGGTGATCCTGCTGATCATGTCGATCACTAACCGGGAACAGCTCGACTTTCTCTTCATTGATCCGCTCGGGCAGAACCTGCTGATCTATTCCTCGATCAGCATCATCGCGGGATTCTTTATTATCTCCCGCCTGCTGGGGACATTGAAATGAGCGAAGAGATTTTACTGCTGGTGATGATTACGCTGTGCGTCGTTCTGGCGGCCACGCTCTTTGTTGCCGCCCTCCGCGCGAGAAAAACCGAGATCATCGACCGCCGTCTTGAGGGGTTCCTTCTTGAAAAGCCGCTGTCGCGTATAAAGCAGGATACACCGCCCAGGATCAACCTTGAGAAGCAGGCAGAGCCGGGATCCGGCGCAGACAGGAAAAGGCTCTCGTTCCTTTTTTTCTTTTCCGGTAATCATGGTCTGCATCGGCGGCTGGTCCGCGCCGGATATGACCCCGGAAGAAGCCAGCGGTCGTTTCAGGTCGCGCGGATTGCTTTCTTCTGTATAGCGGCGTTCCTCGCGGCGCTTCTTCTTGATTTTTTCATGGCGGACCAGTCCGGCCTCGCGCTAACGGCCGCCATCGTTGTCGCGGCGGGGATCGGCGGGAGTTTCATGCCCCATATCCTGCTTGAATTCCGGATCAGGCGGAGAAGACAGCGGATTGAACGGGCGATGCCGGACATGATCGATTTGCTCATCCTCTGTGTCGAGGCGGGATTGACACTGGAAGTCGCGCTTGTTCGCACCATTGAGGGGCTGGAGCCGTTTTCCCCGGAAGTTGCCGCAGAGATGAAGATCACCCTCAGCGAGCTTCGCATCCTGCCCGATAAATCCATGGCGCTGACCAATCTGGCTGACCGTACGGCGTCCAAAAGCCTGAAATATCTCGTCCTGTCGCTGCGCCAGTCCGAGCGGTATGGCACGTCAATCACCGGCGCGTTGAAGGCGGTCGCAATGGAAAACCGGAAAACCGCCATTCTGGAGCTCGAAAACAGTGCGGCGCGGATGCCCGCGCTCCTCAGCGTTCCGCTTATTCTTTTTATATTGCCGCCGGTTGTGGCTATCTCTGCCGGGCCCGGCTTTGCGCTGATGATGCGCACGATTGGAGGATAACATGCCGTATCGACTATGCCTTCTTGCCTTTGTTGCCGTGCTTGTCTCGGGCTGCGCCCTGCCGGGCGGCGACCTGGAGGCGCAGAATTTATTCGGGGACAAGGCCGCGCGGGAGCGGGCGCTCAAGATCGCGGATATTTCCGTCACCTCCGGCAATTTTCCGGCGGCGATTGATATATATCAGAAAATCCTCACCAAGAACCGGTTCGACGAGGCGGTTCTCTATCGTCTGGGGGAGACCTACCTCAAGGCCGGGGCCCCGCAGGAAGCCGTGACCGTGTTCGAGAATCTGGAGGCGCTGACGCCGGAGGATGTCCGGCCTTATCTCGGGCTTGGCCGGGCGCATCTGTTCCTTTACCGTCCGGAAACCGCCGAGATTTACTTCGCCAAAAGCATCGATATTGACGAGAAGAATATCGAGGGCTTGAGCGGGCGCGGCATCGCGCTCGATATGGCGGGAGAGCATGAAAAGGCGCGGGCGCTTTATGCCGCCGCCCTCAGCATCAAGCCCGATGATCCCGGCCTATTGAATAATCTCGCGCTTTCCTACCTGATGGAAGGCAATTATGACGCGGCAATCAGCTCTCTCGCGCCGCTCGCCTTCACTCCGCAGTCAACGGCGGTTATCCGCCAGAATCTGGCCATGGCGTACGGTCTTGCGGGGGATGAGGCGGCGGCGGCGCGGATCGCGAAGCTCGATCTCGACCTGCCGACGGCGGAGAATAACCTCAAATTCTACAAGTTGATCCGGCGGACGGCGGACAAGAGACTGCTGCGGCGCCTTCTCCTCGGGCCGCGCACGGCGGATGAGACTGTCTCATGACACGGAAAGCCATCAGGAAAGGCGCGAACTTACACGATGAGCGGGGATCACTGGCCGTTGAGCTTGCCATCCTGTTGCCGCTCGTCTTTGCCCTCATCTTCGGGGTGATCGACGTCAGCCGGGTCCTGCTGGCGCGCGGTCTGGTCGATCAGCTGGGCGTGGAGCTCTCAAACGGCATGAAGTTTGAGACGACCCCGGCGATGCGGTCCGTCATGACAGAGGCAGCGCTTCAGGCCCGGCTGTCCGGCCTTGCTCCGGAAATGGCCGGTGGACTGCTCGATGTTTCCCGCCTTGAACTGTCGGTCATTCCTTATGAAAACCTCTTGGCACTGGTGAGTAATACAGCAGCGGACGGCGGCGGGCTTATTGCCTGGCCGGAAGAAGTCGTTGCCATACGCCTTGACTATGCGGTTCCGCTGATAACGCCTTTTGCAAGTCTTGTTTATGAGGCGGGCGACGTGACCCAATCCTCAATTGTGGTTGTGAAGAATGGCCGCTAACAGTTTGAATAATAATAATCTAATCATCAATCAAAGGGCCAGCGTGGTGGTGGAGGTGGCGTTGATCGTGCCGGCGATCCTGTTCCTGCTGCTCGCGGGCGTGACGCTGGCAAATATCGTCCAGCTGACCCGCGCGACGGACCGGGTGGCGGCTTTGCTCGCAGATGATATTTCCCTGCGCCCGATGCTGGATGAAGCTGATTTCGATACGGCTCTCGCCGCTGCGGCGGGCCTGATTGACGGAAGCGGATTTCCCGCGCAAATCCGGCTCGATATAAAGGCGGTGGAGATTGATCCAGGGTCATCCTCAACGGTTATCTGGGTCCGCAACCGGGGCAATGGGGGTGAGGACTGCGCGCCTGCCGATCCCGTTTTATTTGCGCCGGGGGAAGGCATGACCGCGACCGGATTGCTGCATTTCGTTCAGGTCGATCTCTGCACAACGCCAACGGCGGGATTTTTCCTGTCCGGCTTCCTGAGTGTTGCCGATTTCACGATCCACGGACGGGCCTTTGCCGTTGGCCGGAAAGCGGCCATCCGAAGCCTGGAATAGCAGATGCGCGCTGGTCTGTTCTCCCGTTTCAGGCAGTCCGAGGAGGGGGCGGCCCTGCTCATTTTCACGCTCGCGCTGTTTATCGTGATTGGCGGTATCGCCTTCGCCATAGATGTCTCGCGTTTCTTCGCCGCCAAGTCGCGACTTGCCCTTGCCACGGAAATGGCCTCGGTCGCCGCCGCAAAGAACCTTCATTTTCTCGAAGCTTCAGCATTGGCCCAGTTGACAACGGACGTTGTGCGGGCGAATTTCGGCGGCGGTAATCTGCTGAGCTATGAAAGCGATGCACCTGCGCTGCCGATGGTCAGCCTCACGCCGGATATGGAGAGCGGGGAAGTGACGGTCGAGAGCAGCGTGACAGTCCCGACGACGTTGCTCCGGGCGCTGAATTTCCTGGACGATGTGACGGTTTCGGCGCGCATAACCGCCCGTCAGGAAATGCCGGAGGCCGAGCTCGTCCTCATCCTTGAAGCCTCGGACGCGATAGAAAACTCCGGTCGACTGGCGGAGGTGAGGGCCGCCGCGACGACATTCATTTCCGCGATGGAGGCGCAAGTGCCGCAAACTGATGGGATCAGATGGGGCCTTGTTCCCTTTGGCAACGCCATGGTCAATATCGCGCCGCATTCGGACTGGACGGCAACCGGGAGCTGGCCCATGAGCCTGCCACCCCTCATTCCGGGAACAACGGAATGGATCGGCCCGCTCGCCGAGGATCGATGGTGCGTCGCACCGCGCGCCGGGGCGCCGGGCGAGGATGACACGCCGCCGGGCATCGCTCCGTTTCCGCTCGTCCTCAGCCTGTCATCGGAGATCGATGTGCTGACGGGCCTGCCGCATTTTACCAATATAACGACAGATGAGTGCCGTCCGGAGCGGGTCTTGCCGCTGGGGGAGGCGGCGGCGCTATTGACCGGTATCAACACCCTTGGCGGTAATGGCGATGCGGCCTATGGCCGGGCAACGCTCTGGGCGGAGCGGTTATTATCGCCGCAATGGCAGGGCCTCTGGACCGGTGATAACACTATCCCGGCAGCCTATGATGACACGGCAATCGAGAAAATCGCGCTTCTGCTGGTGAGTTCGGCGGCCAGCGATATGACGGAGAATACGCGATTGGCGGATACTTGTGCGCGGATGAAGGAGAACGGCATCCGCCTTTATATAATCGATTATCTCGCCCCGGAGACAACGTCCAGCATTTTGCAAAGCTGTGCCTCGACGACCGGGCATTATTTTGCGGTGACGGACGCAACCGGATTGAGCAACGCCGTCCTGTCAATCGCCCGCTTCCTGACTATTGTCCGCTTTCCGGGGTGAGGTCGGCCATCCATCAGGGGCGATGAAATACCGACTGGCGTTGTCAAGGAAAGCCTTGTCGCCGGGCTCAAACAGGGCGACCAGCTCGGGTGCCGGATGTGAGCGAAATTGCCGCTCCAGCAGTCCGGCAAGCTCGTTTGATCCGCCGGTTTCGGTTTCTTCAAGATAGAAGCCGGGGGTTATCCAGCGTTTCTTTTCAAGCCGCAGGAAACGGTTGAAGTCCGACAGGCGATTGCCTTTCAGATCGCCAATTGTCAGCCAATCTCCGCTCAGGCTGCTCTTTGCAATCCGCGCCGGAACCTGCCGCGCGCCATCGTCCAACGGATGGAACAGGCAGCCCTTGACCCAGGGGTGGGAGGTGATGTCGCCAATTCCAAGCCCGTCAAGAACGTCCCGCGTTTCGGACCGCATCGGCAGGGCGAGTTGATGGTCATACATCCGGCCCAGCTTGCGTGCGAGGGTGTCTTGCCGCCGGGGGCCGACGAAATCAGCCTCCTTCCGTCCCGATCCGATATTAAGATAATATTTGATGGCGAGTTCCCAGTGATAGGCTTTGCCGCCATGGATGAAAACCAGATCAAGTTCACCAAGGCTGCGTTTTTCCCGGTAGATCCTGATATTGCTGCCGATGATCTCGACCGAAGGAAGGTTGCCGAGCCAGAAAATCACCAGCTGCTCGAAATAGCGTCCGAGATTGAGACGGGAAGCCGCCGCCAGATGATCGAGGAGCGGCGCCGGGTCCGCCGTGAGACGATCCAGAAGCGCACCTGTTTCCGGATGATCGGCGAGGTTCGGCTCCGGACGGTCCGTCAATAAAAACGGAGAGGTGATCACCCATTCCAGATCGCGAAGGGCGAAGGGCGGTGCGGATGACGGGGTGCCCGGCATTATCCGTACAGGCTGTAGAACATGCGAAGCGAGGTGGCGAACAGGAAGAAGGCGAAGGTCTTTTTCAGCAGGCCGGCATTGATCCTGTGGGCGATCCGGGCGCCGAGCGGCGCAAAGAGGGCGGCCATGGGAAAGATCACCAGAAAACCCAGAATATTGACATAGCCGACATTGCCGGGCGGGAGATTTTCAACTTCGAGACCGGAGACAAGGAATCCGATTGTCCCCGGCACAGCGATGATCAGCCCAATAGCGGCGGCGGTGCCGACGGCCTTGCGGATGGGGTAATTGAACAGGGTCAGGATCGGCACGGTAAAGGTGCCGCCGCCAATGCCCATCATGGCGGAAAAGCCGCCGATGAAAAGCGCGATCATCTCCTTGAACGGTGTTTTCGGCAGCCCGGAGGCAATTTGTATATTATCGGGACGAAACGCCATGTTCGCGGCGACGACAAGGGCCAGCACCGCAAAGACGAGGGTGAGGACGTCGGCGTCGGAAAAGCTGGCGACGACGGTCCCGATAACGACACCGATAAAGATGACCGGCCCCCAGCTCCTGAGGAGCGCCAGATCAATTGCCCCTTTCCGGTAATGGGAATAGGCGGAGGAGATGGAGGTCGGGATGATCACCGCGAGCGAGGTGCCGATGGCCACATGAATGCGGATATCGTCCTCGACGCCGAAGAACGGCAGCAGGTTATAGAGGACCGGCACGATAACGATGCCGCCGCCAACACCAAGCAACCCCGCCAGTACGCCGCCGATAATGCCGGTGCCCGCAAGCGCCGCGATCAGGCCGATGAGGAGCGGGGTTGAAACGTCGGCAAACATTCAGGAAATCCTCCGGGACCGGCAAAACGACAGTTTAGCTGCTTTTCAGCAGATCACGAATAATAAGTTCCAGCTTGTTCAGCGAATTGCAGGTCTCGGCGGTGGTGCAGTATGGGGCGATGCGCGGCATTTCCGAATCGCCTGATCCCCAGATCGATTTTCTCTCCGGATTGAGCCAGATAACCCGCTTTGCTCGCTGCTTGATCTCTTTGAGGATGTCGGCGCGCGGATCGGAGCCGTTGGAACGCCCGTCGCCGAGAAAGATCACGGTTGTCTTGTTGTCGATCTCATCGAAGATGAGTTCTTTCAAATCCACCATCGCCTGACCGTAATCCGTCGACCGGCCACCAAATTCCTCGATGGCCTTCGGCACAGCCTCCTCCGGGCCGTAGCGATCGAATAGATCGGTGACCTCGCCCAAAGTGCCGGAAAAGGCGAAGGATCGGACCTTCGGCAGCACTTCATTGAGGCTGTAGAGAAACAGCAGAAGGAAGCGCGCGACCGCCGCGACGGAGCCGGACACATCGCAGACTGCAATGACTTTCGGTCGGTCCTTGTGCTTTTGCTTCCAGTGGGTTTCGAACAGGATGCCGTCATAGGCGACGTTGCGCCGCATCGTCTTGCGGATATCGAGATGGCCGCGGTTCTTCACCTTGCGCACCCGCGAATTCATATCCGTCAGCCGTTTCGCCATCCGCCGGACAAGGTCGCGCATATGCTTGAAGTCGCGCTGCTCGATATTGGAAAGACGGACATTCTTCAGGATATCCTGACGGAACTGTTTGGCCTTGCCGCTGCTGGTGAGGGCCAGTTGCCGCTCGACCATATCGCGGACCGAATCGAACAGCAGTTCAAGCCGTTCATTCAGCCGTTCCGCGCCCTCGGTATCGCCGTCCTTGTTCCGCCGTGAAATCTCCTTGTTGACCTGATCGAGGCCCATCCCCTCCATGATCCGGCGGGTATAGAGGCCGCGTTGCGTCATCAGGACGATGTTGCGAAGATTGGCCGCGTTTGCCGCCGCCGTCATCGCCATGGCAAGCTCGGTCCGGTCGTTCTGCTCCAGAAGATCAAGAAGCGAGGTCGCCGGTCCGCTCGATTGCTCGCCCGACAGACCGCCGCCGCCTTCGCCGCCGCCGGAGGCAGGGCCCGGCGCCGCCTCGTTATCATTCGCTTCACCTTCGGGCAGATCGGATTGCGCCTCGTCTGACGAAGGATTTTCTTCTTCCTCTTCTTCGCTGTCCGGCGCCAGGTCCGGGTTGATGTTGTAGCTGAAAAACTCATCGAAGCAGCGGTCGAAACTCTCATGCTCCTCCACCGTTTTCGCCATGACCTGCGCCAGCGCGGTTTTCAGCAGATCGCGATCCTTATAGCCGAAAATCCGCACGGTTTCGGCGGCATCGATGCTTTCGGATATCGAGACGGGAACATCCGAATAGCGCAGCATCTCCACAAAATCGGCGAGCGGCTTGTCCATCAGCGGACTTCTTTTTGCGCCACGGCTATGAATTTCGGCACTTCGCTATGCATATTGTCGATGTCTTCCTCGAATTTCAGCAGCATGTTGAGCGTGTTGCGCACCAGGTCAACCTCCAGCTTGTCCGCATGGAGGAGCAGGAGCGTACGGGCCCAGTCAATCGTCTCACTGACGGCGGGGAGCTTTTTCAGATCCTGTGTCCGGAGTTGCTGGACAAAGGATACGAGCTGGTTCCTGAGGTTTTCCTCAAGTTCCGGCACCCGCGTCTGGATAATCCGCCGTTCCAGCGACGCATCGGGGAAGGGGATGTAGAGATGCAGGCAGCGGCGCTTCAGCGCGTCGCTCATCTCACGGGTGTTGTTACTGGTCAGGAAGACGAGCGGTTTCGTCCGCGCCTTGATCGTCCCGATCTCGGGGACGGAAATCTGGTAGTCCGAGAGAATTTCAAGCAGATACGCCTCAAACTCATGATCGGACTTGTCGATCTCGTCAATCAACAGGACGGTTTTGACCTCCGATTGCAAGGCCTGCAGAAGCGGCCGCGCCTCCAGGAATTTTTCGGAATAAAAGCTGTCGCCGAACTGGTGCAGCTTCTCCATGGATTGCTCCAGCCCGACGGCATCCTCCAGGAGATCGCCGAGTTTCTCTTTCAGGATCTGGGTATAGAGAAGCTGCTTGCCGTATTTCCATTCATAGAGCGCCTTCGATTCGTCGAGCCCCTCATAGCATTGCAGCCGGATCAGCGGCGCTCCGAGGATTTCCGAGGCCGCCTTGGCCAGTTCCGTCTTGCCGACGCCCGGCGGCCCTTCGACAAGGATTGGTTTATCCAGCTTCTGCGACAGATAGATGGAGGTGGCGATATGGCGATCGCAAATATAACCCGCCGTTTCAAATCCGGCTTTGATCAGGTCAATTGCGGTTGCGGGGTCTTTGTCAATAAGTGTCACGCTATCGGTTCCATGTTATTATTATTGTTCATTCGGTATAAAAGATTACTTGATCAATATCAGGCTCGTCCATGCTTTGCTAGGGCAATCCAACTGGACAGGCAAGGTCGGGCGCGGTAAAAAGCCGCATCAGTGCGGCATGATATGCCGTATTTACCCGGCTAGGTGAACGGAATTGGCAAAATGAGTACGACAAAAGAAATACGCAGCTCCTTTCTCGACTATTTCGCAAAGAATGGTCATGAAAAGGTCGAAAGCTCGCCGCTGGTGCCGCGGAACGACCCGACCCTGCTGTTCACCAATGCGGGCATGGTGCAGTTCAAGAATGTTTTCACCGGCCAGGAAAAGCGCCCCTATGACCGCGCGGTGACGACGCAGAAATGCGTCCGCGCGGGCGGCAAGCATAACGATCTTGAGAATGTCGGCTATACCGCGCGTCACCACACCTTTTTCGAGATGCTGGGGAATTTCTCCTTCGGCGATTATTTCAAGGATCAGGCGATCGAGCTTGCCTGGAATTTGCTGACAAAGGAATTCGGCCTTCCGAAGGACAAGCTGCTCGTCACCGTCTATCATGATGATGAACTGGCCGTGGAGCATTGGAAGAAAATCGCCGGGCTTCCGCAAGACAGGATCATCCGTATCGCGACGTCGGATAATTTCTGGTCGATGGGCGACACCGGGCCGTGCGGGCCCTGTTCCGAAATCTTCTTCGATCACGGGGACCACATCCCGGGCGGACCGCCCGGCAGTCCCGATGAGGATGGTGACCGCTTTATCGAGATATGGAACCTCGTCTTCATGCAGTTCGAACAGTTTGCCGATGGCCGCCGCGAAAGCCTGCCGCGTCCGTCCATCGATACGGGCATGGGGCTGGAACGGGTGACGGCGGTGCTTCAGGGCAAGCATGACAATTACGATATCGACCTGATGCGCCATATCATCGAGGCTTCGGCCGAGGCGTCCGGGGTTTCGGCGGATGGGGAATTCAAGGTCTCCCACCGGGTGATCGCCGATCATCTGCGCTCCTCCGCCTTCCTTGTGGCGGACGGGGTGATGCCGTCGAACGAGGGTCGGGGATATGTGCTTCGCCGGATCATGCGCCGGGCCATGCGCCATGCGCATATTCTGGGCGCGACGGAGCCGATGGTCTACAAACTGGTGCAGACGCTGGTCGATGAGATGGGCGATGCCTTCCCCGAACTCCAACGGGCGCAATCACTGATCACCGAAACGCTGAAAGTCGAGGAAAACCAGTTCAAGCAGACGCTGGATCGCGGGCTCAAGCTGCTGGGCGATGCGACGGAAAAACTCGGCAGTTCCGAGGCATTGCCCGGCGATGTCGCCTTCAAGCTCTATGACACTTTCGGCTTCCCGCTCGACCTGACGAAGGATATCCTGCGCGGGCAGAACCGGAAGCTGGATGAAGCCGGGTTCGATGCCGCCATGAAAAAGCAGAAGGAAGCCGCGCGCGCCGCCTGGTCCGGCTCCGGTGATACCGCGACGGATCAGCTCTGGTTCGATCTGCGTGAACGTCTCGAGGCGACAGAATTTCTTGGCTACCAGACCGAGACCGCCGAAGGCAAGGTGCAGGCCCTCATTGTCGATGGTAAGGAAGTGAGCGAAGCCGACACACCTGGAACTGATCTGATGGTTGTCCTCAACCAGACATCCTTCTATGGCGAATCCGGCGGTCAGCAGGGGGACCACGGAACCCTGAAAGCGCCGGGCGGGTTCGAGATGGTCGTCACCGACACCCAGAAAAAGCAGGATCTCGTCATCCATATCGGACGGCTTGCCAATGGCGCGCTGAAATCCGGAGATGTTGTTGAAACCCATGTCGATACGCGCCGCCGGGCAAAGCTCCGGGCGCATCACTCGGCAACCCATCTGCTGCATGAAGCGCTGCGCCAGGCCCTTGGCGACCATGTCACGCAGAAGGGTTCACTGGTGGCGGAGGATCGCCTGCGCTTTGATTTCTCCCATCAGAAGCCAATGACGGAGGCGGAACTCCGGGCCGTCGAGAAAATGGTCAATGACCGCATCCGCATCAATGCCGATGTCGCCGTCCATCTGACCACGCCGGAGGAGGCGATCAAGGCCGGGGCCATGGCGCTGTTCGGCGAGAAATACGGCGATGAAGTCCGCGTTGTTTCCATGGGCGGGCTGGATGAAATCAAGGGCGCGGGCCGGGAGTATTCGACGGAGCTTTGCGGCGGCACCCATGTCGCGCGCACCGGCGATATCGGCTTCCTCAAGATCGTCAGCGAAGGCGGGCTTGCCGCCGGTATCCGCCGGATCGAGGCGGTCGCGGGCGAAGCCGCGCTCGATTATGTCAATGAGCGCGAAAGAATGCTGGCTGAGGCAGCCTCCAGCCTGAAAATCTCCCCGAATGAGCTGGCGCCGCGTATCCATCATCTGCTGGACGAGCGTAAACGGCTTGAGCGGGAACTGGCCGATACGCGCAAGAAGCTGGTGAGCGGCGGCAGTGGTCCGGCGGAAGAGGCGGAGAAGGTCGGGAATATCTCCCTGATGGCGCGGCTGCTAAGTGACGTGCCGCCGAAAGACCTGAAACCCATGGCCGACGAGATCAAGAAGAAGCTGAAAAGCGGCGTTATCGTGCTGATCGCGAATAACGACGGCAAGGCGTCGATCGTTGTCAGCGTCACCGATGACCTGACGGGCGAGCTCAGTGCCGTGGATCTTGTCCGCGCCGGGTCCGAGGCGCTGGGCGGCAAGGGTGGCGGTGGCCGTCCCGACATGGCGCAGGCAGGCGGTCCCGATGGCGCCAGGGGCGCGGATGCCGTTGCCGCCATAAAGAAGCTGATTACTGAAGGAGAGGTTGCCGCGGCGCATTAGGCGGCACTTGCAAATTTTCAGCCAGCCGGGATGCGCCAACGTCTTGATCTGCCGCCATTTCCCAATACATATAGGACACGCCCGCGAGGGTATGTTTAGGGATACGCCATGAACTATTTCAAGACCGGGTTACTGATTGCCGCGATCACCGCGCTCTTTCTTGGCGTCGGGTTCATGATTGGCGGCACCACGGGCATGATCATCGCCCTTGTCATTGCCATCGGCATGAACGGTTTCGCCTACTGGAATTCCGACAAGATGGTGCTCAAGATGTACGGCGCGCGGCAGGTGAGCGAGAGTGAAGCGCCCGCGCTGGTGCAGCTGGTAACCGAACTGGCGATGCGGGCCGAACTGCCGATGCCGAAGGTCTTTATCATGGACAATCCGCAGCCCAATGCCTTCGCCACGGGGCGCAACCCGGAAAATGCGGCGGTCGCGGTGACCAGCGGCCTGATGAAAATCCTGAGCAAGGAGGAACTTGCCGGTGTCATCGCCCATGAACTTGCGCATATCAGGAACCGCGATACCCTGACCATGACGGTCACGGCAACGCTTGCGGGCGCGATCAGCATGCTCGCGAATTTCGCGTTCTTCTTCGGCGGCAATCGCGACAGCCGGGGCGGGTTCATCGGCATGCTGGCGATCATGATACTGGCGCCGCTGGGGGCGATGCTGGTGCAGATGGCGATCAGCCGGACGCGGGAATATTCCGCGGATCATACCGGCAGTGAAATCTGTGGCAATCCAGCATGGCTGGCGAGTGCCCTGCAAAAACTGGAGAAAAGTGCCCGCGGGATCGAAAATGTTCAGGCCGAGAAAAACCCGGCCTCGGCCAGCCTGTTCATCATCAACCCTCTCAATGGAAAACGGGCGGACAATCTGTTCTCAACCCACCCGTCAACGGCGAACCGCGTCGAGCGGCTGAAAGAGATGGCGATGGCCGTCATGCCCGGCAGAACCCGGCCCGCCAGCCGCCGGAATGTCCCTCGGGCACGGCACGGTGCCATACCCTATACGGATGGAGCGGATAAGACGGAAACTCCCCGAAAAGGCCCTTGGGGCTGAGGATCAGAGGGTTTTGGGGGATTTCACCAGTGCCCGCGTCAGGAAGCGGCTCAAATGGTCGACATATTCCTGGCGGCTCTGTCCCTTGCGATAGGCCATCGGGGCGGAGAACTGGATCAGCCCCATCATCGCATGGCCGATCAGGTCCGGGTCGATATCCTCATACAGCTCCCCGTTCAGGCGGCCGTTCCTGAGCTGTGCGATAAACCCGGCGGCGAACCGGCTGCGCACTTCCTTCGAGGTGGAATCGGTGGGATCGAAAACCTTGGTATCGACGAGGGCGGAGCGCAACAACCCGGGGTTTTGTTCGGCGAATTCCTGAATGGCGGTCAGGCTATGGCGGATATACTCCTCGAAACTGTCAACGTCCGGAATCCGGGAATGGACATAGGAGTGCAGATCCTCCTGTGCGCCGCTCGCGAATTCCATGAATATTTCACGCTTGTCCGTGTAATGGCTGTAGAAAGTCCCGTGCGCAACATCGGCTTCCTTGGCGATATCCTGCGGCCGGGTTTCGTGATATCCCTTGCTGACAAAGAGTTTGCGGGCAGCGGCGAGCAGTCGCTTGCGCTTTTCTTCTTTTCTTTTGCTGGCTCGATCCGTTGTGAGTGTCAATTGTGTAGAATCAACCATGCGCGCTTCACCTTTTAAATTTTTTATTTTTTTCGTGTCTGCTGCTGGCTATTGTGACAACAATTTGTCAATATTCTTACAATAACAGTCCGCCGCAATAAATAGAACAAAAAAATAACCGGAGCTTGTTGCCAATATGCCTTCAAATATACCTTTCCGGTCCTTTGACCGGCCAACACCGGATATTTCGGCCAGCCGCAACGCCGATGGCAGCTGGATCATCAAAAGCAATACCGAACTTGGCAATTATGAAGCGAATATAGGGGCTTATTGGCGGCGTGCCGCTGCGCGCTATCCGGACCGGGCTTTTCTGGTGAAATGCTCTCCCGATGACGCCTGGCCGGAGCTCTCCTATCGCGCGGCGAAAGAACAGGCGGACCAGGTCAGTAGCTATCTGATTTCAAGGGGTTACGGACCGGACAAGTCCGTCATGATTCTTTCGGGCAACAGCTTCGCCCATGCCGTCCTGATGATGGGCGCGGTGCAGGTCGGCATACCGGTTACGCAGCTTTCCCCGTCCTATTCACTGGTGGGGAATGATTTCACGAAGCTGAAATATGCCGTGGAATTAACGGAGCCGGGCCTGATCTTCACCGATGACGGGGATACCTACGCCGCCGCGCTTCAATCGCTTGATTTGCGGGACAAGGACATCATAACGATCACCGGGCAGGACCATGGCGGCAAACGGTTTTCGGATTTGCTGGGCCCGCCGGACAGGGCGGCGGTAGAGGCGGCGTTCGAGGCGGTTACGGGTGCGGATCTGGCAAAAATCCTCTTTACCTCCGGCTCGACGGGGATGCCGAAGGCGGTTCCCAATACCCACGAAATGCTCTGCGCGGCGCAGAAGACGCTGGAACATATCTCCGAGACGCCGGATCCGGAAAACGACCCGACCCGCGTGCTCGACTGGCTTCCCTGGCATCATACCTATGGCGGCAATGTCAATTTTTTCGGTATTGCAAGGATTTGCGGCACTTTGTTCATGGATGACGGAAAACCGACGCCGGGATTGTTCGGCCGGACAATCGAGAATCTGAAGCGTATCTCACCGTCGCGTTTCAGCACGGTCCCGGCGGCCTACAGCTATCTCGCCGACCAGATGGAAGAGGATCAGGAACTCGGTCATGCGTTCTTCAAAAATGTCAAAATCTGCCAGTATGGCGGGGCGGCGCTGTCGCAGGAAATGTTCGAGCGGATGCAGCAGCTCGCCATCAAATATACCGGTATGCGCATTCCCTTCGGCACCGGCTGGGGCGCGACGGAAACCACCGGCACCGGCACCGCCGTTCATTGGAACAGCGAGAAGGTCGGCCTGATCGGGGTTCCGACGCCCGGCATCACGGTCAAGATCCTGCCTGTTGGGGAAAAACTTGAAATCCGGATCAAGGGGCCGAACGTCCATGCGGGCTATTACAAGCGCCCGGACCTGACGGACCAGTATTTCGACGAAGAAGGATATTATTGCATCGGCGATGCGGTGAAATGGGTCGATCCTGACAGGCCCGAGAAGGGCATGATCTTCGATGGCCGCGTCGCCGAGGATTTCAAGCTTGCGAACGGCACATGGGTCAGCACCGGCTCCTTGCGGCTTTCCCTGATCGACGCGCTTGACCCGCTGGCCCGCGATGTGGTGATCGCCGGGCATGACCGCGATGAGGTCGGAATTCTCGTCCTGCTGACCGAGGCCATGCAGAAGAAATATACGGATCAACCGGGCATGGTTTCCGCCGATGGCAAAAGGATTGTGGCGCCAACGCTGATTGAGGCTGTTCAGGAGAAACTCAGCCGTTATAATCAGGGCAATCAATCACCGAGCAGGCGGGTGGGCAGGGCGCTGATACTGGCGGAACCGCTGTCGGTCGATAAAAACGAGATAACGGACAAACAATATATCAATCAGGGAGCCGTCCTTTCCAACCGAGCCGATCTCGTGACGCTGCTGTTTACCGATTCTGGTAGTGGCGGCGTAATAAAATTGAATAAAAACAACGCAATGAAAGGCGATAACGATGTCAGGAATGAACAAGCAGATACTGCTTAAATCCCGTCCGGAAGGGGAGCCGACAGCGGATAACTTCGATCTGGTCGAAACACCGGTCCCGAAACCGGGCCCGGGCCAGATTCTCGTGAAAGTCATCTATATGTCCCTCGATCCCTATATGCGGGGTCGCATGGGCGCGGAGAAGACCTACGCCGCGAATGCGCAAGTGGGGGAGACCATGGTCGGCGGCGGCGTCGGCGTTGTCGAGCAATCGAATAATGACCAGTTCAAGGTCGGCGATTATGTGATGTGCGCCACCGGCTGGCAGAGCTATTGCCTGTCCGACGGCACCGGCGTGATGAAACTCGATCCGGCGCGGGCGCCGATTTCAACCGGTGTCGGTGTTCTCGGGATGCCGGGCCTGACGGCCTATTACGGGTTACTGGAAATCGGCAAGCCGCAGGCGGGCGAGACGGTTGTCGTTGCCGCGGCATCCGGCGCGGTCGGCGGCGTTGTCGGCCAGATTGCCAAGATCAAGGGTTGTCGCGCCATCGGCATCGCCGGATCGGCGGATAAATGCGCCTATGTCGTCGATGAACTTGGCTTCGATGCCTGCCTCAACTACAAATCCGCGGAATTCGAGGAAGAGCTCGCCAAGGCCTGCCCGGACGGGATCGATGTGTATTTCGAGAATGTTGGCGGCAAGGTGTTCGAGGCGGTCCTGCCGCTGCTCAATGACGATTCCCGGATGCCGGTCTGCGGCCTGATCTCGCAGTACAACATGACGGAACTGCCGCAGGGAACGAACATGCTGCCCGCACTGATGCGCGCC
>JBBDJF010000055.1:0-4078 GCA_040880045.1 Sneathiella sp.
CGGAAGCGGCGCGCAAAGGCAAGCTTGATCCGGTCATCGGCCGCGACGAGGAAATTCGCCGCACCATACAGGTTTTGTCCCGCCGCACGAAAAACAATCCGGTTTTGATTGGGGAACCTGGCGTTGGTAAAACAGCAATCATTGAAGGCTTGGCACTCCGGATTGTTAACGGCGACGTACCGGAAAGCCTGAAAGACAAGAGGCTGATGAGCCTTGATCTGGGGCAGTTGATTGCCGGGGCCAAGTATCGCGGCGAGTTTGAGGAACGGTTGAAGGCTGTCCTGTCGGATATCTCCTCAACGGATGGTGAAATTGTTCTCTTTATCGATGAGTTGCACACGCTGGTTGGTGCCGGCGCTGCGGAAGGATCGATGGATGCGTCCAACCTCTTGAAACCTGCTCTGGCGCGCGGAGAGCTTCACTGTGTCGGTGCAACGACGCTTGATGAATATCGCAAATATATCGAGAAGGATGCGGCGCTTGCCCGGCGGTTTCAATCCGTTTTTGTCTCGGAACCAACGGTTGAGGATACCATCTCGATCCTGCGCGGATTGAAGGAAAAGTATGAAGTCCATCACGGGGTTCAGATTTCCGACAGCGCGCTTGTCGCGGCGGCAACCTTGTCAAACCGCTATATCACGGACCGTTTCCTGCCAGACAAGGCCATTGACTTGATGGATGAGGCCGCCAGTCGACGCCGCATGGAGGTCGACAGCAAACCTGAAGAGGTGGATGAGCTGGATCGCAAGATATTACAGATGAAAATCGAAAGCTCGGCACTTGAGAAGGAAACAGACAAGGCCTCCAAAACGCGGCTTGAAAAGCTCAAGACGGAGTTGGTGGAACTTGAAAAGCAATCTGCGGACCTCACGGAAAGCTGGCAGATGGAGAAGGAAAAACTCAATCGCGCCCAGCATGTGAAGGAGCAGCTGGATGCCGCGCGGAACGAACTGGCGACAGTTCAGCGTCAGGGTAACCTGCAGCGTGCCGGTGAACTGGCTTATGGCGCCATTCCCGAGCTTGAAAAGCAACTTGCCGAAGCGGAAGAAACGGAAGGCTCTTCCATCGTGCGAGACAGCGTGAAGGAAGAGGATATCGCGGGCGTCGTTTCGCGCTGGACTGGAATTCCAGTTGATAAAATGCTTTCGGGCGAGCGTGAGAAGCTACTCAATATGGAGAATGAGTTGCGCAAACGCGTTGTTGGTCAGGAGGAAGCATTGACAGCTGTCGCGAATGCGGTTCGCCGCTCGCGCGCAGGACTTCAGGATCCAAACCAGCCTATTGGCTCATTCCTGTTTCTTGGCCCGACCGGGGTTGGTAAGACGGAATTGACCAAGGCGCTTGCGGGCTTCCTGTTTGATGATGAACATGCCTTACTCCGCGTTGACATGTCTGAGTATATGGAAAAACACAGTGTGGCCCGCCTGATCGGTGCCCCACCTGGATATGTTGGCTATGACCAAGGTGGTGTAGTGACGGAGGCCGTGCGTCGGCGTCCCTATCAGGTCATTTTGTTCGACGAGGTCGAGAAGGCGCATCCGGATGTCTTCAATATCCTGTTGCAGGTTCTGGATGATGGCCGCCTGACCGATGGCCAGGGCCGGACGGTGGATTTCAAAAATACCTTGATCGTGCTGACGTCCAATCTCGGCAGTGAACATCTTTCAGGCGGAGATGATGTGGACGATGAACTGGTCCGTCACAAGGTAATGGAAACAGTGCGTGGCGCGTTCCGGCCGGAATTTCTAAACCGGTTGGACGAGCAGATTGTTTTCCATCGGCTGAGCCGGGAAAACATGAATGCCATTGTCGATATTCAGTTGACGCGGCTGCAGAAATTGCTGTCCGAGCGGCGGATTGAACTGGAGCTGGAGCCATCCGCCTATGAATGGATTGCAAATCGCGGCTATGACCCGGTTTATGGTGCACGGCCGTTGAAGCGGGTTATCCAGCGGTACCTGCAAAATCCGCTGGCTACGCAAATTCTCGAAGGCGGTATTGCGGATGGTTCAACGGTTAAGGTTTCGAGTAATGAAGATGGTTTGTTAATAAATAACGAACTGGCCGATGCGGCGTAACCGCATCGGTTGACGAATAAAGAAAAAGCGGCCTGCCCTTCGGCAGCCGCTTTTTTTGATTGAGGTCGTCGCCCCCTACTGTCAGTTGAGGCTATTCCGCCTTGATACTCGCCAATTGCGTTTCCAGCTCGACCCCGGCGATTTCCTGACGGATTACACCGGTGTGTGATTCAAACGCCGCGAGCATTTTTCCACCAAGCTTGCGGCCTGCCGGTAACTTGACCGAGAGAGGGTTGATCTGCTTGCTGTTTCTGTGCACTTCATAATGCAGGTGCGGCCCGGTGGAGCGACCTGTTGTGCCGACATAACCGATAATCTGTCCCTGCTTGACGCGGGTGCCTTTGCGGATACCCTTGCCGAATTTCTTCATATGGGCATAAGCCGTTTTGTATTCGTTGTTGTGTCGAATGCGGACATAATTACCATAGCCGCCATTGCGCGCCGCCATTTCAACGGTTCCGTTACCGGCCGCCATGATGGGCGTTCCGCTTCGGGCGCCAAAATCGACGCCGCGATGCATCTTGGTGTAACCGAGTGTCGGGTGTTTACGCTTACCGAAACCGGAGGTGAGGCGTGCGCCGTCAATCGGCGTACGCATCAGGGTCTTTTTAACGCTTTGGCCTTGTTCATTGTAATAATCCGTAAAGCCGTCATCGCTCGTTTTGAACCGGTAGACAGAATATTCCTTGCCACTCAAAGTCATTGAGGCCCAGAGAATAGCGCCGTCCTTCAGGACCCGGCCATCCTCGTCGGCGAACCGTTCGAAATAGACTTCGAAGCTGTCGCCGGGCTGGATCTCACGCTGAAAATCCACGTCGTAGCTGAAGATCCGGATAAGGTCGACAATGGTCCTTGTTGGAATACCCGCCTGCGCTGCGGACAAAAAAAGCGAGCTTTGGATCACGCCACCGGCCCTCACCGTTTTTCTGTCAAGCTCCAGAATAGTTTCCTGGGCGGTAAAGCCTTCCCCTGGTGTGCGTACCGCGGCCAGTTGACGGTCAACATCTTCCTTCAATGACACCCGAACGAGTCCCGGCGTTGTTGTGCTGCTATCCTGACCAGATTCGGTATTCCCGAAATAGAGCGTCACATCCTGACCAATTTTCAGGCTGCGTGGATCGAAAATTTCATTAAGGGCCGTTATGGCCTCGTGACTTTCATTACGATCGGCCCCGGCCCGTGTTAAGACCGCCATTAATGTATCACCCTTGCTGACGGAAACAGTCTTGGTCAGTTCGTTCAGGCTCTCCGATGTCGGCGGC
The DNA here is from genome assembly GCA_040880045.1 of Sneathiella sp. Classification (GTDB taxonomy): domain Bacteria; phylum Pseudomonadota; class Alphaproteobacteria; order Sneathiellales; family Sneathiellaceae; genus Sneathiella. The sequence goes on from JBBDJF010000055.1 coordinate 3,341, forward strand.
GCATAGGCTGCGACAACCACCTCAGTGCTGTTTTCGAGAATATCGGCTGTGTTAATGTCGATATCTTGTTTAACGGAAGCGGCAGCTTCTTGTACTATTGATGGTGCATCCTGCCCCTGTTCCATGCTAGCGACCTGGGCAGGGGGTTCGTCTGAACCGGAAAGAAATGTGGATACCAGCAAGCCACCTGCGGCGCCTCCGGCAATCATTGTTATGACAGGTATCAGCAATGATTTGCCGATCAATCCTGATTTGGCGCCTGATTTCATTTTCTTCAGCACTCGTTGACCCACCATAAATAATATGTTGATGTAAAACTTGTTAACCATAATGACGCGTCGAAAGATGCTGTCAGATTGCAATTTTGTCAAGTATTCCTCAATTTTTCCTTAAGTTACGCGAAACTCATGATTCTGTGAATGATGAGCGGAGTTTCGAGGAGAGTGATTATTTCCGTACATCTCATTCAATATGCCCGTTCAATATGGGCGGGCCGCCGATTTATGGAACTCAGGAATTGCAGGTTCTAGGGAAAATTTGCGCATAAGAACGGCGTTTGAAAAAAACTGTTATTTAAAGTGTTGACGATGTTGTTTGATGGTCCTATAAGGCGGCTCTTGCTGACTTTGCGGGTGTGGTTTTGGGTTTTTGTTTAGGGCCTTTGACTGGATTTGTCTGGTTGGTTTTTGTCTGGGGATATTTGTTCTGGGCGGGTTGATTTTTGACATTGTAAGGAAG
>JBBDJF010000056.1:0-4057 GCA_040880045.1 Sneathiella sp.
ACGGAGGGCGGCCTTGATGTGGCGGGCGGGCATAACACGCTGCGCTACTATGTGGATAGCCTGAAGGGCGAGGGTATCCGTGTCTCCCTCTTTATCGAAGCCGGCCCGCGCCAGCTTGAGGCAGCGCACAGGATCGGCGCGGATATTGTGGAGCTGCATGTCGGCGCCTATTGCGACGCGGAAGACCCGGCAAAACGGCAAAACGAGTTTGAGCGGATTCAAAAGGCGGCGGCACTGGCCGAGGATCTGGGCCTTGAATGCCACGCCGGTCATGGCCTGACCTTTGGCACTGTCAGCCCGATAGCCGCGATACCGACTATTGTCGAACTTAACATTGGTCATTTCCTGATTGGCGAGGCGATCTTCACCGGGCTGGAAACGGCCATTGGCAAGATGCGGCGTCTGATGGACGAAGCCCGTCAGGCCGTGGCGTAAGGGAACGAAGGACAGAACATGTCGCGCATCCTCGGCATTGGTAATGATATCATCGATATCCGGCGTATTGAAAAAACGCTGAACCGGTTCGGGGAACGCTTCATCAATCGCGTCTATACCGAAGTGGAGATTGCGAAATCGGATCGGCGCCTGAACCGCGTTGAATCCTATGCAAAAAGATATGCCGCGAAGGAAGCCTGCTCCAAGGCGCTCGGCACGGGGTTTCGCCGGGGTGTCTTCTGGAAGGATATGGGGGTTATCAACCTGCCGTCGGGCAAGCCGACAATTGCATTGACAGGCGGGGCACTGGCCCAGCTTGAACGCATAACGCCACCGGGCATGCGGGCGGAAATTCACCTGACCATCACCGATGAACCGCCGCAGGCGCAGGCGATTGTCCTGATTACGGCGCTGCCTGAGGATGAATAGGGGAAACCCCGGAAATGTCAGGAAAATGATTTGCCTGAACGGCGCGTTCGTGTAATTGAATGTCTATTGTTTATAAATATTTTTGGATGAGTTTTATGAAGGAAGAAGCGGTGAGTGCCAAGGCCAAGGGTGGAGTAGGGGAAACAATCCGCACAATTATCTATGCTGTGCTGATTGCCGTGGTGATCCGGACGTTCGCCTATGAACCGTTCAAGATCCCGTCGGAGTCAATGCTGCCAACCCTGATGATTGGTGATTACCTGTTTGTTTCGAAATATTCCTATGGCTATAGCCGTCATTCCTTTCCCTTCAGTCTGGCGCCGATATCGGGACGTGTATTCGGTGATTTGCCGGAGCGCGGGGATGTCGCCGTCTTTAAAAAACCAGTCGGTGAACCGGTTGATTATATCAAGCGTATTTTGGGCCTTCCGGGCGACAGGATGCAGATGATCAACGGGGTGCTTAATATCAATGGTGCCCCGGTCAAGCGCGAACGGGTTGAGGATTTCGTCGATCGGGACCGTTTTGGCAATGTCCGGCGTATCGCACAATATCGCGAAGCACTCCCGAACGGTCGAACCTATCTGACACTGGATGAAACGGTGCAGGGGATCATGGATAACACGGATGTCTATACGGTGCCGGAGGGCCATGTTTTCGCCATGGGAGATAACCGAGACAATTCCACGGACAGCCGGTTCCTGAGCCATGTCGGCTATGTGCCGGTGGAAAATCTCGTCGGCAAGGCAGAGGTTCTTTTCATGTCGCTGGATGGTTCCGCCGCCTGGTATGAAGTCTGGAAATATCCAACAGCCATTCGCTGGAACCGGATTTTTAATTCCCTGAGCTGATGAGCGCGCCGACGAAAAACCTTGAGGAACTGCCAGCTCTTGTCGGGCATGAGTTCAAGGATATCTCGCTTCTCGAGGCGGCCGTGACGCATTCCTCTCTGATCAAGGGAAAAGGCCGGAAAGCCGCGCAGGAAGACTATGACCGGCTTGAATTTCTGGGTGACCGGGTTCTTGGCCTGATAATCAGTGAAGAACTGTTCCGCCGGTTTGAGAATGCGGAAGCGGGACAGCTTTCCCGGCGTTATAATGCGCAGGTTCGGCGCGAGACACTGGCGGAAATCGGCGTGGAAATGGGCCTTCAGGATTACATCCGGATGGCCGCGGATCTGGTGGCAGCAGGGGGACGCGATAACCCGGCCATTCTGTCGGATGTGATGGAGGCGGTCATTGCGGCCATATATCTGGACGGTGGCATCAAGGCCGCCAGGAAATTCATCAAGTCAAAATGGTGGCCTCGGTTCGATAATAAGGATGCCTCGCAAAAAGATGCCAAATCCGCATTGCAGGAATGGCTGGCCAAGATGGGCAGGCCGCTGCCATTATATTCGGTAATCGAGGAAACCGGACCCGACCACGACCGGCATTTTAAGGTTATGGTGGATGTTCCCGATTATACCCCGACGATCGGCTCAGGCTCGTCAAAACGCGCGGCGGAACAAAAGGCTGCCGCAAGAATGTTAAAGGAACTTCAAGGTGGTTGAACAACAGACGGACGTGGCCTCAACACGGTGTGGCTATGTCGCATTGGTCGGGGCACCCAATGCCGGTAAATCGACCCTGCTCAATCAGCTCGTCGGCGCGAAAATCGCGATTGTTACACCGAAAGTACAGACGACGCGCACCCGTGTCACCGCCATTGCGATTGAAGGCGATAGCCAGGTCATATTTGTCGATACCCCTGGCATTTTCAAGCCGTCGCGCCGGCTTGAGAGAGCCATGGTTGACGCCGCATGGAGCGGGGCGGAGGGCGCGGACCGAATTGTCCTTATCATTGACGCCGTGAAAGGGATCACGGCGGATGTGGAGCGCATTATAGCCGGACTGGAGAAAAACCAGCGCCGGGCCCATGTCATCCTGAACAAGGTCGATATCGTAAGACGGGACAGTTTGCTCGGCCTCGCGAAGAAGTTGTCCGAGCGGGGCATCTTCGATGAGATTTACATGCTCTCCGCGCTGACCGGCGACGGGGTGGAGGACCTCCGGTCGGCGCTGGCAAAGGAAATGCCCGAAGGCCCGTGGCTTTACCCCGAAGACCAGCTCGCGCTCGCTCCCATGCGTCAGCTGGCGGCGGAAATCACGCGCGAAAAGCTGTTTATGCGGCTTAATCAGGAACTGCCCTATTCCCTGACGGTCGAGACGGAAAGCTGGGAAGAACGCAAAGACGGCTCCATCAAGATCCAGCAGGTGGTATTTGTCTCGCGCGCCAACCACAAACCGATTGTCCTCGGAAAGGGAGGACAGACGATCAAGAAAGTCGGGGAGCTTGCCCGCGCGGACCTGGAGGAAAGCCTTGGTTGCCGGGTCCATCTCTTCCTGTTTATCAAGGTCCGGGAAAAATGGCTTGATGATCCCGAGCGGTATCGTGAGATGGGGCTGGATTTCCCAAAAGAAAGTTCATAGACCCGGCCGGAGCTTTCCTCATTTCTGAGTGGATCGGCAGAAGGCGACTGATGCGGCCTTGCGGAAGCTGTGTTCTTTCGGTTGTGAAACATTTATGAACATGGTTAAAAAAATAATCTGTGAAACAAAAAATTAACTAAATGCCTTCCATCATATCCCCAACGAAGGAACTTTTACCTTTTTAGAATGTTTTTTATCTGGGTAGTTGATTGTATTTTGGGGAATGGAATGATGACTAAGCTTGATGTGAAACATGTCAGTAAATATCTGCAAAGCGCGGATAAAGGGATCGCGGATGACCAGTTCAGGGCGGGCCTGTTGTTTTCAACAGGAGACGGGGTTTCGCAGGACCTGGTGACAGCGCATAAATGGTTTAATCTCGCCGCGATGAACGGTATTGAGGAAGCGCGCGAGAACCGTGCGGAAATTTCCCTCGATATGTCCGCGCAGGAAATTGCCAAGGCTCAGAAAATGGCCCGCGAATGGATCATGGGCCGGTAGGTGCCGTGATCCGGTTTTTACGCAAAAAATTGCAACTAAACCCTTTGACAGGGAACCAAAATCTGCCATATTGCCGCCTCCGGTGAGCTGGCCGAGTGGCTGAAGGCGCTCCCCTGCTAAGGGAGTATGGGGTTTATAGCTCCATCGAGGGTTCGAATCCCTCGCTCACCGCCACAACCCACCCTCAGAACCTATCACGTCCAATCACACCGTCTCATGCA
>JBBDJF010000057.1:0-26026 GCA_040880045.1 Sneathiella sp.
AGTCAGGGCGTACAGGAATGAGAGGTTGAGGGGCGTTTCCGGCATAGTCAGATAATCATGAAAATAAGGAAGCCATGCCGCTTCAATGAAAGGGCGGCTTTCCGGGGATTGTCCGTCGGGATCGATCAGTATCTCCACAAGCAGATATGTCATCACAGAGGCAGCAATAAAATTGAACATGATTGTGGTGATGACAATATGGCTGCCGCGCCGTGCCTGAAGATATGCGGGGATATAAGCCCATGCGGCCCCGAACAATGCCGCGGCGGCCATGGCGATCGGGATGATTGCCCAGCTTGGCAGCCAGTCTAGATAAAGACAGATGATGGCCGTCCCGATACCGCCAAGGGCGGCCTGCCCCTCCGCGCCGATATTGAATAGGCCGCAATGAAAGGCAATTGCGACCGCAAGTCCGGTAAATATGAAGTTGGTAGTGTAATAAAGTGTATAGCCGACGGCTTCCGGATAACCGAATGCCCCGTAGAGAAGCACTTCAAATGCCTTTATCGGGTTATCGCCGACGATCAGGATGACCATGCCGGATATCAATAACGCGGCAAACAGGTTTATCAGTGGAACCAAGACATAGTTGATCCAGCCGGGGATTTCCAAGGGTGCGCCAAACCTTGCCTTCTGATCCGTCATCTGGTTATGTCATTTCCGGCGTGGTGCTTTCGCGCACACCCGCCATCATCAGGCCAAGTCGAGTTTCGGTGGCGTCCTCTGCATTAACTTCGCCGACGATTTTGCCATCGAACATGACGGCTATCCGGTCCGCAATGGACATAACTTCGTCAATTTCGACGGAGACGACGAGAATGGCCTTGCCGGCATCACGCATCTTGATCAGCTGTTTATGAATAAACTCAATTGCGCCGATATCGACCCCGCGCGTCGGTTGTCCGACAAGGAGCACATCCGGTGCTTGCTCCATTTCCCGAGCGAGCACCAGCTTCTGCTGATTTCCGCCCGAAAAGCCGGATGCCTTCAGATACGCATCGGGCGGCCGGATATCATATTTTTCTATGTAGGTTTCACTATTTCTGACCATTGCGCTGCGGTCTAGTCTGAGGCCCCGATTATACTCCGGACTGTCTTGATAACCCAGGATTATGCATTCATTCGCACTGAAAGAGAGGACAAGACCGGCGCGATGGCGATCCTCCGGGACGTGACCCACGCCGATTTTTCGCAGGTTCCGGGCGGAAAATGCCTTGCTCTTGACCAGTTCCTGCCCCTTGTATTGAATGCTGCCGGATGTCGGGGAGAGAATTCCGCCCAGTACTTCAAGCAACTCCGATTGGCCATTGCCGGAAACCCCGGCGATCCCGAGTATTTCCCCCGCCTTGAGATCAAGGTCTATGCCTTTAAGGCGAGGGACATTATCCATATCCACATATTTGAGGTTCCGTATGGCGAGGAGTGTCTCGGCGGGTTTCGCCGGTGTTTTTTCAACCCGCAGAAGGACGGAACGGCCCACCATCAACTCAGCGAGAGCGGCGCGCGTTGTCTCGGCCGTTTTGACATGGGCGACCATTTCGCCCCGGCGCATGACGGAGACATTGTCAGTAATTGCCATGATTTCACGGAGTTTGTGAGTGATCAGGATGACCGTCTTCCCTTGTTGGCGAAGGGCGCCGAGGATACGGAACAGGTGGCTCGCCTCTTGCGGTGTGAGGACGCCGGTCGGTTCATCCAGAATAAGGATTTCCGCCTGGCGATAAAGGGCTTTCAATATCTCGACGCGCTGGCGAAGCCCAACCGGCAAATCGCCAACGATGGCATCGACGTTGACTTCAAGCGTGTATTCCTTCTCCAGCCGGATCAACTCATCGCGTGCCGCCGCGAGACCTTTGGTGAGGCGGTAGCCACCTTCGATACCGAGGATGATGTTCTCAAGGACAGTGAATGTATCAACGAGCATGAAGTGCTGATGCACCATGCCGATACCGGCCTTGATCGAACTTTGCGGGCTGTCGATATGGCAGGGCATGCCGTTGACAAGAATTTCGCCGCTATCGGCCTGATAAAAGCCGTAGACGATGCTCATCAGCGTCGATTTTCCGGCGCCATTTTCACCGACAATCCCATGAATGCTGCCCCGGTCCACGGACAGGGAGATATCCCTGTTCGCATGGACCGGACCGAAGCTTTTGTTGACACGGCGAAGTTCCAGCGCCGGGCTTTGCTCTGACATGACGGTCAGGCTTACTGGTCCATATAATTCGTGACCTTGATCTTGCCGTCGATGATATCGTCTCTTGCGGCGTTCAGCCTGGCAATCATGTCTCCGGTAAGCAGATCCTTGTTCCACTCATCAACCGAAAAGCCGACACCATCTTCCGCGAGACCAAGCACCTGTATGCCGGGCTTCCATGTGCCGTCTTTCGCGGTCATCAAGGCGTTATAAACCGCAACATCAACACGTTTCAGCATGGAAGTCAGCATTGTGCCGGGATGCAGGTAGTCCTGATTGCTATCCACGCCGATGGCGAGTTTGCCCTCATCCGCTGCAGTTTGCAGCACACCAAGGCCCGTTCCGCCAGCGGCCGCAAAAATAACATCTGCCTCACGGTCAAACTGGCTTTTCGCGAGTTCGCTGCCTTTCGTTGGATCGTTCCATGCGGCCGGGGTCGTGCCGGTCATATTTTCAATAACCTCGGCGTTCGGATCGGCATACATAACCCCTTCTTTGTAACCGAGAGCGAATTTCCGGATTAACGGGATATCCATGCCGCCAATAAAACCGACCTTCCCGGTTTTGCTGGCCAGGGCCGCCGCCATGCCGACAAGGAACGATCCTTGTTCTTCACGGAAGACAACGGATTGAACGTTTGGCAGGTCAACGACCATATCGATAATGGTGAATTTTGTATCCGGGTACTTTTTGGCGGCCTTCTCCACGGCGGCGGCTTGCGCAAAACCAATCGCGATGACAATATCCGCGTCCTTTTTAGCCATCCGCTGGGTTGCCTGCTCGCGCTGGGAAACCTGTGTGACCTCAAATTCCATATAATCGATACCGGTTTCCTTCTTGAATTTCTCGATACCGTTAAACGCAGCTTCGTTAAAGGATTTGTCGGATTTTCCGCCCATATCGAAGACAATGGCAGGGTTGAAATCTTCTGCGTGAGCTATTCCACTGACGGCAAGTGCGACCGTTGCAACAAGCCCAAGGGCAATTTTCTTCATCATGTCTGTCACTCCCTTAAAATGCCCACCCATTCTATGTTGTTCAAAGAACCAGGGGACAGAGTAAATCCAAAACAAAATCTGACTGATTGGTCAAGTTTTTACGGTTATGCTGCCGGAAGTATAGGAAGGAATTTTTCCAACTACTAGAATTTATCGCCTTTTTTGATCTCCCGGTAGTGATTTTGAAAGTGAAGTCAGATAAGGTCAGGCGCATTCTCTGTCTGCAATCCAGCTAAGGGCACTTTCTCATGGCCTATGACCCGCGATTTCCGAATCTTCATATCCTCGATCATCCGCTTATTGTCCATAAACTCAGCCACATGCGGAACAAGAAGACATCGACAAAGACATTTCGTCAGTTGCTTAAGGAAATCGCCCTGCTGATGGGATATGAAATAACCCGGCATATGCCGACGACAACAGAGAAAATTGAAACGCCGATCTGCCCGATGGACGCACTCGTGCTGTCCGGGAAAAAGACGGCGATCGTACCGATCCTGCGCGCGGGGCTGGGCATGGCAGAGGGCCTGCTTGAGCTGATGCCGTCAGCGAGAGTCGGTCATATCGGCATGTACCGTGATCCGACGACAAAGCGCCCCGTCGAATATTTGCGGAAATTACCGTCGGCCGATGACCGATTTTTCATTCTCGTTGATCCAATGCTGGCCACTGGCTATTCTGCTGCTGCCGGGGTGGATGTATTGCTTGATCACGGGGTCAAGGCAGGGAATATCCGTTTCATGGCATTGGTTGCCGCGCCAGAGGGGGTACAGGTTATGCAGGACATGCATTCTGACGTAATGGTTTATGTCGCGGCGCTTGATACCAAGCTTAACGAGAAGGCCTATATCGTTCCCGGGCTTGGCGATGCGGGAGACCGGCTTTATGGAACACTTTAACTGTCCTTTACGATACTGCCGTTGGGTTGTTCACCATATTTTTGTGCAACGCGGTAATAATTGGTAACAATGTTTGATTTGTGTGTACAGAGCGCCTTTCGTACATTCAGCTAGAAAATTAGTGACAGTAATAAAAGTGGCAGAATATGGTCGTTTTTCAGAAAACATTGCGCAATAGTATCAGTTGCACCGGCGTTGGACTGCATGGTGGCAAGCTGATCAACATGAAATTGGCGCCCGCTCCGGTCAATAGCGGCATTGTTTTCAAGCGTACAGATGTTGAGCCGTCGGTGTCAGAAATCCCGGCGCAATATAATACTGTGTCCGATCTTGTGATGTGCACGACTGTTGAAAATGCAGCAGGCATAAAGGTCGCTACGGTCGAACATCTGATGGCGGCCCTTTCCGGGTGTGGCATTGATAATGCCGTCGTTGAACTTGATGGTCCGGAAGTTCCGGTGATGGATGGCTCCTCTGCACCATTTGTTTTCCTGATTGAATGTGCGGATATAGTTGAGCAGGATAGCCCGCGTCGTTACATCAAGGTGCTGAAAGAAGTTGAAGTAAGCGATGGCGCGGCAAAGGCGACATTGTCACCTGCGGACAATATTTCCGTTGCTTTTGAAATTGATTTCGACAATCCGCGTATTGGCAAGCAGAATTGCAGCTACAGCCTGCGCAACGGTACCTTCAAGAATGAGCTTTCCCGCGCACGCACGTTTGGCTTCCTGGGGGAATTTGAACAGCTCAAGAAACTTGGGCTGGCCAAGGGCGGCTCGCTTGATAACGCGATCGTGTTGAGTGGATCGGACATTCTGAACGAGGAAGGGCTTCGGTATGACGACGAGTTCGTCCGTCACAAAGCGCTCGACGCCGTTGGTGACCTTTACCTTGCGGGCGCGCCGATCATCGGTGAGTTTTATGGTTTCCGTTCCGGGCATGCCTTGAATAACAAGCTCTTGCATGCCTTCTTGGCGGACAAGGATGCCTGGTGCTATACAACGGAAGCACCTGTTCGAATAGGTAACGTCGGCGGGGCACATTGGCCTGCGAAAAAAGCGGCAGCACCGGCGACCGACTAATCCTGCGGCAATCGGTTAGTCTTTATCTATTTCAGACTGAGTAAAAAAATTAAGGCGCGGAAATCATTCCCGCGCCTTTCTTTGTTTCAGCTTAGCAGTTAAGCGGACTTACGCCGCCGTTCCTTGCCAGCCAGGCTCTTGATCAGGCCACTAACAGCAGACCGTACAGCCGGCTCGTCAATTTCGCTATAATTGCGGACAAGCTCGATGGTCGATCGGTTCTTGCCACCATGTTCCAGCGGGATGCTGGTCGTTGACGGTTCGAGATTTTCAAAGAAATAAGCGACGTCCACTTCCAGCCGTTTGGCAATCTCATAGAGACGGCCAGCGCTTACCCGGTTTGCACCCGTTTCGTATTTTTGAACTTGCTGATATGAAATATCCAGCGCCTTGGCCAGATGCTCCTGGGTTAATCCCATCATCGTTCTTCTCTCACGAATCCGTTCGCCAACGTGATCGTCGACTCTTTTCGCGACTTTACCCATTGTTGTTTGGTACCTTTCTTAAACTTTCAATTTATTTTTTTATTAAGTTATAGTCGAGGGCGGCGCCAGAACTTCAAGATTTTTGGTGGTATTTGGAGAAAATTGAAAAGCAGCTCCACCCTTATAAGTAATATATCACATGCAAATCGAAAAAGAAAATACATAAAAACTAACAGTAATTAGATAAAAAAAATTTATCAATAGTTGCGCCGGCCCGCTTTTTACGATCAATACCAAGAATAATTTCCACCAAGCCTCTAATTCTAACTTATGCATAATGCCCTATAATACAATCCAATCCGGGAGAAGATGAAGAAATCTGAAACCATACCTTCCCCTAGGCACGCTGATTGGATAAAATGGTACAGATTAATGAGGATTATCGGCCATGGGCCAAGAGGGATAAGTTGCATCAACTTTTAATTTCGAGAATCGCCCGGACGCTTGGCGGTATTCTTATGTTGTGGCTGGTCGCGGGCTGCAGTTCGAATGAACCGGAGGCCTATGTGGAGCGACCGGTGGAAGAGCTGTATAATCAGGCTCTGGCCGATCTGAATAGCGAAAATTATCTTGAGGCCGCCCGCAATTTTGACGAGGTGGAACGACAGCATCCTTATTCCATCTGGTCAACGAAGGCGCAGATAATGTCGGCCTTCGCCTATTATCAGAGCAATGAGTATGATCAGGCCATTCTGGCCGCTGAGCGGTATATCGAACTGCACCCCGGAAACAAGGATGTTGCTTACGCCTATTATCTGGTTGCGATTTCATATTATGAGCAGATTACGGGGGTGGAGCGGGACCAGAAGATCACCCGTCAGGCGCTTGATGCCCTGCAGAATCTCGTGCGGCGCTTTCCTAATTCGGAATATGCGCAGGATGCCCGCCTTAAAATCGACCTGACGCGGGATCACCTTGCCGGGAAGGAGATGGCAATCGGTCGATATTATCTCGGGCAGAAATATCTGGTTGGCGCGATCAACCGATTTAGGACTGTAGTTGAGCAGTACCAGACAACCACCCATGCGCCGGAAGCGCTGCATCGGTTGACGGAAGCGTATCTGATGCTCGGTATCACTGAGGAAGCGCAAACGGCGGCAGCTGTCCTTGGCTATAACTTTCCGGGAAGTGAGTGGTATCAGGATTCATACGCCTTGCTGGACGCAAACTATCTGAAGCCGGAAGCGAACGAGGATTCCTGGATTGTCAAAGTTTGGGACTCCGTGTTTTAGCGCGCCGGTCAGAAATGCTGGAACAACTCTCCATCCGCAATATTGTATTGATCGAAAAGCTGGACCTTGCCTTTGAAAACGGACTTTGTGTCCTGACCGGAGAAACAGGGGCGGGGAAATCAATACTCCTTGATAGTCTCGCTCTTGCGCTTGGTGCAAGAGCGGACGCAGGCCTTTTGCGTGCCGGAACGGATCAGGGTTCCGTGACAGCGACATTCAGCCTTGCGCCCGCGCATCCGGTTTTCGAAATAATGGGCGATATTGAAATTGAACCGGGCGAGCCCCTCATCCTTCGCCGTTCACTGGGTGCTGACGGGCGCAGCCGGGCAAGCATCAATGATCAGGCTGTCAGCGCGGGATTACTCCGGACAGTTGGTGAGGCTCTTGTGGAAATACATGGGCAGAATGCGGAGCGTGGATTGCTTGATGCCCGAAGTCATCGGGCATTGCTGGATCAATATGGGCGATTGGAACGCGATGTTTCAACGACGGGAAAAAAATTCGAGACGTTACAGTCTGCGGAAGGAAAACTGGCACGGGCTCTTCAGGAAATTGAACAGGCGCGTGTCGATGAGGAATATTTGCGTCATGTGGTTGAGGAACTGACGGAACTCGCGCCGGAAGAAGGGGAGGAGGAGGCGCTGGCCATACAGCGCTCCAACCTGATGCATGCGGAGAAGATCGCGGAGGCGCTTCGTGATGCTGAAAAGGCGCTGACGGATCACGGGGGCGTTGAAAACCGTATCCGGACCGCGACACGGGCCGTTGAACGCGTAATTGAAAAAGCGGCAGGCAAGCTTGATCCTGTTCTTGAAAGCCTGGAGCGGGCCGCCATTGAAATGGCCGAAGCCCAGGTTGTCATCAATTCTGTCGCCGGTGATCTGTATATGGATCCGGCCGGACTTGAAATAGTTGAAGAGCGATTGTTCTCGCTTAGGGCCGCCGCCCGCAAGCATAAATGTGAAGTCGCCGACCTGCCAAAGCTACTGCAAAGCTTTATCGCGCGGCTACAATCGGTTGAAGAGGGAGACCGTGAAGTAGAGGCACTCCGAATAGCTGCGGGTGCGGCGCGGAATGAGTTCATGGAAGCCGCGTCAGCTTTATCGAAAAAGCGCGAGCTTGCGGCAAAGGAGATGGATCTTGCGGTAATGGCAGAACTGGAGCCGCTTAAGCTCGGTGCGGCGAAATTTACGACAGCCGTCAATGAACTGCCCGATAGCAGTTGGGGGCCTTCTGGTATTGATAAGGTTTCTTTCCTTGTTGCGACCAATCCGGGAAGTTCAGCGGGCCCAATGATCAAGATCGCCTCCGGCGGCGAGCTCTCGCGCTTTATGCTGGCCCTGAAGGTTGTGCTGGCGCAGGTCGGTTCGGCCCCGACGCTGATATTTGATGAGGTCGATCGCGGGGTTGGCGGTGCAACGGCGGACGCGGTAGGGGAACGTTTGCGTCGTCTTGCAGAAGGGCTTCAGGTCCTTGTTGTGACCCATTCGCCGCAGGTTGCAGCCGCAGGCCAGACTCATTGGAACATCCGAAAATCGGAAATCAATAATGCCACGATCACCTCTGTTGACCGTCTAGACCCGTCCGCCCGCACGGAGGAGATTGCCCGCATGCTTTCCGGCGCCAGCATAACGGCGGAAGCCCGCGCCGCCGCGCTTAGCCTGATTGAGGGCTGATCGATGGCAGACATAGAAATCATGACAGCGGAAGAAGCCGAAGAAACCCACCGAACGCTGTCTGAGACCATCAAGAAGCATGACGCGGCCTATTATACGGAAGATTCACCTGTCATATCCGATGCGGAATATGATGAGTTGCGGAAACAGCTGCTTGCGCTGGAGGCACGGTTTCCAGAGCTGGTTACACCCGAAAGCCCGTCCCAGAACCTCGGTGTGGCGCCGGCCAAGGGATTTGGCAAGGTCAAGCACAAGGTGTCCATGTTGTCTCTCGACAATGCGTTCAGCAATGACGAACTCCGCGAGTTTGAGGGCCGTGTGCGGCGCTTTCTTGGCCTTGGCCCGATTGAGGACGTTGCCTTTTTTGCGGAGCCAAAAATTGATGGCCTTTCCGCAAGCCTGCGGTATGAGAAGGGCGAATTCATTCAGGGCGCGACGCGTGGCGACGGTCAGGTAGGCGAAGATATCACGGCCAATCTGCGGGGTGTCACCGATCTCCCTCTCGAATTTGCAAAATCGAAAGCACCACCGCCGGACGTGTTTGAAATACGCGGCGAAGTTTATATGTCGAAACCGGATTTCCTTGAATTGAACAAGGCCCAGGCCGAGAGTGGCGGCAAGATTTTCGCGAACCCCAGAAACGCTGCCGCGGGCAGCCTTCGGCAGCTTGATCATTCGATAACGGCATCGCGTAAACTACGCTTCTTTGCCTATGCCTGGGGTGAGGCTTCCGGCGTTCCGGGGAGGACGCAGTCTGAAGTATTGGCAACCTTCCGGAAATGGGGGTTTTCGGTGAACCCGTTGTCCGAGGTTTGCGCCAATATGGAAGAGGCAATTGACGCCTATCGCAAGATAGAGGAACTCCGGGCGGCACTTGACTACGATATCGACGGAGTGGTTTTCAAGGTCAATCGACTGGAATGGCAATCCCGGCTTGGCTTCGTCAGTCGCAGCCCACGCTGGGCAATCGCCCATAAATTTCCGGCGGAACGGGCAACGACCATCATAGAGGATATTGAGATTCAGGTGGGCCGTACCGGTGCATTGACGCCTGTTGCCCGGCTTCACCCTGTTACTGTTGGTGGGGTTGTTGTATCCAACGCAACCTTGCATAACGAGGATGAAATAATCCGGAAGGACATCCGTGTTGGCGATACGGTGGTTGTCCAGCGCGCGGGCGACGTGATTCCGCAAGTGGTTGAAGTGCACCTCGAAAAGCGCCCTGAGGATAGCGTTTCTTATGAATTTCCAACACGATGCCCGATTTGCGGCAGTCATGCGGTCAAGGAAATCAACGAAACCACGGGGAAGGAAGATGCGATCCGCCGTTGCACCGGGGGACTTATCTGCCGTGCGCAAGCTGTTGAGCGGCTCAAGCATTTCGTCTCCCGCAATGCCTTTGATATTGAGGGGTTGGGGACAAAGCTAATCGAGGCTTTTTATGAAGACGGACTGGTCAGAAGCCCTGCCGAGATTTTCACCCTTGAAGCGCGGGACAAGGCGCCCGGAAACCTGCAACGGATAAAAAACCGGGAAGGCTTTGGCGAAAAGGCCACACGCAACCTGTTCGATGCAATAAATGACAAACGTGAAGTACCGCTCGATCGGTTTATCTATGCGCTGGGTATCCGGCATATTGGACAAGGCAATGCGCGGTTGCTTGCGCGGAATTATCTCAGCTTCGATAAACTGCGATCCAGCCTGAGCGAGACCGGGGACAGTGCAGGCGACGTCTATACGGAACTACTCGATATTGATGGTATCGGCGCCGCGGTTGCCGATGCCTTCACGGAATTCTTTCGCGAGGAACGCAACCAGAAAATGCTGGATGACCTGCTTGCGGAGATCACCGTCACGGATTTTGATCCGCCCGCGCAAGACAGTACCGTTGCAGGCAAGACAGTCGTCTTTACCGGGACGCTGGAGCTAATGACCCGGCAGGAAATGAAGGCGAAAGCCGAAGGGCTTGGCGCAAAAGTGAGCGGTTCTATCTCAGCCAAGACGGATTATCTTGTGGCGGGGGCAAATGCGGGATCAAAGCTAAAAAAAGCTGCCGAGCTTGATGTGACAATTCTGAATGAACAGGAATGGCTTGATTTAATAGAAAAGTGATCTCGTCATTATTCCTATAGAGGCGCGGTCGCTTCCTGCAACCATGCTCGCACTTCCCCTTCGACCAGGGGCGCCAGTTTCTCACGTACCTGCAGATGATAGCCATTCAACCATTCCAGCTCGGCCGGGCTGAGCAGGCCTTTATCGATAAGCGATTTGTCGATGGGAGCAAAGGTCAAGGTCTCGAACCCGAATATGGTTCGCTCTGCATCTGCCGGGGGCGTGATTTCCTTGACGGTCACCAGATTTTCTATCCGAATCCCATAGGCTCCGGTTTTGTAATACCCTGGTTCATTTGAAATGATCATTCCGGGGACGAGTGCAACCGTACTCGGCGCTTTCGAAATCCGCTGTGGTCCTTCATGGACGGAGAGGTAGCTGCCCACCCCATGCCCGGTCCCATGATCATAATCAAGGCCTGCGGCCCAGAGTGGCGCACGGGCAAGGGTATCAAGCTGGCTCCCTGTCGTGCCCTTCGGAAAGCGCGCTGTGGCGATGGCGATATGCCCCTTCAATACCAGCGTGAAACGGTGCCGCATCTCCGGGCTTGGCGTTCCGATAGCGACCGTCCGGGTGATATCTGTGGTTCCATCCAGATATTGTGCGCCGCTATCGACAAGATAAAGAGATCCCGGCGTTAGCGGTTGATTGGTTGCGTCGCTGGCGCGGTAGTGGACAATTGCACCGTTGGGACCAGCGCCTGATATCGTGTTAAAGCTGAGATCGCGGAAATTCTCGCCCGTTTCACGAAACGATCTGAGTTTTGCTTCCGCCTTCAGTTCATCCACATCCCCGCTTGCTCCGGTTTCTGACAGCCAATGCAGGAATTTTGCAACCGCGGCACCGTCACGGATATGCGCCCGTCGGGTGCCATTGATTTCCACATCGTTCTTGATTGCCTTTGGCAGCAGGCAGGGGTCATCGGCCCGGCTTATTTTCGCACCCGTCTTTACCAGTTGGTCGACAATATGCTGACTGGTGACCATAGGGTCGATCTGTACCTTCTTGCCGCTTAGTATTGCCAGTGCTGGTTCAAATTCCGCAGGGGATTTAAGGCGGACCATATTGCCCAGATGCTCCCGCATATCCGGTGTGAACTTGATTTCATCGATAAAGAGATCGACCGTCGCGTCCTGATAGGTGATCGCAAAGCCAAGCGCGAAAGGTGTGCAGGGCAGGTCCGCCCCGCGAATATTCAACAGCCAGGCGACAACGTCGGGCAGGGTATGAATAACGGCATCAATCTTCTGTTCAGCCAGCCCGGCCGCAATGCGATTGCGCTTGCTCGCGGAATCCTCCCCCGCGAATTGCTTTTCCTGCGGGGTGACAAGGGCAAGCGGACTTGGAGGGCGATCATCCCATACTCTGTCGATCGGGTTTTCCGCGACGGATTTAAGCTTCACACCGATATCAGCTGCGATCTTTCTTAACGATGCCACGCTGTTCTCTGTATGAAGCCATGGATCGATCGCAAGGTTTTCTCCGGGCTTCATATTCTCACGGAGCCACGCACTCATAGGCTCCTCGCTCACATGGCGGGGCGTAAATATCGTTGTATCCACTTCATTGCGGACTTGAAGTGTGTAGCGACCATCGACAAAGATTGCGGCCTGATCCTTCAGGACGGCGGCAACGCCGGCGGAGCCCGTGAAACCGGTCAGCCATTTCAGCCTTTCAGCAGCGACAGGGGCCGCCTCTCCATGGAACTCGTCGTTAAGGGGGATAATGAACCCGTCAATGTTCTCCCGTGCCATTTCCGCCCGCAATTTTTCCAGCCGGTCTTTTGACGCCGCCGGATTGAACACAATGGCGCGGATCTCCTTGCGAATGGTTTCCCTTACAGATTGCAATCTCTGAAATTCCGCACCGGGCAATCCCGGAAAAAGCTGATGAAGAATAGCATCCTCATCGGCCCGCTGCGGTGCGGCGGCAGTGGCCCGCAATATCTGAATGGTTCTATTAATGTCACCATCCTGTGTTAAGGCGGCGGCTAACTGGCTTATCTCAGCGGTTTCCATTGGTACATCCTAGAATGTGGCGCTCCCCTCAGGAATGAAGGCTCTGAAGGGAAATATGGCGCTTTTTTCGCATAAGTGCAATGTGAGCTATGCAATTTATGCAACTCACCAATACGATCTTAGCGGGCAAAACTGTGATGTAAGTCATTGTTATTTAATGAATGCAGTGCAATATATTCGCTATAAGGAACGCTAGGTAAGGATAGTGAAATGTACGCGAGAATTGAGAAAGTTGGTAACGCACAGGAATTGCAGCATGGTCCCGCATTGGGCACCTTGTTTGATACTGTATCGCGCTTTCAGCATTTCGCTGTTTCGACTGTGCGAAAGCATTTGCGCCTTGCCAAGGAAAAAGCAGCTGTGGTCGTTGACCTGACAAAAGGTCCGCTCAGCATAGCCATCAATGATGGCATCGGAATAACGGGTAAGGCAGCGAACGAGAATTGTCTGCACCCCACAACATAAAGAAACAACCAGTGACGGCCGTCCTTAGGGCGAACAAGAATATTTGATGGAGTAGTAAAATGATCAGCTATGGCAAAAAAGAAATGGAAGCATTGGCTTTGATTGAGCCGATTAACACGAACAGCGTTGTTGTCGATACGGAGAAATTCATTCGGAAGGCTCATGAACTGAGAAGTGAATTTATGACGGATGCTTTATGGGCATTTTACCAGAGTACTGTTGGCAAATACAAACATTACCGCGAGTTGGAGGCGGCAAAGACCAATTTGTACGCGATGTCCGATCGTGAACTGAAAGATATCGGTATTACCCGGTCCGAAATTGACCGAGTTGTTGAGGGAAAGAGAGAAATGAAAACGACACAGAAAGCCGGTTTCTGGCAAAGCCTGATGAACAGGTTTGTTGAAGCCCAGAAAACCCGGGCGGCATATGTCCATTTATTGGCAATGGATTCACGGCAGCTGGCCGATATTGGCCTGACGCGCGGTGAAATTGAAGTTGCCGTCAACGGGAACAGGAAAGGCCGCGCCAATGACAATCTGGCGCAACCAAGCAACACAAATGGTCACCGTAAAGCGGTCTGATCGTCTGCGGCCGATCCGCCTCTACCTCCCCCAAATGAGAGGCGGATCGGTTGCGAAATTGTTCTGGCTGATGTTTATCGGCTGAGGACGAGCGCGCTCCAGCTGCCGATATTGTAGCGTCGCTTGAGCCGGAGCCCCTGCTGCAGATACGCGCGGCTCACCATTACTTCCTGAGATTGCAAAAGGCCGGAGAGCACCAATATACCGTTGGTGGCTAGCGCATCGCTAATGCCAGGGGCCATTTTCACCAGTGGCCAGGCGAGTATGTTGGCGACGATCAGATCATACGGCGCGGATTGTTGTAGTATCCGGCTGTTCAGCCCTGCGGCGTGAATGGCGGTAACCAATGGCGCAAGATGATTTTTCTTCGCGTTGTCGCGTGTTACGGTTACTGCTGCGGGGTCAATATCGCTGGCGAGAACCGGCTTGCCCCAGGCCTTCGCAATGGCGAGCGCGAGAACGCCTGAACCGCAACCGAGATCAAGCGGATTCTTGAACTTCCTGCGTTTCCGTAAATCATCAAGTGCCAGAAGGCATCCATAGGTAGTCTCGTGCAATCCGGTACCAAAGGCCTGCCCGGCGTCGATCACCAGATCGTGCCGGGAAATGGCAGGGTGCGGTGCGTCGTGGGATCCATGGATGTAGAACCGGCCGGCATCGACTGGTGGCAGCATCTTCTGGCTTTCACTTACCCAGTCTTTTTGCGCCAGCGGGGCGAGCTCGAATGCGAGCCCGGCGGGGAGCTGGTCGAGAAGACAGGCTTCGGGCTCCTGGGAAAAAAGAATATCCAGACGCCAGAGAGAGCCATCGCTGAGGGCCTCTTCCATTGAAACGGTGAGCGCCTCTTCTTCAAAAATATCTGAAATTGCGTCGGTTTGCTCAAGCGGCAAGGTGACAGTGAGTTGCCAAAAGGCAGGATCAGGCGCTTTGGACAAAGTTTTCCATCACTTTCTTCACGCCGGCTTTTTCGAACGCAATTTCCAGCTTTGGCCCGTCTTTTCGGACAATCCGGCCATAGCCGAATTTTTGGTGAAAGATTCGGGCGCCGACCGAGAAACCATCGTCTTTGGCAGGCTCTGAAACTGGCTTGGTGCTGTTATCGATATACTGCTGATTGGCGCGTGCGCGCTTTTCCAACATTTCGGCAAGATGAGAGCCTTCAGGATTCCGCCAGCTCGTATGGGAGAATCCTTCATTCCGCCGTGTGCTGTTATAAATTCCCTGATCCGATTGATCCTTGATATGGTCACGCGGCAATTCATCGACAAAACGGCTTGGGATAGAGGATTGCCACTGTCCGTGGATCCGGCGGTTGCTGACATGGCTGACATAGCACCGTTTTTTAGCCCGGGTAATGCCGACATAGGCGAGGCGGCGCTCTTCCTCAAGCGCTTTCAGGCCGTTTTCATCCAGCGCCCGTTGATGCGGGAACAGGCCTTCTTCCCAACCTGGCAGGAAAACAACATCATATTCAAGTCCCTTGGCCGCGTGCAGGGTCATCAGGCTGACCATTTCGCTGGTATTGTCGGCGTTATTCTCCATCACCAGCGACACATGCTCAAGAAACTGGGCCAGGCTTTCATATGCGGCAATCGCAGGCACAAGCTCTTTCAGGTTTTCGCGTTTCCCTTCGGCTTCCGGAGATTTATCCTGCCGCCACATGTCGAAATAACCGCTCTCGTCCATGACCGCCTCAACCAGTTCATCGGGCGGGATCAGATCTTTCTGCGCACGCCAGTCATCGAAGCAGTCCATCAGGTTCTTTAAAGACGCATGTGGCTTTCCTTTGAAAATATTCTTCTCAACGGCAACTCTGGCAGCGCGGGAAAGAGACAGGTTTTCAGCGCGGCCAAGTGCGCGCAATTTTTCCAGTGCCTTATCGCCCAGCCCCCGCTTTGGCAGGTTATAAATCCGCTCGAACGCGAGATCATCATCCGGTTGATTTATCACGCGTAAATAGGCCAGAATATCGCGAATTTCCCGGCGTTCATAAAACCGCAGGCCTCCGATCACGCGGTATTTGATGCCCATGCTTAAAAAGCATTCTTCAAAATCGCGGGTCTGGAAGCTGGCGCGGACCAGAATGGCCATCTCTTGAAGGCTTGTGCCCTTGCGTTCCAGATTCTCTATTTCATCGGCGATCCAGCGTGCCTCATTCGGGCCGTCCCAGAGTCCGTTCAGGACAATCTTTTCGCCCTCATTTCCTTCGGTAAACAGGGTCTTGCCAAGGCGCCCCTCATTATGGGCGATCAGGCCAGAGGCTGCGCCTAGAATATGGGATGTAGAACGATAGTTCCTCTCCAGCCGGATGATCTTCGCACCCAGAAAATCATCCTCGAATTTCAGGATATTACCAACCTCGGCGCCGCGCCAGCCGTAGATCGACTGGTCATCATCACCGACGCAGCAGATGTTTCTATGCCGTTGCGCGAGCAACCGAAGCAGAAGGTACTGCGCGACATTCGTATCCTGATATTCATCCACCAGGATGTATTTGAAGCGATTCTGATAGAGGTTGAGAATATCGGGGTTCTTCTGAAACAGCGTCAGTACATGGAGCAGCAGGTCACCAAAGTCGCAGGCATTCTGGGCGGCCAGTCGTTCCTGATAGAGAGTATAGAGCGCCGCGGCTTTCCCATGGGCGAAGTCGGAACTGTCTGTGCCCTGAACCTGATCCGCCCGGAGTCCTTTATCTTTCCAGCGATCAATGACCGCGGCGAGGCCTCTGGGGGGCCATTTCTTTTGGTCGACACCTTGCTCGGCCATGATTTGCTTCAGTAGACGAAACTGGTCATCCGTGTCGAGGATATTGAAGTTTCGCTCAAGGCCGATCAGTTCCGCATGGCGGCGGAGTAGCCAGACCCCTATGGCGTGAAAGGTGCCGAGCTTGATCTCGATTGCCTGCGGGCCGATGATATTTGCCGTGCGTTCCTGCATTTCGGCGGCGGCCTTGTTGGTGAAGGTGACGGCGAGGATTTCCCATGGACGAACATCCCGGCAATTGAGAATATGGGCGAGGCGGGAAATAAGCACCCGGGTTTTACCGGTGCCGGCCCCGGCAAGCACCAGAACCGGTCCATCCAGCGCCTCAACCGCCGCTTTCTGGCTGCTGTTTAATCCGTCAAGATATGTAAAATCACCGGGAGCAGGTTTGGTGCCTGCCTCCTCGAAACTGCCGATATCGAACCTGTCTTCCATGGCTTCATGATATAGCCCATGCGCAGGCCTGAGGCTACAGCCGATCGTCGATATTACCGGAAAACTTTGTCACGGGATTCGTCCTGCGCGGAAAGCAGGGCAGCGTTATAGGCGTGAAGCAGGTCCTTGTGGTGAAGGATACCAATCAGGCGCCGCTCGACCGCCCGGTTGATGACCGGAATATGGTCGATCCCGGCCTTCTCAATGATCTCAACAGCAGATTTCAGGCTGGTATCAGGGAAAAGAACAGGGCTTCCCTCGTGAACGAGATCGAGGGCGGTTAAATTCTCTTGTGGCTCATTCCCGAACAGGCCGGTCTTGATGTCGCTGTAATCAATGCGACCAATAAATTCATGGGTTTCCGGCTCGACAACGACAAACTTGTCATGGTTCGTATTGCTGATGATCTTGCGAAGCTCCTGCATTGTTGTTTGTTTGGGAACCTCGATAAATTCCCGGTCCATGATTCCACGCACCTGGCGGAAGCTGAGTGCACGCAAGGCGCGGCTTTCATTGACATCGACATTGCGGTTCAGAAGCTGCGTCTGCCAGATACTGCGACCGACAAGATGCTTGGTTATCAGCGTTGCTACGGAAACGGCAACCATAACCGCGATGGAAATTTTATAGTCACCGGTCAGTTCAAAAACGATCAGGATCGTGGAAATAGGCGCACCAAGGACAGAGGCCGCTACGGCGGACATCCCAATGATTGCATAAAGGCCGTGACTGGCGGCCATCTGGGGAAATGCCATCGCCGCAATAAGGCCAAATGCGCCGCCCGTCATGGCTCCGATAAACAGGGCCGGTGAGAAAAAGCCACCGCCAAATCGCGAACCGAATGTAATGCCGACGGCAATTGTCTTGACGACAATCAGGACAAGCAGCAGCAGGAGCGAGTAATTGCCTTTAAGGGCGCTGTCCGTTGCCTCATACCCGACGCCAATGATCTGCGGGAAAAACACGGCAATGCTGCCAAGAACGAGACCTCCAGCGGCGGGCCGCAACATCTCCGGAATATGAAATCGGTCTATGGTCTGTTCTGAAAACTTGATGCTCCAGATGAAAATCAGCGAGACAAGCGCGGCAACAACGCCAAGCAGGGCGATTGCCGGAAATTCCCAAAGCGAAACGATCTCATAACGGGGGATGATAAAGGCCGGAAAATCGCCGATATAGATCCGGCTGATGACGGTACCAATGACTGAGGCAATCACGATAGGAGCGAACGCCTGTGTTGCCAGTGAACCAACCACAACTTCAAGGGCGAAAAACATTCCGGCAATCGGCGCATTAAAGGATGCCGCAACGCCCGAAGAAACGCCGCAGGCAATCAAGGTTAAATAGTATTTGGAGGGCAGGCGCATGCGTTGGCCGAGTTGGCTCGCGATCAGCGCACAGAAATGGACAACCGGTCCCTCTCGACCGCTTGACCCGCCGCCGCCCAGCGTGAGCGCGCTGACAAACAGGGCGCCGATCCCCGGGATAAGCTTCATCTTGCCGCGGTTCACAATCACAGCCTCTATAACATCGGCGACCCCTTGCGCGCGGTGTCCCGGCAGGATGAATTTCCAGAAAAGCCCAATGATCAGTCCTGCAGCTACCGGCGCGGCCACAATATGCCACCAGGGCAGCTCTGATACCTGCGAAACCACGTCGTGACTGCTGAAGCCGTAGAACAGGTGCTGTATCTCGGCGATTGCGATCCGAAACCCAACCGCGCCATATCCGGCCAGCAGGCCAATGACAATGGCGCAGACTATCAGTTTAACCGGCGTACTACTTGTCGCGGTGCGGATCGGGCTAAGAATTTTTTCCCCGGTTCGGGAATTTTCAGAGACGGCCATTGGCAGCCATTCATCCAGTCCATTTATTTTTCTTGGGCAAATTATTCGCCTGACTACCAGATGTATCGCGAATGCTTTAAGGTTTCAATAATTTCAAGGCTTTTTATGACGGACCGTTTAAATAGTTCCGGGCCCAGCCAAGTGTCTCCGATGTGCCTGCAGACGGTGTGTACTCGCATCCGATCCAGTCATCGTAGCCTTCGGATTCCAGATAATCGAAAATATAGGGATAGTTAATCTCTCCGTTGCCCGGTTCAAACCGGTTTGGCGGGTTGGCAATCTGGATATGGCGGATGAGCGGAGAAAATTTCCTATATTGCCTGATGATATCACCGTCGGTTTTTTGTACATGATAAATATCGAATTGCAGGCGGAGACTGGGATGATTGATTTCCCCGATAAGGGCCGCCGCCATGCTCACGCTTTTGAGAAAATAACCCGGCATATCCTTGGTGTTGATCGGCTCGATCAGGACGGTGATCCCTGCTTTCTCCGCGGCCGCCGCGGCAATGCGCAGGTTATTCCGGTAGACCGCAAGTTGCGTGTCATGGGCGACGGTACTGTCTCGAAGTCCGGCCATTACATGCAGCCTTTTGCAGTCGAGGGCCACGGCGTAGTCGATTGCCTGATCGAGCGTGGCCTGAAATTCAGCTTCGCGCCCGGTCAGGCTTGCCAGGCCTCGCTCGCCTTTTAAAAAATCGCCAGCCCGGAGATTGAACAACACCTGATCGAGACCATTGTCTTCGAGGCGTTTCCTGATTTCCGCCGGGCCGAAATCGTAGGGAAATAGATACTCAACACCTCGAAAACCATCACAGGCCGCCGCTGCGAAGCGGTCAAGGAACGGCAGATCCGGATAGAGGAAACTTAAATTGGCGGCGAGCTTCAAGGACATGGGGTTATTTCCCACCACGGGTTTCTTCGACAATCGGCTTGGCGAAGGAGGGGGCCTGATCCCAGGGGAAGAGGATCCATGTGTCCTGGCTGACTTCCGTGATGAAGGTATCTACCTGATCCAGCCCCTTGGGCTTGGCGTAAATTGTCGCGAAATGGGCCTTGGGTACCATCTTGCGGACATGGCGCGCGGTAATCCCGCTATCCACCAAATCATCCACGATCACCCAGCCTTCGCCTTCATCCGGCAGCTCCAGCCCCTTGATTAGGTTCACTTCGCCAACGGATTTGTCATCGCGGTAGGCGGCAATGCAGACCGTGTCGATATGGCGGATATCCAGCTCTCGGGCAACAATCGCCGCCGGTACCATGCCGCCGCGGGTTACGGCAATCACGCCCTTGAAGGGCGCCTTTTCCATCAACCGCCAGGCGAGCGCCCTCCCATTGCGATGGAGTTCTTCCCAGGACACCGGAAAATACTTTACATAGCCCGCACTGATTGACATCTGATCCCCCTTTTTTATGCCATTTGTTTTAAACTGGCTTTAAAAAGAATAAAAGCTTCGATTTTCGATACATTGACGCCCGTGTCTTTTAACAGCACTGAATTTAGGGTAGGCTTCCTTATGGCATCAAAACCCCCGACCAAGGCTCAACTCAAATACCTCCGGCTTGGACGGTTTCAGCCTGGCGGCAAGCTGCCGATTTTTGACCCAAACGGGCAACAGATCAGTAAAACGGTGATCAGAAGCTGCCTTAAAAAAGGTTGGGTGCAAACCTGGTTTGATAATCCGATCAAGCCGGATTGGCTCGTCTGCAGGCTGACGGAAGAAGGGGTTCGGATGATTGACAAACATCCGGATCGTCATTGATATTCGTATGTGCATATTGTGATAGCATTCGCAAAAATCGCAATTTCTTCTGTTAGGCACTTTTGAAATCTTTCCAATAGTGACACACTCCGCGGATCCGATAATCTGCAGGGGACAAGATCATGACAGGGACCTTGGGCGAACTTATTATTGCGGCGTTGGCCTTTCTTCTTATTCACATTATCCCGTCCAGCTTTCTACGCGGACAGCTGGTATCAAAGATCGGCGAAAAAGGTTATCTTGCCGGGTTCAGCCTTCTTTCCACCGTCATACTTGTCTGGCTGGTTCTCGCCTATCGTGCAGTACCAGCGGAAGAGATGCTATGGAACGCCGGAAATGCCGGGCGATACCTCGGTATCCTGTTGATGCTGATAGCCTCAATCTTGTTCGTCGGCGGCATTACGAGCCCGAATCCCACGGCCGTTGGTGCGGGAAGGCTGATTGATCGTGACAGCGCTTTTGAAGGCTTCAATGCAATTACCCGCCATCCCTTGATGTGGAGCTTTGCCTTGTGGTCTCTGGCCCATGTTATTAACAATGGGGATGTCCCTGCCATCATCTTTTTTAGCACCTTTGGACTGCTTGCGCTGGCCGGGACGGCGCTTATCGATGCAAAGAAGGCGCGGCAATTAAAGGACGGGTGGGAAAGCTATAAAGCACGGACTTCAAACATTCCGTTTGCGGCGATCCTTCAGGACCGCGCGACACTCTATATCAAACCGCTCTGGTGGCGAATATTATTGGGCATTGTTCTATATGCTGCGCTTTTTCATTTTCACGGCTTCATCTTCGGCGTTTCACCTGCGCCTTTTTAGAAAGGCAGGTGCAATGCTTAATATATGACACAGGTGGTATTGCCGGTGGCGTAGAGTTTGCCATCGTCCCCAATCAGCCGTCCTTCTGCTGTGGCGATTTTCCGGCCCTTGTGGACGATCTCCGCCGTTGCTGTCACAGTACCCATGCCGGGCAGCATCGCCCGAAGATATTTGATATTGAGATCTACGGTCGTATATCGCTCTCCCGGTTCCAGCGCCGTGTGGATCGAACATCCAAGTGCGGAGTCAAGGAGCGTCGCCGCATAGCCACCATGTACCGTGCCAAGCGGGTTCAGATGCTTTTCACCCGGCACTCCGGAAAAGATCGCCTTTCCAAAGGAAATTTCCGACAGTTCGAAATCAAGAGTTTGGGAGATTGCCGGCGGAATTCCGCCATCAAGTAAAGCCTGTAACTGTTGAAGCCCGGTCATTTCCTTGCGGGCCTCTTCCAGTTCCTTTTTCTTGTTCAACGCGTTCATTGGTTCAGTTCCTCGCTTTGCGATTCTTGTTTTAGAAGATAAGAATTTTTTTTAAAACGAAAATATGCTAATTTTGAATACATTCTATTCAAATATGAATAAATATGTCCTGGGACTTATATCGATATTTTCTGGCAGTTGCAGAGACGGGGAGCCTTTCCGCCGCTGCCCGGCAGCTTTCAGTATCGCAGCCAACAGTGGGGCGCCAGATAGCAGAGCTTGAAAAGCGGCTCGAAACCCGGTTATTTGAGCGGGCTTCCCATGGCTATCTTTTGACACTAGCCGGTCAGCAGATTCGCGCGAGGATCGAGCAGGTCTCCGCCGACCTTGTTGGCGCGGAACAACAGGTGCGCGGCATGGACAAGTCCCTGTCCGGCATCATCCGGATATCTGCGACGGAAGGGTTTGGCAGTTACTGGCTTACCCCGAAACTGAGTGAGTTTCAGGAGCGGCATCCGAATATCCAGTTTGAACTGATGCTCAATATATCCGTTGTTGATTTACGCAAACGCGAAGCGGATATCGCCCTCCGCCTGGCAAACCCGCGGGTATCCGATCTTGTCGGGCGAAAAGTCGGGCGAGCCGGGTTTGGTTTGTATGGTGCCCGCAGCTACTTCGATAAGAAGGGAATGCCGGAGACCATGGCGGAACTCATTTATCATGATTTTGTCGGGTGGCAGTCGGGGCCAAATGACTTTGCCCTGAGTTCCGCCCTTGAACAGCTGGCGACCCCGGCTCAGGTCAAGTTTCGCTGCAACACTGTCGCGGCGCAAATCGCGGCTGTGTCCCATGGGATAGGGCTATTTGTGGTGCCGCATTATCTTGTGCCGCGCGACGGGCGGTTTATCAGGCTATTCCCCCGGGAGATTGACGAGAAAATTGATATGTGGCTGTTGACCCATCGTGATCTGGTCAAGGCGCAGCGTATGCGGGCGCTTCTCGACTTCCTTTATGATAAATTCCAGCGTGACCGGCAGATGTTTCTGGGTGACGGCTGAAAAAGTTACCTCGCTGCTTTGCATTGTGTTGGGGTAGATGACGCCTTTTTGAATGGTATTGATGACATTGCTGCCCGCGAGAATGAAAGGGTGATTGCATGGGCAGAAAAATTGCGGTGATATTCGCCGCTTTTATTTGTCCGTCGGCTTGTGATAGTGTTTTGCGAAACTGCGTCAGAATATGCCTTTAAAGGACGAAACGATGAAAATACTTCCCGAGCTGAAAAGCCTGCATAGCGAGATGACTGAATGGCGTCATCGTATCCATAAGCATCCGGAAACGGCGTTCGAAGAATATGAGACTTCGGATTTTGTAGCGGAGAAGCTGGAAAGTTTCGGGATTGAAGTGCATCGCGGCCTTGCCAAGACAGGGGTTGTCGGGACGCTGACTCATGGGAGCGGAAACCGTGCAATCGGGCTTCGTGCGGATATGGATGCCCTTGACCTTCAGGAGCTCAACGAATTTGAGCATCGCTCGCGGGTTGACGGTAAAATGCATGGTTGCGGCCATGACGGTCATACGGTGATGCTGCTGGGCGCGGCAAAGCATCTGGCGGAAACGAAGAATTTTGACGGCACAGTGCGCTTTATTTTCCAGCCCGCGGAGGAGAATGTCGCGGGTGGGCGTGTCATGATCAGTGATGGGTTGTTCGAAAAATTCCCGGTCGATAGTGTCTATGGAATGCATAATATGCCCGGACATGAAGTGGGAACATTCGCCGTGCGAAAAGGACCTATCATGGCGTCGGCGGATTTTTTTGAGGCGCGGATTATCGGTGTGGGTGGTCATGGCGCATTTCCTCACCAGACAACGGATCCCGTCGTTATTTCGGCGGAAATTATTCAGGCCTGGCAGAATATTGTCAGCCGCAATGTTGATCCGCTCCAGTCAGCAGTCGTGACGGTTGCGCAGATTCATGGTGGACACACCGGAAATGTCATCCCGGAGGAAGTTGTCATGAGCGGGACGACACGAGCGTTTGATCCAAATGTACAGGATATGATCGAAAAGAGAATGCGACAGCTCGCCGTTGGTATTGCAGAGGCACATGGCGCAAAGGCCGAGTTTAAGTACGACCGCCGCTATGCCCCGACGATCAACACCGCGGAGGAGACAGACCTGGCAATTGCGGCCGCGGCAGAACTGGTAGGCGAAGCGAATGTGGACAAAGACGTTACACCGGTAATGGGGGCTGAGGACTTCTCCTGGATGCTGAAGGAACGTCCTGGCTGCTATATCATGATTGCCAATGGTGCCGGTGAGGGAAGCTGCCATATCCATAACCCGAACTATGACTTCAATGATGAAATCCTGCCGCTTGGGGCAAATTACTGGGTTCAACTGACGGAACGGATTCTGGCGCAAGATGCAAACTAGACGCATTCTTAAACCACTTTTGGGCCAATTCGGGCCAAATTTTCGTGATCTAGATTACAAAATGGCCATAAACATGGTGGTTTTCATCGTTTGGTGACATCACATTAGATACATTAATCGTTCCCAATATAAGGAGTGATGTCGACTTAATGAGTATGCATGTGAAATTCTGGGGAGTTCGGGGATCAATCGCGACCCCTTCCGCTGATCATATGAAATATGGCGGGAACACCTCCTGCGTTGAAGTCGTTATCAACAATCGTATTATCATTCTCGATGCCGGGACAGGCGTCCGGTTGCTTGGTCAGTGCCTTATGGATAGGGGCATGAAAGAGTACCTCTTTTTGCAGTCCCACACCCACTGGGACCATATCAGCGGATTCCCGTTTTTCAGCCCTATTTATCGTGACGACGTGAACATCAAGGTTATGGCGGGGCATTTAAGTGAGTTGGGAGGCATCAGGAAAGTCCTTTCCTCGCAAATGTGCCAGCCAACATTCCCGGTTCCCTTCGCCGAGCTCTCGGCTCATCTCAGCTTTGAGGATTTCAAGGCGGGCGCCTCCTTCTCGCTGGGAGATGGTATTTTCGTTCGGACAGCGCCAATGAAACATCCTGACGGCGGAACGGGGTATCGGATCGAGTATGAAGGTAAATCGATCTGCTATATCACCGATACGGAACATGTAATCGGTCAGCCGGATAAGGATATCCTGAAACTTATCGAAGGTGCTGATCTCGTCATTTATGACTCGACCTATACCGATGAAGAATATCCGAAGTTCAAGGGTTGGGGCCATTCCACCTGGCAGGAAGGTGTGCGTTTATGCAAGGTGGCTGACGTTGGCCAGCTGGCGATTTTCCACCATGATCCGTCCCATGACGATGCCTTTATGGACCAGATCGCAAAAGATGCCTTTCGGGCCTGGCCCAATGCTTTTGTCGCCCGGGAAGGCATGACCGTGGAGATCAAGGCGGCCAACTATCCAAGCAACATTTCCCTCGCGATGTAGCGGGCTTCTTTCATGGCCCGCTCGGTTGAGTCGCTATCTCAAAGAAAGAAGAGATAAGGCGCGAACGCTGCTCTCCGGCAAGGCAAGTGATATAGGTTGCTTCCTTCAGGCATCCGTCTTTAATATCAATTGCATGGATACGCTGATCCCAGCGAATATCGGTTTCCGTAAACAAGGTAATCCCGAGATCATTGGCGACCGCTTCACGGCCAATTTCCTTGTTTTGAAAGGTCAGAACATGGCTTTCCTCATACTGGATGAGCTTTGACCAGTGTCCTCGGATTTTCGGGGCGGCCTCCAGATCAAAGGGGATTATAATCATTTGATCCTTTATTTCATCGAGTGCCACCGTTTTTCTTTTTGACCAAGGGTGCTTTTTTGAAACAGCCAGTTTTAGGGGCGCTTCCTCTATCTTGACGGAAAACAGCCTCTTGTCCTCCGTCGGGACATGATGAATGGCAATATCAGCCCGGAAGTCCAGGACCTCCTCTTCAATCATTTCTGCGGGGATTGTGGCAAAGGAAAAGTGGATGGCTGGATATTGTACTCGAAATGCAGACAGAATGGGAAGGGATGGGAGGGATGACGTCGCGGCAACTTTCAAAAGGCCGACCTCCAACGAACCAAAGGAAGAGAGGAGCGTATGAGCTTCGTCTTCCAGGCTGAAGATTCTTTTTGACAGGTTGAGAAGCATTTTGCCGGAAGCCGTGATTTCGGTCTTCCGGCCACGACGTTTAAACAGTTTCGTGTTGTAGAACTGCTCCAGTGCCTGAACCTGCAATGTGAC
>JBBDJF010000058.1:0-25775 GCA_040880045.1 Sneathiella sp.
CATCGGCGATGGACCAGGTTTCCGGCAGGTCATGGCCCGGAAACGGGATGTCCAGCAACTCGCGGGTGCGGCTATGCACACCATCCGCGCCCAGCATATAGTCATACCGCTCGTGCGGACCATCCTTGAGGATCGCGGTAACACCGTCCGCTTCCTCCTTCAGGCCGATAAGCTCGGTGGAATAGCGGACCGGAATTCCCTGTGCTTCCAGCGTCTCCCGCAGGAGGGTTTCCGTCCGGTCCTGCGGCAGGCCAAGGACGAAATCATAGCCATATTTCGGCGGCGACGCCTTGATCGGAAGCGTGAGCGCGAGATTCGCCCGGCGATAGAGGCGGGCTTCGCGAAACCTGATCCCTTCCGCCAGCAGCTTGTCCGTCACGCCGGACGGATAGAGCAGGCAGAGGCTCTTCGGGGTGATGCCGACGGCGCGCGACAGGCCGGAGCCTTCCGCCCGCCTGTCGATGATCTCCACCTCCATGCCGCGCCGTTTCAACTCCACCGCCGCCGTCAGGCCCGTCGGACCTGCCCCAACCACTAATACGCGTGTCATCTTTTCCTTTCCGGGCGTAAAAAGGGATTGTTATCATGCACGCCCGATCTCTCTATTTTCTCACAAGCCGGATGCCCCTGCAAATGAACAAATCGATGCCGGGAAAAGCCGCTTCCGTGAGGCGGCGCCCTCGGCTATAGTCAGTGAAAACAACAAGAAACAGGGAGCTTTCATGGAACTGCCACTCACCGACGCCGAAGAAGACATGCTCGCCCGCGCGGTTCATTTCGCCGAAACAGAGGTCGCGCCGAACGCGCAAAAATGGGAGGATGACCGCCGCCAGCCGATCGAGACGCTGAAAGCCGGTTCCCTTGCCGGTTTTGCCGGTCTGGAAGTGCCGGAAAATCTGGGCGGAGCCGGGATGCGGTTTCGCCTGAAGGCCCGCGTCGCCGAGGAACTCGCCCGTCACTGCTTCGCCTTCTCTTTTTCCATGATCAACCATATGGGCCTTGCCGGAAAGATCGCCCGCGACGCGTCCGGGGAACTTCAGAAACGCTACCTTCCCGAAATGCTGGCCGGAGAGACGATTGGCTGCACCGCGCTGTCCGAGCCGGACGCAGGCAGCGATTTCGCCGCCATCACAACGCGCGCGAAAAAGGTCGACGGCGGCTGGATCATCAATGGCGAGAAGGCCTGGATCACCAATGCCGCCCATGCGGACCTGATGTTTCTTTACGCCCAGACCGATCCCGCCGCCGGATGGCGGGGTGTTGCGGGATTTCTCATCGATGCGCGCGAGGACGGCGTCTCCCGCGTGCCGCCTTATCAAATCATGGGCGGCCATGCCATCGGCGTCGGCGGCTTTGTGCTGAAAGATCATTTCGTCCCCGATAACCGGTTGATGAGCACGCCCGGCGACGGCTTCAAGGCCGCCATGGCCGGGGTCAATGCCGCGCGGAGCTACGTCGCCACCATGTGCTGCGGCATGACCGAAGCTGCGATTGAGCTTGCCGCCCGCCATGCCGGCAACCGCGCCGCCTTCGGCGGACATATCGCGGATTTTCAGGGGTTGCGCTGGCAGCTTGCCGACGCCCAGACGGATGTCGAGGCCGCGCGCCTGCTCGCCTATCGCGCCGTACTGGCGGTGGAGGACGGCACGGCGGCCGAGCTGCCCGCCGCCCATGCCAAGAAATTCGCCGCCCGCATGGCCGATACTCATCTCGCCCGCGCCATGCAGATCATGGGGGCCGCGGGATTGCGCCGGGAATATCCGCTTGGTCGCCAGATCGCCTGTGCCCGCATTGCGAATTACGTTGACGGCACCACCGAAATCCAGAACGAGCGGATCGCCCGCGCGCTCTTTAACAAAGCAAAAGGATAAGAATAATGAGCGAAACCCATGCCTTCGAACGCAGCCACGATATCCGGATCACGGCGCCCGCCGCCACTGTGCTGGATTATGTCTGCAACCCCAACAGCTGGCCCGAATGGCTCGCCGCGTCGCACAAGATCGACAGCCCGGACCGCCCGCTTCGCAAGGGCGACACCTTCACCGAGAACTGGCATACAAGAAGCGGCCCGGCCGTGCTTGAATGGGTGGTGACGGAGTGCGAACCGCCAAACCTCTGGATCGGTGAGACAACAACCGACTTTATCGGCACGATCATTGTTCGCTATGATGTCGAGGACGCAGGAAACGGCGAGGTCCGCTTCACCCGCACCATGATCAACCCGGCGCGCCCGAAACCACCGACCGATGAGCAGATCGCCCGGATGGACGCGGAGGCCGAAGTGGCGCTTGCCAATATCAAGAAGAATGTCGAGGCCCGCACCGCAAAAGCGTCATAAAAATCCGGTTGACAGCGCCCCCTCGACTTGCCCCTATCATATAATAATGACAGGGGGAACTCATCATGGACAGCAACACCGCACCGGCGAAGACGATGCCAGAGCCGGGGGAGCTTTTCGCGGCCTTTGGGCGGATCGGCATTCTTTCGTTCGGCGGACCGGCGGCGCAGATCGCGCTGATGCATCGTGTCCTTGTCGATGAAAAAGGATGGCTGAGCGAGCGGCAGTTCCTGAACGCGCTCAGCTTCTGCATGCTGCTGCCCGGCCCGGAGGCGATGCAGCTCGCGACCTATGCGGGCTGGCGGTTGCGGGGGATGAGCGGCGGGCTGATGGCGGGGCTGCTGTTCGTGCTGCCCGGCGCGGCCGTCATGCTGCTGCTCGCCGGACTCTACGCCCATTTCGGATCACTCCCGCTGATGGCGGCGCTGTTCCTCGGCATCAAGGCGGCGGTGGTGATCATCGTCATCGAGGCGCTGCTCAAGGTCGGGAAGAAGGCGCTTCACACGGCCTCTCACTGGGTGATTGCGGGCCTTGCCTTCACCGGCATCTTCTTTCTCAACCTTCCCTTCCCGCTGATCATCCTGATCGCCGCGCTCTATGGCTTTGTGCGCGGCACGTCACACGGGGAGCCGGAAGCGACGGATGCGTCCCGCCACCGGTCCTTTCCCAAAACACTGCTGCTGATCGGCCTCTGGCTGGTGATCTGGTGGGGGCCGGTGCTGGCGGTCGATACGCTGTCGAACCAGCCGATCCTGACCGAGATCGCGCTGTTTTTCTCGAAGCTCGCGGTGGTGACCTTCGGCGGCGCCTATGCGGTCCTCGCCTATATGGCGCAGGATGTGGTGGTGAGTTTCGGCTGGCTCAATGCGGGCGAGATGATGGACGGGCTCGGCCTCGCCGAGACAACGCCGGGACCGCTCATCCTGGTCACCGAATTCGTCGGCTTCCTCGCCGCCTTTTATGAGGGCGGCATCGCCCTGGGGATCGCCGGGGCGGCGCTCACCCTCTGGGTGACCTTCGTTCCCTGCTTCCTCTGGATTTTCGCGGGCGCGCCCTATATCGACTGGATCTCGAACCAGCCCCGGCTCGCGGGCGCGCTCAATTGCATCACGGCGGCGGTGGTGGGGGTGATCCTCAACCTCTCCCTCTGGTTCGCGCTGCATGTCTTTTTCACCGAGGTGAGTTTACGGGAAATCGGCCCCCTCACCCTCTGGCAGCCAGAGCTTGCCTCCTTCGACGGGCGGGTGCTTGTGCTTGCCGCGATTGCCGCCTTCCTGTTGCTGTACCGCAAATGGCAGATCACGCCGGTCCTGCTGGTTGCGGCGGCGGGCGGGGTGATCCTCTCCTACAGCTTTTAGGCGGGCGGCAGGCTGCAGACCTGATCATAGGCGTATCGCTCCTTCAGCAGGCCGTTATAGTCGAAGATATCCATCGTCGCCTGATAGGCGGCCTCGGTGATTTCCACATGCGGGGTCCAGCAGCCGAGCTTCTGATACGTCGCGATGCAGTTCGCGAGCGCGGCTTCATCAATATCGGGGAAATAGGGTTTCTCCGCCTTCGCGATTTCCGCTGCCGGGGTGTCATTCATATAGGCCCGCGTCTTGCGATAGGCGCGCATGAAGGCCGCCGCCATATCGGTTTTCAGCCAGTCCTTGCGTGCCGCCAGGCTGGAAAAGCCGCAAGGGCCGATCTCAATGCCGACCTGGGCGACGATATGACCGACGTGATCGGCTTCAAGCTGCTGCGGGAACGGACCCTGCTGCTGCACATACTGGCCCTGGCCATCGCGGAACGCCTTGTCCATGGCCGCCGCGCCGCCGACATTGATCACCTTGATCTTGTCATAGTCGATCCCGGCCTTGTGACAGGCGTATTTGAACATCACCAGCGGCTGTCCGCCGCCAAAGAGGACGACTTCCGCCCCTTCCAGCTTTTTCCAGCTGAATTCGAGGTCGGGTTCGCGGGCGGTGAGGAAAAAGCCGTCCATCTCGTTGATTTGCGCGAAATGGGTGGTGTCGGGTGTCTCGCCCCGGGCAAGCGCGTTGAACCCCTGGCTCAGCGCCGACTGCACCACATGGGCGCTGCCGTCATTGAGCGCGTCGATGGCGGTGGCGCCGGGCGGGGAGACGGACCAGTTCGCCTTCAGCCCTTCTTCTTTCAGGAAGCCGCCCGACATGGTCGAGATCAGCGGCGAGTAAAAGGCGGAGAAGAGCGTGAACTGGATATTGATCTCGGTCATGACGTGGGTTCCCTTATGTTTCGCCGCGCTGTCATCACGCGGCCCTTTTTCACAAGGCTAACACGCGCCTTACCCGGCGGCAATTGTCTCCGTATCCGGGGCGCCCTGCGTCTCCCGGTCTTCCTCATCCCAGCGGATCGCCACCTCGTTCAGGCCCTGCAGCACGCTGTGCAGCTCCGCCCCGCGCGCC
This sequence comes from Sneathiella sp., assembly GCA_040880045.1. Lineage (GTDB taxonomy): Bacteria > Pseudomonadota > Alphaproteobacteria > Sneathiellales > Sneathiellaceae > Sneathiella. The sequence continues at coordinate 4,768 of JBBDJF010000058.1, forward strand.
GTCAGGGAATAACTCACCGTCGGCGGCACCGTCGGCCTGTAATCGCGATGGATCAGGTTCGAAGCCTCCAGCTTGCGCAGCCGGTCGGTCAGCACCTTGGCGGAAATGCCGGGTATCCGCGCCGCAATCTCCCCGAATCGCAGGGTTTTCTCGTTATCAAGCAGCCACAGGATATAGGGGGTCCAGGGGCCCATGATCTGGCCGAGAATACTCTCCATCGGGCATTGCGTGTGATCATTTCTGGCGGTCATGACATTTTCTCCAAACAATCTCAATACTTACCTTTAGGTAACTACTTGCAAAAAGAAAGTAAAGGGCTTACCTGAACTTTGTACCGACTAATTATACGCTTCCCAGGAAGTCTCAGGAGAAAAAAATGACGAAAGTTGCAATTATCTATTTCAGCGGCTACGGCCATACCCAAAAGCAGGCGGAAGCCGTCGAGAAAGGTGTATCCTCCGTCAGCGGCACGTCCCTCACCACCATCAAGATCCCCGATGACGGAACGATTGAGGACAGCGTCTGGGAAACCCTTGCCGATGCCGACGCCATCATCTTTGGCAGCCCGACCTACATGGGCGGCCCGGCGTGGCAGTTCAAGAAATTCGCCGATGAAAGCTCCAAGCAGTTTGCGGCCAAGGCATGGAAGGACAAGATTGCGGGCGGCTTCACAACCTCCGCCTCGGTCAATGGTGACAAGTTCAACACCATCCTTTATTTCTTCACCCTGTCGCAGCAGCATGGCCAGATCTGGGTCGGCACAAGCCTTCATGCGGCCAACAAGCTGGAGCATGGTCCCGATGATGTGAACTGGACCGCAGGCTATTCCGGCGCCCTTGCCATCGCCCCGGCGGATTCCTCGCCCGATCAGGCACCGCGCTCGGGCGACCTTGAAACCGCACGGCTCTATGGGGAGCGGATCGCGACCATTGCGGCGAAGCTGGCCTGACGGATCATGCGATAGTGTTTGTACGGCCGCCGCCGTTGTACAAACATGGTTGTAAATCCGCGGCACATGCGACATTGTCGGGTCTCGAAATCCAACGACCCGATGGAAAGGCCCGACAATGTCCGAACCCCGCTCCCCCCGCCTCGCCGTCCTAATTGATGCCGACAATGCCTCAGCCCGGATCGCCAACAGCCTGTTCGAGGAAATTGCCAAGATTGGGGAGGCCAGCGTGCGGCGGATTTACGGGGATTTCTCCCATGCACGCTCCAAAAGCTGGGCCGACATCCTCTCCAAGCATGCGATCATGCCGCATCAGCAGTTCGCCTATACGACGGGCAAGAACGCCTCCGACATCGCGCTGGTGATCGATGCCATGGACCTGCTGCACAGCGGCCGGTTCGACGGTTTCTGCCTCGTCTCCTCCGACAGCGACTTCACCCGCCTCGCCGCCCGCATCCGCGAGGAAGGCATCGATGTCTTCGGCTTCGGCGAGCGTAAAACCCCGGAAAGCTTCCGCCAGGCCTGCCGCCGCTTCATCTATACGGAAAACCTGCGCGACGGCACAGATGGCAGCCCGCAGTCGACGGCGTCGGCGAAAAAACCTCTGGAGCCGCTCACCAAGGCGACATCGCAGATCAAGAAGGCCATCGCCGAACTTGACAGCGACGACGGCTGGTATCCGCTCGGCGGTGTCGGCAAGCAGCTCAGCAACTTAAACTCCGACTTCGATTCGCGTAACTACGGCGTCCCGAAACTCAGCGACCTTGTGCGCAAGACCGGCGCCTTCGATATCGAGACCCCGAAAGGCGGCTCCATGCGCATTCGCCTCAAACCCTCTACCAGGAAATAATCCCCGCGGCCATCGGCAGGCGGCGTTGTGTTGTGTTGTGACGGATCGCCGCCTAGGTGCGGTTGATCTTGAGCAGCACAACGCCGAACAATGTCATGAAGGTCGAGGCGAGCTTGAGCAGGCTGAGCCGCTCTTTGAGGAAGAAGACACCGAACAGCAGCGCGAAAATGATGCTCGTCTCGCGAACCGCAGCGACAAGGGCGATCGGCGCGACTGTCATCGCCCAGATCACCGACCAATAGGCGGCAAGGCTCATCAGCCCCATCAGGACCGCCGTTTTCCAGACGCGGCCAATCTGCGGAAGCGCCCGCCTCCCCCGCGTCATCAGCACGTAGATCAGGATCGGGAACCCCTCCAGCGCCATCATCCAGGCGGCATAGCTATGGGCGCTCCCGGCAAGGCGGGCGCCGATGCCGTCGGTCAGGGTATAGGCGGCGATAAAGAGACCGGTCCCGAGCGCGAAGAAGACAGCCCGGGGATTCCACAAATTCTGCGCCCCGCGCGTCAGCGACAGGCTCATGATCCCGAACCCCATCACCATGACGGCGAAAACCGACTGGGAACTCAATGCCTCCCCAATCACCGTGACGGAGACCAGCGCGACGATCAGCGGAGCCGAGCCGCGCGCCAGCGGATAGACATGGCTGAGGTCGCCGAACTTATAGGCCATCAGCAGAAACAGCGGATAGCCGATATGCAGCACGACCGAGGTTGCGATATAGGGCCAGCTTTCAGGCGCGGGAAGCGCCAGAAACGGGACCACCATGAAGGCGGCAACCCCGCTTCCGGCCATCATCACCGCCATGAACAGCACCCGGTCGTCATTCTTCTTGACGAAAGCGTTCCACGAGGCATGCAGCAGCGCGGCCAGCAGCACAATAAAAAATACTGACAGTTCCATTATATCCGCCTCAAGAACCGGTCCGGTTCAGCTCGTCTCGCGCTACAGGTTGGGTTGGGTTGGGTTTGATCAGGTCTGATCGTCAGTGCTGGTGCCGTCGGCCGCGCGGCCCACTGCGCCGGTTCCCGCCTTTGCGCCGCCCTCATCGGCATAGCCCTGGCTGGAAAGGATGACCTGGCCGTTGGGGGCCTTCAGGTTGAAGTACCATTTGCCGCCCTTCCCCTCGAACACGTCATAACGCCCGTCATCGGAAGCATTGGTTTTCACGGAGTCAATCCCGTTTTCCGCGCTTGCCTTCGCCTTGTACCCTTCAGACGTGCCGACAACCTCGCCGTTGCCCGCTTTCAGGCGAAAGCGGAATTCGCCCGCCTTGTCTTTGTAAAGTTCAAACTTGCCTGCCATGATCATTCACTCCGTTATTGTTTCGACAAGAACCGGGACTCAATACTGCCTTACAAAAGCCAGCGACCGCAACAAGAACCTGAGCCTCATCCGGCGGCGCGCGCGATCACCACCACCAGAACATGAACCGCCATATAGATGACGATCACGCTGCCAATGGTGTAGAATGTCGCGCGGACCTCATGGGTCTGCCTGGTCGCATAGACGATGGCGTGAAGAAGGCGCGCGACGACGAAACCGTAAAACAGGATCTGCGCGAGCAGAAGGTCCGGACCGGTCGTGACGAGTAAAAGACCCGCCACTAGAAAGGCCGGGATATTCTCAAGATCGTTGCGATGCATCCGCCGCGACCGGTCGACATAATCATTCTTTTCCAGTTGCTCGGGCCGCGGGTTCTTGTTAAACGGTCCCACTTGCAGGTCTTCCGGGCTGACGAGGCCTGAATCGCTTTTCATCATCCGGTAGACCGTCACCCAGCCCTGCCCCATGATTTTTAGAACCATCAGAGACGCCGCGATGGCATAGGCCGCAAAAACCGGATTTTCGAGATTTAAACTGTTCATGATGCTCTCCCCCAAAAGACAAAATACCCTTCGATAGTTCCATATAAGGGCGATGACGCGGAATTGATTATTGCGGAACGGGTGGAGATCGGTATTCTGTTTCGTAACAACAATAACGCCAAAGGCGAGCAGGAGGACGAACCCATGGATGTGGCGGTCGAAAATTCCCAGGATATGGACAGCGAAACCCGGTATTTTGACGTGCTGATCATCGGCGCGGGCATTTCCGGCATCGACGCGGCCTATCACCTGCAGAAGCTCTGCCCGAACAAGAGCTTTGCCTTGCTGGAGGCGCAGGACACCTTCGGCGGCACCTGGGCGACCCATAAATATCCCGGCATCCGCTCCGACAGCGACCTTTTCACCTTCGGTTTCAAATGGAAACCCTGGAAAGATGACCCGATCGCCACGGCGGACAAGATCCTCCGCTATCTGGATGAAAGCCTTGACGAGAATGACCTCCGCCGTCATATCCGTTTCTCAAGCGAGGTAAAATCTGCCCGCTGGTCGAGCGAGCAGGCGCGCTGGACACTTGAGGTTCTGGATAAGGAAACCGGCGCAATACGGCGTTATGAATGCAACTTCCTCTGGATGTGCCAGGGATATTACCGCCATAGCGAGGGCTATATGCCTGACTATCCCGGCGCGGAGGATTTCAAGGGCGAGATTATCCATCCGCAGACCTGGCCGGAGGATCTCGACTACACAGGCAAGGAGGTTGTCGTTATCGGTTCCGGCGCGACGGCGGCAACGCTGATCCCGGCGATGGCGGGCAAGGCCGGGCATATCACCATGCTGCAACGCTCCCCCACCTATTTCTCCGCCCGCGCCAACCGCGACGAGCTGGCCGAGACATTGCGCGAGCTCGACGTGCCCGACGAATGGGTGCATGAAATCGCGCGACGGAAAGTGCTGTTCGACCAGAAGGAAATCACCCGCCGCTCGTTCGAGGAGCCGGAAGGGCTGCGCGAGGAGCTGATCAAGGGCGCACAGAAGTATCTCGGTGACAGCGTGCCGGTCGATCCGCATTTCACGCCAACCTACCGCCCGTGGCGGCAGCGCCTCGCCTTTGTGCCGGACGGCGATTTGTTCCAGGCGATCCGCAAGGGAGAGGCCTCGGTCGTCACCGACCAGATCGACCATTTCACGGAAAGCGGTATCCTGCTAACGTCGGGGAAGGAGCTGAAAGCCGATATCATTATCTCGGCCACCGGCTTCAATATGAGCGTGCTTGGCGATATCGATTTCACCATTGATGATCAACCGCTCAATTTCGGCGATTGCTGGTCGCACCGGGCGATCATGTTCTCGAGCGTGCCCAACATGGCCTGGGTCTTCGGCTATTTGCGCACAAGCTGGACCATGCGCTCGGACATGGTGGCGGAATTCGTCTGTCGCCTGATGAAGCATATGGCGCAGAAGGGCGCGAAAATGGTGGTCCCTGCCTTACGCGAGGAAGACCGGGACATGCCCGAAAAACCCTTCGTCGATCCCGAGAATTTCAACGCCGGCTACCTCACCCGCGCGCTCAAGCTGATGCCGAAACAGGGCGATCGCGATCCCTGGGTCCATACACAGGATTACTATGTCGACAAGGATACGATTGCCACCGCCGACCTCGATGACGGTACCCTGATCTACAAATAACCCCGGCAGATTCACGCGGTATCATTGAATTGCCTTGCCCCGTCTGTCACAAAACTGTAACATAAAATGTATATACATTCGATATGCATTCCGTATAGTCGGGAATATGCAATGGAGCAGCAACGCGATGGCGGCAGAGAAAAAGCAGAAGAAAAAGGAACGGAAAGACAGCCAGTTGATTATTCGTATAAAGGGTAAGGAACGGGACCGCTTCGTCGCGCTTTGTGACGAACTGGACACCAGCGCCGCCCGCGAGGTCCGGCGGTTCATCCGCGATTTTCTTCAACAGCACGCCCCTCAGGGATAGCTGCCCGGCATAACCCGTTTAACCAAATGAAAGAGGACATATCATGGCCAGGAAAGCGAAAGTCAAGGACCTCAAAAAGGAAGTCAAAAGCCGCAAGGCGAAAGTCGCCAGGCAGGAACAGAAGCTGAAAAAAGCGAAGAAGGCCCTCAAGAAAGCGGCCTGAATTATCGCAATGGACAAGGCTGGCACGACGCGCCAGCCTTTTTTACCTTGTTCAAGGATACCACACACATGCTGACGATATATGACGTAAAAGGGATCGGTCCGACCACGGGCACGGGCCTCACTGACAAAGGCATTACCACAGCCGAACAACTCGCAAAGGCCGAGGTTGCCGACCTGCTCACCGTTCCCGGCATCGGGGATGCCCGCGCCGTCCAGCTGATCAAGGCCGCGAAGGCGGCGCTTGTGCCGGCCCCCGTCTCTCCTGTTGCCGCCGCAGCGATCAAGGCCCCTGCCCCCGCCCTGAAGGCCGCGCCCGCCGTCGCCGCCGCAAAGCCTGCGAAGAAAACCAAGGCAGAGAAGGCGGAGAAAACCATAAAGGTCGAGAGAGCCGCGAAGCCTGAAAAGGTCAAAAAGGCGAAAAAGACCAAGGATGAAAAGCCATCCAAAAAGAAGGAAAAGGCAAAAGCCGCCAGGAAGGCCGAGAAGAAAGCGGCCAAAAAAGACGGCAAGAAGAAAGACGCCAAATCAAAGAAAAAGAGCAAGTCCGGCAAGAAGAAATAGGCTGACTACCCGCCCAGCCGGGCGGTGAGGATCTTGAAACCGGCAAAGGCGAAAACGACGGCAAACACCCCTTCGAACCAGCGGCGAAGGCGCGTGTAGGCCGCGATCATTGGCGCGCTTGAGAAAATCAGCGCATAGCCGTGAAACACAATGGCGCTTTGCAGGCCGACCGCGGCGATAATAATCGCCATGGAGGAAACCGCCGCATCCGCCGGAACACCAACGGAAAAGAGAGACCCGAAGAAAAGGATGGCCTTCGGGTTGGTCAGATGCAGCGCCAGCCCCCGGCGATAGGCACCGCGATAGCTGGAGACGGTCAGGCGGCTTTGTGCCACCGGCGCCTTTGAGAGGGCCGAACGCGCCGACTTATAGGCGAGATAGAGAAGATAACCCGCGCCGATATAGCGGATCACCTCAAACGCCCAGGCATTGGCCAGCATGATCGCGCCAAGGCCGAACGCCGCCGCCGCAGACCACATGAGAGATCCGGTCAACACCCCCGCCGCCAGCGCAAGGCCATGCGCCCGCCCGGAATTCATCGAGGTTCCGGCAATCGCAAGGGTCGCCGGACCGGGGCTCGCCGTCGCAACAAGCGCCGCCAGCAAGATGAGCGGCAAATGTAATTCACTTATCATTGTCAAATCTTTCGGGTTGCGCCCGGGCGCGGGACGGTCAGGCTGCTACAGTTTCGGCTTGGCGGATTTTGAGCTTTTCGCAAGCTCCTCTCGCGCCTTTTGCGAGAGTTCCTCCATCCATGTCGCGACGTTAAGCTCATTTTTCGCCGCCGCCGCCACATCGAGAACGGCGCCCGATGCCTTGGTCACCGGATTCCCGACCAGCCGGTATTCCATCACCACGGCGCAATCGCCGATCTCCTTCGCGTCGGTAAGTTTCATGCTGCCATCGGGGTTCCGGATTTCCTTGACGAGGCTGCTCGTCAGGCTCACATCAACCCCGACCCGCGGGCCCGGCTGAAGGCGGGCAGGTTTGCAGTTCACCTTGTCCTCCCCGAGATACCATTGAATGAACATGGTCTTTGAACGGGGATCCTCCGCCTCCAGGGACGGCTTGCCATATTTATCGACGAGTGCCTGATAATAAACCGCGCGGTCAACCGGTTCATTTTTCATCTTGTGGACGCGTTCAAAAGCCAGCACTTCCGGATCATCCGGCAGCGCGGCAAAAGTGACCATGAAGGAATCGACCCGGTGCGGCGCCGTCGTCACCATGCGGACATAGTCCTCCGTACGGAGCTTGTTCACGCCGTCGCTGTAATTCATGTAAAACTGGGTCCGGTCCAGCTTCAACTCGGGATTATAATCCTTGATCGCCGCCTCTACCTCTTCCACAGACATGCCAAGCTCGATCCCGACGATATCGACATCATCGGCACGGGCGGTCATTGCGGGAGCCAGAAACAACAATGCCAGCAGGGTATTTCGGAAAAAAACGCATTTATTCACAGCGACACCTCTTTAGATTGTCAGATGATTTTTACTCTGTGACGTTGATATGTCTGATATTCTGTACATAGCTTGACGGCTCAGGCAACTGAAAATAAGGAAAATATGACATGACGGGCAATGAAAACAGGACCGTCGCCGGGCACCGGCCTGATGCGAATGGATGTCAACGCAGCGGCCTTGCATTGCTGCTTCACGCCCTCCGGTCTGCCCTGCTGGCGGCGGCCCTTCTGGTCACGCCCTTTGCCCAGGCGGCGGAGATCGACTGGAAGCAGGGCAAGCTGGGCCATCTGGCAACGCATATCGGCACTTATCGATATGAGAAGGTGCTGGAAGATCCGGCGGTGGCTAACGCGCTCGATGATCTTGTCGGCGAGGCGGCGGCTGTCCTTCGCGCCAATCTGGAAGTGGCGGCACCGATTGATTTTTCCGGCGGCAATCTTGTCCTGACGGGCCTTGCCGCGCATCAGGGCGGCGCCGAAGAGGCGATGATCCTGATCAGGCTTTATGACGGCACAGTGCGCGCGGCCCTCCTGCATGACGGCCGGATGACCCTCTATGCACGGGACGCCCGGTACAGCTATGTGCCGAAAATCCTGCGTGATTTTTTAAAGCCCCGCAACAGCCGCGAGGCGATCCCGCCCGATGTCATCTGGGTCCGATAGGGGGCGTGAATGCATCCGGCGTCGCATCGCGCTTCCAGATCGCAGTTCGTGGTTGACCGCGCCGCGCCGCGCCCCTAACCTTCCCGTCATGGGACGGAGATATTTGCAAAAGCCATTGGTGATTGTCGTGAGAATCTCGCGCATGGACCGGTAACGGACGCCAGACCGGTTCCCCTGCGCCTCCGGTTTTCCGGGGGCTTTTTTTGCAGTATAACAACGAGAATAACATGCCCTTTGCCGCCACCACCCCGCCACGGATGATCACGCTGGTTATCTTTACGGCGCTGTCGACCTTGTCGCTCAACATGTTCCTGCCGTCCCTCGCCAATATGGCGCGGGATTTCGAGGCGGAATATGCCTTGCTGACGCTCGCCGTTGCCGGATATCTCGGGATCACGGCGGTGCTGATGCTGATCATTGGTCCGCTGTCGGACCGGTACGGACGGCGGCCTGTCATGCTTGTCGCGCTCCTCATTTTTGTCATGGCGTCCTTCGTCTGTATGCTCGCAACGAATGTCTGGGTTTTTCTTGTTTTCCGGGTTCTGCAAGGAACAGTCATTGCCGGTTGGGCGATTGCCCTTGCCGTCGTACGCGACACGTCCCCGCCGCAGGAAGCGGCGCGGCGCATCAGCCTCATTACCATGGCGATGTCAGTTGCGCCGCTGCTCGGACCGATGCTCGGCGGCGTGCTGGATGAGCTGTTCGGCTGGCGGGCGAGCTTCGTCACCTACACCCTGTTCGGCATGGGTGCACTTTTGATCTGCTGGTTCGATCTTGGCGAGACCAACCAGACCCGCAGCGTGAATTTCCGGCAACAGTTCAGGAGCTATCCGGACCTGCTGAAATCGGCGCAATATTGGGATTATGCAGCCTGCATGGCCTTCTCCAACAGCGGGTTCTATATCTTTATCGCCGGGGTGCCGCTGGTGGCGGTGGTGATGCTCGGCCTGTCGCCCGCCCTGCTCGGGGTTTATATGGGAACGATCACCATCGGCTTTACCTTCAGCGCCTTTATCTCCAGCCGTCTCGCCCATCGCGTCCCGCTGACCAGCCTGATCCTCGCCGGGCGCCTCATCGCGGTTACCGGATCGCTCGCCAGCCTTCTCTTCTTTCTCGCCGGGATGGGCAACACCCTGACATTATTCGGTCCGCTGATCCTGATCGGCGCCGGAAACGGCCTGACCGTGCCGAACGCCAATGCCGGTGCCATGTCGATCCGGCCGGACCTTGCCGGATCCGCCGTCGGGCTCCTGGGGGCGCTTGCGGTCGGCTGCGGCGCCGCCCTCACCGCGCTTACCGGCATGCTGGTAAGCGAGACATCCGGTGCCATTCCGCTCCTCACTCTGCTGCTGGTGATAACGCTGCTCTCTCTGGCGGCAGGGCTTCACCTGAAATGGCTGACCCGGCGGCGGGGCTATGAAGGCTGACCGCAGCGGTATGGGCGCATCTCCGATCTGACAGACTGCGTTCCGCCTACACCCGTTTCTTCTCGGCGGCGAAGGGGCTGAGGCCGAGCCAGGTCTGCATGTTGTCGGCAAGCTGGCGGTCACCCTCCAGTACCAGGCTGTCCTTCTTCCGCTCTGCCGAGACAGTCGAATACCCCATCCAGATCGACGTCATGGTGCGCAGCGTCGTCCGGATATAGAGTTCCACCTCGAAGCCCGGATCGATAGAACACAGATCCACCTCGCCCGAAGGCTCCACAATCAGCCACCAGTATTCCTGCGACGCCGGAAGGTCGGTATATCGAAATTCGAAGACATTGCGGACCGACGGAACCGGCGTCGGGTTGAGGTTACGCCGCATGTCCCACATCAACAGGGTCGGATCGAGATTATCGAGCGCCAGGTCCGTCTCAACCCATCTCTGACCCCAGACGCCGATGCTCTCGATAACGGATCTGAGATCGCGGCCCGCCTCCGTCAGGCGGTATTCATGGGTACTGCGGTCAGCCCCAGACGCGAATTTCTCGACAATACCCGCCGCCTCCAGATCCTTCAGCCGCTGCGAAAGCAGCGCCGACGACATCCGCGGGACGCCGCGCCTCAGGTCATTGAACCGGGTCGAACCTGCCACCAGTTCCCGTAACAGGACAATTGTCCAGCGGGTGCCAAGTATTTCCGCCGCCATGGCGACGGGGCAGAATTGCCTGTAGTTTGCCTGCATGGCAATCTCCTTCTCTGTTCGCTGGTGGCCCGCATGGCCCTGAGATGCGGTTCAGTTTCTGAACTGGACGGCCTCAGGATCATGCAATAGCCTTCCCCCATTAGTAAACAGAAAACGGGGAGTTGATTTATGAGCGCATCATTATACGAACGGCTGGGCGGCACCGAGGCGATTGAAAGGATCGTCGATGTACTGGTCGACAACCACATCAAGAACCCGGAGATCGCCAAGCGGTTTGCCAAAACGGATGTGGTGAAGTCAAAAAGAGTGGCGGCGGATTTCTTTATCATGGGAACCGGCGGGCCGAACAACTATACTGGCGAGGACATGATCGCGGTTCACAAGGGCATGAACATAAGCAGTTCCGAGTTTATGGCCGTGATCGATGATGCCATGGACGCGCTTGAGAAAAACAGCGTTGGCCAGCGGGAGAAGGAAGAAGTACTCTTTATCCTGTACAGCATGAAAAACGACGTCACCATGCAATGAGTGCGATTGTCGCGGTGGGGTCGGTTGCTAAGGGAGGCCCGATTGGCAGGAGGCATGGATCTTGACTTACCCGACCCCTGAAAACGAAGCGGAGCGCAATGAGGCCCTGCGCGCCTACCGCGTGATGGACACGCCGCCGGAACCGGCCTTTGAAGAGATCAGCCAGCTCGCCGCGCAGATTTGTGACTGCCCTGTTTCCTACGTCAGCTTCATTGAGGATGACCGCTTCTGGTTCAAGTCGAAATACGGCCTGCCGGAGGAGTTCACGGGCTGTCCGCGGGAAATCGCCTTCTGCTCGGTGACCGTCTGCGGCTCGGAGCTGGTGCTGGTGCCGAACCTCGAGACGGACGAATATTACAGGGATTTCCCCTTCGTTGTCGGCGATCCTTTCCTCCGGTTCTATTGCGCCATGCCGCTGGTGACGCCCGACGGCTTTGCCATCGGCACCATCTGCGTCATGGATTTCAAGCCCCGCGAACTGACCTTCGAGTGTCAGGAGGCAATCCGCCGCCTCGCCCACCAGACGATGGCGCAGCTGGAATATCGCCGCCGGATCATCGAGCTGGACGAGACCATGCGCGAACTCGATACCGCCCATTCGGCGCTTTCCGCGGAAAAGGCGCGGGCCGATAATTTGCTCTCGACAATGCTGCCCGAGCCGATCGCCCGGGAACTGATGGAAAATGACAAGGTCGCGCCGCGGTTTTTCAACGATGCAACCATCCTGTTTGCCGATGTCGTGGGCTTTACGAGGTTCGCGGAAAAGGCCGATCCGGCCATGCTCATCGGCATGCTCAACAGCTATTTCGCCGCCTTCGACGATGTGATGGCAGAGTTCGGGCTTGAGAAGATCAAAACCATCGGCGATGCCTATATGGCCGTGGCCGGTGTGCCGACCCCCGACCGGCTCCATACGCAGAAAACCTGCCTTGCGGCGCTTGCCATGCAGGCGGTGGCGGAGCGGATGAAAGCGGAGCGGCAGAAGCTGCGGCTGCCCTTCTTCGATTTCCGCATCGGCATCCACAGCGGGCCGGTCATTGCGGGCCTTGTCGGCCGCAAGCGCTTTACCTATGATATCTGGGGCGACGCGGTGAATGTGGCATCACGGCTGGAATCCCGCAGCGAGGCGGGCCGGATAAATGTGTCCGAGCGTGTCTTCCACCAGACCTCCCCGTTTTTCGACTTCACGAGGCGCGGTTCGATCGAGATCAAGAACAAGGCGGCGATAAACATGTATTTTCTCGACCGGCTTCAGGAAACCTATTCCGAGGATGCGCACGGGCGCATCGCCAACAGAAAATTCGAGACCATGAACGATCCCGCAAAGCGCCTGTTCGGCAAATAGGCTCAAAGTCGGTTGCGGCAGACCCGCATAACCCGCGTGCCAGACTAAGGAATAAATGCTAGAATACACTTCGGTGGCGCTGACCCGAGATTTAAAAATATCCGCCAGCATAAGACAGGTGACGGCCATGCGACAGCAACGACTATCTGCCATTCTCTCCCTCGATGTTGTCGGGTTCAGCCGGATGATGCAGCAGGATTCCTCCGGCCTCCTGACGGCGCTCAACAAAATTTACCGCCATATTGTTACGCCTGCGGTCACTGCCCATAACGGGCGTATCGTGAAGCTGCTGGGCGATGGCGCGCTGATCGAATTTCGCTCGGCGACGGACGCCCTCAAATGCGCCGTCGAAATCCAGATGCAGCTGCGTGCGCCTGATCTTCCGGTCCCCTATTCCGATCCCATCCGGTTGCGCGCCGGCCTGCATGCCGGCGATGTGATGGTCGAGGGGGACGATATTTTCGGCGATGGCGTCAATATCGCCGCGCGGCTGCAGGCGGCGGCGCAGCCCGGCGGCATTCTCGCCTCCCGCATCTTCTGCGATCTCGCGGGCAGCGGCATCACCATCAACCTGCACCGGGAAGGCGCGCATAGTTTCAAGGGGATAGAGCAGCCGATCGAAACCCTCTCCGTCGATTTCGCCGATCCCGGGGTAAAGCTGCGCCGCGCGGAACTCTCGAAAACCCAGGAAATCAAGTTCTGCACGACGAAAGACAAGGTTCGCCTCGCCTGGACGGCAACCGGTGACGGGCCTCCCATCGTCAAGGCGCCGAACTGGATCACCCATTTGCAGCTCGACTGGCATAACCCGGGATTTGCGCCGATGACCTCCTCGATCTCGGAGAAGTTCCGGCTGATCCGCTTCGACGCCCGCGGCAACGGCTTGTCCAGCTGGGAGGTGGACGAGATCACCTTCGATCGCTTCGTTGACGACATGGAGGCGGTGTTCGATGCGGCGGCGATCAGGCGTGCGCCCATCCTCGCCTTTTCGCAAGGCGCTGCCATCGCCGCCGCCTTCGCTGCCCGTCACCCCGAGCGGGTCTCGGCGATCGTGATGATCGGCGGCTTTTCACGGGGACGCGCCAGACGCGACGGCGCGCGCGACAGGAAACTGGCCGAGGCCTTCCGCGCCATGATGACGGCGGGCTGGGAGGATGAGTATCCGTCGCTTCGTGACCTGATCGCACAGACGCTAATCCCCGGCGCCAGCGAGGAGGATCGGCGCCGCTTCGCGAAAGACATGCGCGAGATGATCACGCCGGAAAATATCGGCCGCTACCGCCACGCCATTGATAATCTCGATATTACCAGCCTCCTGTCCGAGGTCACCGCGCCCTGCTTCGTCGCCCATTTCACCGGGGACCGGATGCAGCCGATCGAAGAGGGCCGCAGGCTGGCCGCCGGGCTGCCCAATGCCCGCTTCGTCTCCTATGAAAGCGACAATCACCTGGTGCCGGAAAATGATCCGGTCTGGCCGCTTCTGGAACGCGACGTGCACGCCTTCCTCGCGGAGCATGTCTGAAAACCTGCGATCGCGGCGGGCGGGACTATAGAATTCATAAACAATATATATGATTTATTACTATAAATACTAAGTATTAAATTTTTTAAAACAATATAATTATTGCTAATGTTCATGTATTTTATCTAATTTACAATCCATAATTCTATAAAATATAATGGTATGTTGCATTTTTTCATATTTAATATATGGTTATAATTATAAAAGTAGTTACCACTTCGCACTGATTATTAGAAAATATTTCTCTTGTACTAACGGTAGTGGTTGCGACAGGGCGGAATTCTCTCCCTGGAAAATGGAAAGGAAATAACATGAAAACTCCTGCATTTATAGCTCCCTACGTTGAGCGTCCCTCCCCTGTCCGGCTCATTCAGGGCATGGTCGTCGGCGTGGTCGCCACAATGGTCGTTGGTTTTGGCTTTGCCGGATGGGATACCAGCGGCACGGTCGACGAGAAAGTCGAAACGGCGGCGATGGCGGCGAAAGTCTCGGCCCTTGCGCCGATCTGCGCCGACAGGTTTGGAGAGGCCGCGAGAGCCGACAACGCTCTGGTCGTCGCGCTGGGCGAGATCAGCTCCTGGCAGCGGGACAGCCATCTGGAAGAAGGGGGCTGGGTGACCTTTGTCGGCGGAGCGGAACCCGATAACGATGTCGCGGAAGCCTGCGTCAAGCTGATTGAAAAAGATTTCGAAACGCTGTAAAATCGACCTCCGATACGCCGTGCAAACAGATTGCCCTGTCGCGGGACAGGGCGATCCTCTTCTCTTGAAAGGGAAAACAGATGTCCAAAGGCAACAATCAGCGCGGAAACAAGGAAATCAAGAAGCCGAAACAGGTCAAAACCAAGGTTCTGGCCACCAGCGACTCCAACGCGGGCAAGGTCTCACTGAACATCGCGCGCAAACCCGCGAAATAAACCCCGCCCCGCGCCCCTAACGGCGGCAAACACCCTCGTCCCCAAAAACAACCCCGCCCGGCCCCCGCTGGAGCGGGGATTCGCCGGTTTCTGAGGGATTGGGCCGATTAATGCTTTTTGTCTTTTGGTGGGACGGGATCGTTTCCGTAACTGTCGCTATCGCGAATAGTTCCTTCTTTCCGCTGAATCATAGCCTCTGGATAAATTACCTAGAATAAATTGCATTAGATTATTATAATAACCGCAAAGAATGCATTGAAAAATACTGATAGAGGAGAATCTGTATGGCACTGAGCAATAAGTACACAATAGCTTTTAGCAGGATTCCCGATTTTTTTTCAAAAATCAGAGATGGACAAGCACCAGAACAACTTACCCGGCAGCTAATTAAAGACTGGGGTTTTACATCTTCCAACGATCATGCATTTGTTCCTTTACTCAAGGAATTAGGTTTTTTATCGCCGGACGGAAAACCCACCAGCAGATACAATGACTATCGAGATCACTCTCGATCAAAATCTGTTATGGCACAAGCGCTTAGGGAAGCTTATAGCGATATATTCTTAATAAAAGAGCATCCCACCGAAGGTGATAAAGAGGCAATTAAAGGAAAGTTTAAAAGCTTCCATAACGCTAGTGATAATGTAGCTAATCTTATGATGAAAAACTTCTACGAACTATTGAAGCTATCTGATCTCAAAGCAACACCAAAAAAAGAGAAGCCCGCCACAAAGCCGGAAAAAGAGGCTGAGGCAAACGAAAGTTTATCTGCAGAGAAAAATGGCAGGGGGAAAACCCCAGAAATACACGCACCTGGATTGCATTACAATATACAAATACATTTACCTGCATCAAAAGATATTGAAGTTTATAATGCAATATTCAAATCTTTAAGGGAGCACATCATTGAAAAATAAGGATGTTAGAGACTTCTTATTTCGAGGATTGATGTTCGAATCAGAGGCTTCTCGGTTTCAGGCAGCAGGCATACAAATAGGAGCCGACCAAACTGAAGCTGAAGAAAGACTACTGGATGACGCTCTTTCGCCTTTTCCTGTACAGCGAAGGAATCAAGCCTTGGAAATGGCACGGCTTTATGCAGTTTTATATTGCTTCGAGAATGAAATAAGAGAGTTTATTCGTGAAACTTTGACAGAAAAAGTAGGTGAGAATTGGATCGATACAATCCCAAACACCATAAAGTAGCATGCTGAAAGTCGAAATAAAGCAGCATTAAAAGACTCGTGGTTAGAGGGTGAAAAAACTGATCTTTTAGGATTCATAGAATTTGGGCATCTCGCACAAATCATAATTGCTAAGTGGGAATTTTTCCCGCTTATTCCTTCTCAACACTGGCTTAAGCAAAGAATGGATGAAATAGAAAAAGTTAGAAACTTTATAGCGCATAACCGTATGTTATTACCTAGTGAATTTCAAAGATTGTATATGTATATAGCTGATTGGAACAGAGTGATTGGCCTATAATTTCGATATTTGTATTATATTGAATGCTTGTAATTCAGAAAAAAATTACACACTTTTAAAGAATCCCCTCACCCGAACGCCTCGTCCCATGTCCCCTTTGTCGCGGCTTTTGAATATTCCGTGGCGCGGTTTTCGAAGAAGTTGGTGTGTTCGACCGCGTTGAGGATGGCGTCGAGCCAGGGGAGCGGGTTTTTCTCGATATGGTAGATTTCATCGAGGCCGAGCTGATGCAGCCGCCGGTCGGCGATATAGCGGATATAGGCCTTGATCTCGTCCGCCGTCAGCCCCTCGATATCGCCCGCGCTGAAGGCGAGGTCGATGAAGGCGTCCTCATGCACGACAATCTCGCGGCAGGTCGCATAGAGCTCCTGACAGAATTCCGCCGTCCAGATTTCCGGGTTCTCGTTGATGAAGGTCTTGAACAGCTTGATGATGGAATGGCAATGCAGGCTCTCGTCGCGGACCGACCAGGTGACGATCTGCCCCATGCCCTTCATCTTGCCGGTGCGCGGGAAGTTGAGCAGGATGGCGAAGCTCGCGAACAGCTGTAACCCCTCCGTGAAGGCGCCGAAAACGGCGAGGGTCTTTGCAACCTCCGATTTATTATCGACATTGAACTGCTGCATGTAATCATATTTGTCCTTCATCTCCTTGTAATGGAGGAAGGCGGAATATTCCGTCTCGGGCATGCCGATGGTGTCGAGCAGATGCGAATAGGCGGCGATATGCACCGTCTCCATATTGGAGAAGGCGGCGAGCATCATCTGCACCTCGGTCGGCTTGAACACCCGGCTGTAATGGCGCATGTAGCAGTTGTTGACCTCGATATCCGACTGGGTGAAGAAGCGGAAAATCTGCGTCAGCAGATGGCGCTCGGATTCCGTGAGATTGTTGTGCCAGTCCTTCACATCATCGGCGAGCGGCACTTCCTCCGGCAGCCAGTGGATTTGCTGCTGTTTCAGCCAGGCATCGTAGCACCAGGGGTAGGAGAAGGGTTTGTAGACCGGCTTGGCATCGAGCAGGGACATGGTATCAATCTATTCAATCAAAATCGGTTGGGGGCGCCCCGCCCTACTGGCAGGCGAGGCATTCTTCGTAATCGACGGCCTCGCCGGCATTTTCAAGCGCGGCGGTCACCTTCGGCGCGAGGCTGGCGGCAAGCTCGCGCAGCTCCTCGGGCAGTTCCTCCCGCATGGCGACGACTTCGGCGCGCTGCATGGATTTGGAGCGGCAGTAATACAGGCTCTTGACCCCCTGCTTCCAGGCGAGGAAGTGGATCTGGTGCAGGTCGCGCTTATGCACATCGGCGGGCAGGAAGATGTTCACCGACTGCGACTGGTCGATCATCGGCGTACGATCGGCGGCGAGCTCGATGATCCAGCGCTGATCGAGCTCGAACGCGGTCTTGAACACGTCCTTCTCGTGATCATCGAGGAAATCGAGATGCTGCACCGAGCCTTCCTTGACCGTGATCGAGCTCCAGATATCCTCGTTATCCTGCCCCTTCTCGGCCAGCAGGCGCTTCAGATGCGGGTTGCGCACGTTGAAGCTGCCCGACAGCGTCTTGTGGGTATAGCTGTTGGCGGCGGCGGGCTCGATCCCCGGGCTGGCGCCGCCGCAGATGATCGAGATGGAGGCCGTCGGCGCAATCGCCGTCTTGTTGGAAAAGCGCTCGTTAAAGCCATAATCGGCGGCATCGGGGCAGGCACCGCGAAGCTCGGCGAGGGATTTCGACGCCGCATCGACACCCTTCTGGATATGGGTGAAGATCTTGCGGTTCCAGACTTTCGCCATGACCGATTCCAGCGGCACGCGCTTCGCCTGCAACAGGGAATGAAAGCCCATGACGCCGAGGCCGACGCTGCGTTCGCGCGCGGCGGCGTATTTCGCCCGCGTCATCTCGTCCGGTGCGCGGTCGATGAAGTCCTGCAGCACGTTATCGAGGAACAGCATGACATCCTCAATAAAGCCGTCCTGCCCTTCCCATTCGTCATATTTCTCAAGGTTGAGGGAGGACAGGCAGCAGACCGCCGTCCGCTCGTTGCCGAGATGGTCGATCCCCGTCGGCAGCGTGATCTCGGCGCAGAGGTTGGAGGTCTTCACCTCCAGCCCGGCGAGCTTGTGATGCTCCGGCATCAGGGCATTCACCCGGTCGTTGAAGATGATATAGGGCTCCCCGGTCTCGACGCGGGCGGTGAGGATTCTGATCCACAGGCTGCGGGCGCTGACGGTGCGGACAACGGCATGGTCATGCGGGCTGGTGAGCGCCCATTCCGCATCCTCCTCGACCGCGCGCATGAAGGCATCGGAGACCAGAATGCCGTGATGCAAATTCGGCGTCTTGCGGTTGGGATCGCCCCCGGTCGGGCGGCGGATTTCGATGAATTCCTCGATCTCCGGGTGGGAGATGGGCAAATACACGGCGGCCGAGCCACGGCGCAAGCTCCCCTGGCTGATGGCGAGGGTCAGGCTGTCCATGACCCGGATGAAGGGCACCACGCCCGACGTCTTGCCGACCGCGCCGACGCCTTCGCCGATGGAACGGAGGTTACCCCAATAGCTGCCGATGCCGCCGCCCTTGGCTGCGAGCCAGACATTTTCCGTCCAGAGGTCGACAATGCCCTTGAGGCTGTCGTTCGATTCATTGAGGAAGCAGGAAATCGGCAATCCGCGCGTGGAGCCGCCATTCGAGAGCACCGGCGTCGAGGGCATGAACCACAGCTTGCTGATATATTCATAAATCCGCTGGGCGTGGGAATCGCCCTCCCCATAGGCGCTCGCGACCCGGCCGAACAGGTCCTGGAAACTTTCGCCGGGCAGAAGGTATCTGTCCTTCAGCACCGCCCTGCCGAATTCGGTCAGATATTTGTCGCGGCTATGATCAATCTGGACCCGCGCGCCACCCTTAACCTGAACGATATCCGTCAACATGTCGACCGTATCCAGCATTCTTCTAACCCCTTCCAAATCTTACAACATTCCAGAATCGATCACGGCCAATCCTGATAATAATATTTCGTTTCGCTTGCCATATTTATGTAATAATTTCCCGGTATGCTGGTTGTTTATCCCGGTAATTACCAAAATAAGCCCTTCTTGCTATCGTTAGCGGAACGCAATACCTACTGAAACACTTCATTAACCACTACATATTGTATAAGTGTCGCCAAGGCGTCAACTGGTTGTGGAAAAATTCTGAAAATTAATACGCTTGCGAATCGGTCAAGGGGCGTTTACGCGGAATTCCCGCCAATCCCCGGTTCGAGACCGTTGCAATTCTATCGCAAACGGCGGCCGTAAGATACCCTTGTCGCCCCGATTGACGGAAAAAAATTCGGCGCGTCGCACGCCCCGAACCGGACCCGGGATTTTCGCACAAAAAAAGCGCCGAAACAGGTTTCGACGCTCGAATTAACCCTCCAGGGGAGGTTCAGATAACGCGGGTAAGTCCCTTGTTAATGGGTGACTTTATCCTCCGACGAGAGCAGGGTTATTCTCTCCTTTATCCTGAGTTTTTCGCGCTTGAGTTCACTGATATGCACATGATCTGCGGACGGGCTGGCCATTTCATTTTCGATTTTTTCTTCGATGCGGTGGTGTTTTTCGGTCAGCTGTGCAACATGATCTGCTGTGCTCATAGTGTATCTCCTCTGTTAAGAAACGACAGGACGCTGGCGGGCCAGCGGTAGACAACCTTATATTACAGATTTATGAACAAACTGACTATGATTCAATGCTTCACGGCATAATTTTTGAAAGAAAATTACAAGATGGCGGAAAATCAACGACTTGTCATCGGGATCAGCGGCGCGTCCGGCGCGGCCCTCGGCGTTCGCCTGCTTCAGGCCTGCCAATCCCTCGGTGTCGAGACTCATCTGGTGATCAGCAAGGCGGGCGAGATTACCATCGCGCAGGAGACGGATTTCAGCGTTTCCGAGGTAAGGGCGCTCGCCTCCCACACCCATAAATCCGCCGATATCGGCGCGTCCATCGCGTCCGGATCATATCCGACCATGGGCATGGTCGTGGTGCCCTGCTCCATCCGCACGATGTCGGAAATCGCCACCGGCGTGACCAGCAGCCTGCTCACCCGCGCCGCGGATGTGTGCCTGAAAGAGCGCCGCAGGCTGATACTGGCGGTGCGGGAAACGCCGCTCCACACCGGGCATCTTCGCACCCTCACACAGCTGTCCGAGATGGGCGCGATCATCGCGCCGCCGATGCCCGCCTTCTACACCCGCCCGCAAACCACCGACGAGATCGTCGACCAGTTCACCGGCCATCTGCTCCGCCTACTGGGAATAGAGAATGATCTCGCTCGGGAATGGACCGGCCTCAAGGGCTGAGGGCGGAGAAAAGCGTGGTGCGGCGCGCCTCCGCGCCCGTGAAGGCGGCCTCCCAGATAACCAGAAGATCCTCAAGGTCCGCCTGTTCCAGCGTCGACGTCACCCGGCCAAGATAGGCCACAAGATTGTCGGCGGCCTCAATCCCGCGCTCCGCCACCCCGAAGGAGCCGGTCGCGGGCCGGCTCAGGATTTCATTGAGAAGCTGCAATTCCATATGATCGGCGAACAGCTCCCCGTCCGCGACACCGCGCAGCAGCTCCCCTGCC
>JBBDJF010000059.1:0-25609 GCA_040880045.1 Sneathiella sp.
GTGTTTTTGGCTCTATACATCGGGAACGACGGGGACGCCAAAAGGGACAGTGCATCTTCATGAAAACCTGCGTGCGACAGCGGAACTATATGCCAGGGAAACGTTAGGAATCAATGAGAGCGATGTAATGTTTTCCGCGGCCAAGCTCTTCTTTGCCTACGGGCTGGGAAATGGATTGACATTTCCCCTCTCGGTTGGCGCAACAGCTATCCTGTTGGAGGGACTGCCCACGCCAGAGGCTGTCTGTGACATTCTCACAAACCAATCACCAACAATTTTTTACGGGGTACCAACTCTATTCGGCATGCTACTGGCAAGCAACCTGCTGCCAACGAAGGAAAATCACAAGTTACGATTCTGCACGTCCGCCGGGGAGGCGTTACCCGCGGATATTCTTGCCCGCTGGCAAAAGCGTGTCGGCGTCGATATTCTGGATGGCATAGGCAGCACTGAAATGCTGCATATCTTCCTTTCCAACCGACCATGTGATGTCCGTCCGGGCTCAACGGGAAAGCCGGTAAAAGGATATGATATCCGCTTGACGGGAGAAGACGGCGTTCCTGTACCACGCGGAGAAATGGGTGCGCTCGAAATCTCCGGCCCCTCCAGCGGCCTCATGTACTGGAACCGCCGCGCGAAAAGCCTGGAAACCTTTCAAGGTCCCTGGACACGGGCGGGGGACAAGTACCGCCAGGATGAAGACGGCTATTATATCTATTGCGGGCGTACGGATGATATGTTGAAAGTCGGCGGCATCTATGTCTCCCCTTTTGAAGTTGAGGCAGCGCTTATCGAGCATGATGCGGTTTTGGAGGTCGCAGTCGTTGGTAAGGCCGATGCGGACAATCTGATCAAGCCAAAGGCCATAATTGTTGCGAAAGAAGCGGATGTCAATCTGGAGGAACTGGCCGAAGAATTGAAGCTGTTCGCGAAAGAGCGCCTTGCCAGCTTCAAGTATCCAAGGTGGATTGAATTTGTTGATGAGCTTCCGAAAACGGCAACAGGGAAAATACAACGGTTCAAATTACGCGATCCGGAGTAAACTTACATCACGGGATAGCGGGTTGAATTTGTCAAGTTGAGGACCAGATATTAGTTTATGTAGGGCACGTTAAAGAGTTTTAAGGAAACTGGATGATAAAAGGACTTCACCACAACGCCTATCGATGCCGGAACTCTGAAGAAACACGAAAGTTCTATGAGGATTTTCTCGGTCTTCCCCTCGCCCATACGCTCTCGATCAGCGAGACGAAAACCGGCCGGAAAACTGAAGTCCTTCATACTTTTTATGAGATGGATGACGGTTCCTTCCTCGCCTTCTTTGAAGCCCCCGACCGAGAGTTTGAGTTCAAGGACCAGCATGACTTTGATCTTCACATTGCCCTTGAAGTGGATATGGACAACCTCCATGCGATGTTTGAAAAAGGCAAGAAACTGGGCATGGAGCCGCGAGGTATTTCCGATCATCACACTATTCATTCCATCTATTTTCGTGATCCAAACGGTTATGTAATTGAACTCACGGCCAAAATACCCGAGAAAACGCCTGATCACGCAACTGCCGCAGCAAAAGCCCATCAAATGCTGCGCGAATGGAACGGCAGGCACCCTACCAACTGACTGAATTCTCTCGAGATTCTTTTAGGGTTGTCCAAAACCAGGCTTTGCCAATAATCTGCTTGCTTTGGATGACCTGAGACCGGGAGTGATTTTATGTTTCGACTTACCCTTTGCTGGCTAGTGGCCTTTAGCTCGACTCTCTTGGTGATTACGCTCCCTGTCGCAGCCGAGCAGGATCGGTATGTCGGTTATTATTATCCCGCGCCAACACAGATCGAGATTTATTGCGCTCGCGTCTCACCTCTGCCCGATATGGACAGGCGACGCCGGGTCGGATTTGTTATCGGTATCAAGGAAGGGATGGTCAACCAGCCATACGAATCGGCTTATTCCGTATTTGTGAAGGGCGGAGATTCTCGCAAACTGATCATCGTTGCGAAAACGGACGGTCATCTTAAAACCATTTACCGGGTCCGCGCCCTGCTCGCGGATCTAACCAACAGTGCCCGAACGACACCCATCTTTGAAGAAAGCGGAGCTCCGGAAAACCTGACGTTCCTGGATCTTATCACTTTCCTTGGGTTTGAAACCATCACGCTCAGCGATGGTGACCGCTTCACACATCAGATTAAAATGCGTTTGACCGAGGACGGAAAATGCGCGCAACAACCTCTTGCCGATTAATAATGCGGAACACCGGGAATACGACAAGTGCCGCTCGTATATACTGCTGTGACGGTGCAGTTCCTCGATAGTTGAACCGTCAGGTTCCCCTTGCAGTTTTCAAATCCAACCCAGCCGTCCAGTTCTTCCGAACCTTCAGATGCGATAGAGCTTCGGTTGGAAACAACATAATGCACATCCGGTGTACCCAAGCCGGATATATCCAGCTTTTCAAGCTCCGCCTCCACGACCCCGGCGCAACCGGATTCACGCCATGATTCAGCCAACGCCGTGAATGGCAGGATAGCAATGGCAATTGCCAGCATCGACGGCAGGCTGAGTGCGCCAAGAAATTTCGATATTCTGTCCATCATCCCTCAATCGGTACTGCAAATTTTTGCGCGATTAATCATGGCCTTTGTCCCAAGCTATGCTGTAGAATTCTTGTGAAAGCAATAACCATAATAAAAAAGGGGAATACCATGTCTGACGTTAATGTTATCGCTATTATCACTGCAAAAGCCGGAAAGCGGGATGAAGTACTTACCGCCTTCAAGGCCAATACGCCTGCCGTCCACGCCGAGAAAGGCTGCATTGAATATAACGCCGTTGTCGATATGGACGGCGTCGGTGGGTTTCAGGCAAAGCTTGGCGATGACAGCTTTGCCGTGATCGAGAAATGGGAAAGCATGGATGCCTTGATGGCCCACGCCAAGTCCGACCATATGAAAGCCTATGGTACCAAAACGAAAGATTTGCTGGAAAGCCGGGTAATTCATGTTCTGACACCAGCCTGATTTTCGCCGCGCCCATCGGTCGGCTGGATAAAATCCTGTCTGACGATGGGCGCGCCCGAACCAGATTCTCCCTAGAACCCGATATGAGCCCCGCCATCAATAGAAAGATGCTGCCCAGTGATGTAGCTTGATGCGCCTGAAAGCAGGAAGCACACGCCCTGAACAACCTCTTCGGGTGTTGAGAACCGTTCCAGCACGACCTGCGCCATATAGGTATCTCGAAACTTATCGGAGCGAATGGTTTCCGTCATCTCTGTTTCGACAATGCCGAAGCAGGCGCTATTGACACGCACCCCGTACCGACCCCACTCCTTCGCCGCGCTCATCGTGATCCCGAGGACACCGGATTTAGCCGCACCGTAGTTAATCTGCCCGACCGTGCCACGACGCCCGGCAATTGAGGAAATGTTAACGATAGACCCCGGATTTTTGTCCCCATCCTTCGCCCGCTCTACCATATGACGACCAACCGCCTGAAGGCAGTAGAAGACACCACTCAAATTGACATCAATCACCTGTTGCCAGGTTTCGACGGGCATCTTGTTGATCATTGCGGCGCGGACAATCCCCGCATTATTGACAAGGCCATGAATGGCACCATTTGCGGCAATTGCCTTGGCAACCATGTCTTGCACGAAACCGGGATCGGCAACACTGCCGACATAAACATCAGAATTATCCGCCCCGAGCCTGTCAGCCACGGCAAGCAGCTTGTCTTCCTGCAAATCCACAAGGACGGGTCGACCGCCGAGGTTGACGATCATCTCCGCGGCCGCCTCCCCGACGCCTTGGCCCGCACCGGTTACGATGATATTCCGCCCCTCCAGGGACATTGGATTAATCATGGGGGTCTTTTCCTTCTCTTACTTAAATAATACTATAATCAGGCCGGTTCGAACATGGGAACGGGCTGCCCATTGGCTTCGGTTTCGACAGGGCAGAACTTGACTTCCTGCCCAATTTCCAGCTTATCGAAATCGCAATTGACGATATTCGTCATCATCAAGATGTCAGTTCCGGCAAGCGTGACATAGGCGATTGCATAAGGGATTGGCGCTGCCCGGAAAACACTGAACGAGTATATATGGCCGCGGCCATCGCTCTCCTTGAAAAAGGTATCGTCACTTCCGCAATGAGGGCAGATGGTACGCGGATAGTAATGCGGTGCATCGCAGCTCCGGCAGTATTTCACAAGAAGTTTGCCCTCTTTCACGCCGTCCCAGAACGGACGTGTTTCTTCTTCAACATGCGGTGCCGGTATTGATCTTTGTTCGGTCATTTTTATACCCTTTCCAGAATCAAGGTACCAGCCGCATGACGGGTCCCGAGTGAGCCGCCAGTTCCATGGGCGAGCGCGAGATCGCAATTGGCGACCTGAACCGCCGGATGCGCTTCACCCCGGAGCTGGCGTACAGCTTCAATAACCTTGGTCATGCCGCCCCGGTTCCCCGGATGGTTATTGCACAGACCGCCACCGTCCGTATTGAAAGGAAGCTTTCCAACGCCCGATATCAGATTACCGTCGGCAACAAACTTGCCGCCTTCCCCCTTTGCGCAGAAGCCAAGATCCTCCAGCTGGATCAGCACGGTGACCGTAAAGCTGTCATAGATTGACGCATATTTTATATCGGACGGTTTAACGCCTGCTTCCGAAAAGGCGACCGGGCCGGTTGCCGCAGCGGCAGAATAGGTAAGATCAACACGGCCGCCCATCTGATGCTTCGGCGCCTCGCCTGTACCAATAATGCGGACCTTTGGCCGATTGAGTTCCGCCGCAACCTCCGGCGCCACAACAACCAGTGCACCGCCACCATCACTGATAACACAGCAATCGAGCCGATGTAGCGGATCGGCAATCATGGGTGAATTCACGACATCTTCAACCGTCACCACTTTTCTCAGCATTGCATTCGGATTGTGCTGCGCATGATGGGACGCTGCAACCTTGATCCAGGCGAGTTGCTCGCTCGTGGTACCAAACTCGTACATGTGACGCCGGGCGCACATGGCGTAGTTATTTACGATGGTTGGTCCGAAGGGAAACTCGAACGCGACATCAGGAGAGTCCGCGCCATAATTGCGCGGCTTGGTTCCCGTCGCCTCACCCGACGAACGGGGGCGACCTGCCAATGTGATCAGCGCCACACGGCACCGTCCCTCCGCAATTGCCTGCGCAGCATGGGCGACATGGATCAGGTAAGAGGAACCGCCAGTCTCGGTCGTATCGATGTGGCGAAGCTTCAAGCCCATATAATCGATCATTGAGAGTCCACCAAGGCCCGGCGCATCGCCGCCGCAGAAATATCCGTCTACGTCGTCCTTTGTCAGGCCCGCGTCTTCCAGCGCCCCTTTGGCCACTTCTGCATGGAGTTGAGCAAGTGATTTATCGGATGCCTTACGCGTCGGATGCTCGTAAGCCCCGGCGATATAGGCTTTTCCCTTGAGAGTCATGAGAGAGTTACCTTCGTTATTATTTTCCATGCCTTTGTGGCATGTTCAGGACGGAAAGCGTAGCAAAGCCGCCTCATACATACAACGATTTAATAGCGGGTAGTGATGGATAGGGCTGCAAATACAAAAAAGCCGGGGGAGACTGTGTCTCAACCCGGCATTTATACTGGTGGCTCCTCCCAGACTCGAACTGGGGACACATGGATTATGATTCCACCGCTCTAACCAACTGAGCTAAGGAGCCAAAGAGCAGACGTTAACACTATTACAATCAAGTGCCCGCAGGCGCATCGAAGCCCGGTTTTTAGGGTTTTTACATTGACCTGTCAAGCGAGGAAATGACAATTATAAAGCCAGCTGCCGACGGGCGCTCGCAATTTTCACGGGCGCTTCTGTTCCGGCGATCCAGCCACCGCCAAGTAGCCTGTCACCGTCATACATGACGCAAGCCTGTCCGGCGGAAACGCCCGCTTCCGGGACTGCCAGATGAACTTCCGCCCAATTGCCCGGCGCGCCATAAACCGTTGCGGTCATCGGTTCCTGCGTTGATCTTACTTTCACCGTGACCGTGCTCCCCGATACGCCGAGTGGCTCATCACCAATCCAGTTCACTTCCCGCAAGGTAAGCTTTGAGACAAGCAAGGCATCCGCCGGTCCGACAACTACCCGGTTTCGATCCGGGTCGATACGGGTGACATAAAGCGGGCTTCCCGTTGCGACGCCAAGACCGCGACGCTGACCGATGGTATAATTGATAATGCCGGTATGCTGGCCAAGAATATTATCTTCCAAATCTACAATGTCGCCTGATACGACAGACCCGGGCCGCATCCGTTCAATCACTTTCGCGTAATTACCATTCGGCACAAAGCAGATATCCTGGCTTTCGGGCTTTGCGGCCACTGCCAGATTATATTTATCGGCAAGAGAACGCGTCTGCTCCTTGGTCAAGTCCCCGAGCGGAAAGCGTAAGTATTCTGCCTGTTCCTGCGTCGTCGCAAACAGGAAATAGCTCTGATCCTTGATTGCATTCCGCCCCCGATAAAGCCTTACCTTGCCGTCAACATTCTGACGACGCAGATAGTGACCTGTTGCCAGCGCAACCGCCCCCAAGTCCCGCGCCGTTTCCAACAAATCCCGGAACTTGACGGTCTGGTTACATCTCACACAGGGAACCGGTGTTTCACCGCGCAAATAGCTGTCGGCAAATTCATCCATTACGCTGTCGTGAAAACGGCTTTCATAATCGAGTACATAATGGGGAATACCAATGGCTTCCGCGACACGACGAGCGTCGTGAATATCCTGACCCGCGCAGCAAGCGCCTTTTTTCTGGACAGCAGCGCCGTGGTCGTAAAGCTGCAGCGTGATGCCGACGACATCATAGCCCTGATCTTTCAACAGCGCAGCCGTGACCGAACTGTCGACGCCGCCAGACATGGCAACAACGATGCGGGTATCTTCCGGTGCTGTATCAAAACCAAGTGAATTCATGGCGCGCAATATAGAGTGCGCGGCCCAATATGCAAGCCTGACAGCAGAGGACACTCGACGTCAGAGGAAATTCAGCAGACTCAGCCGGTTAAGTTGACTCAGCACACTGTAGGATATCTCAAGCGCGATTTCACGCTGCGTCAGATTGGCAATTGCCTCCGCCGCATCAACATCTTCAATATTGCTGATAAACACCTTAGCCTCATCAATCTGCAGTCCCAGCGCTTGGGTCGTGTCTTCCACCGTTTTCTGATTAAGGCCGTTAGCACCGCGGAATCCCGCCATGTTATCCATCAATGTTTCCAGATTGGCGATCTCGCCGGACAGAAAACTCTGGTCTTCCTGACTGAGCGGGACGGCAAAACTGCCAGACGGACCCGTCGGAACCGGCGTTGTCGTTGGCACCGTTCCGTTGGCCCAAAGCGCCAGCCGTTGCAGCGCCGTCATGATTTCCAGCCCGATTTCATCGGCGACAATACCAACTTCCAGCGTCCGGTTTTCATCAATACGAACAGACGCCTTCAGGTCATTGTTGTCGAAAATATCGGTCGGCGGTTGTGCCGCTACCATAAGTTCATTGATGGAAGTAATATTCACAGGTGGCGTATCCCCGTTGGAGCCGCTGAACAGGTACCCCTCGGTATTCCGGCTGTTCAGGAAGTTCAGGGTTGTTTCGAACGCACCTTCAATCGAGCCATATAACCCTTGCGGCGATGCGGTATTAATCGTTGACATTATGGCTGAGAGAACATCCCCGCTCGCGCTTTCCATTCCGGCAAGTGCCTGATCGTAATGCGCAAGCCGACTCATGATTTTGCCGTTGTTCGCCTCATACTGTTCAAGACGGGACAGCAGTGATTTTGACCCGGCCAGACTGGTGACATCCATATGGATATCTTTGTAGTACTCCGCAACATGGCCAGTTGAAACCTGTCGCTGGGAATCCGCAAGCCTGCTTTGGCTCGACATCATTTCTTTGATAAGCGTCTGGCTTTGCTGAAATGTTGAAATGCGTGTCATGGTTAACTCCTAGGCAAGGTTAAGGAGAACGTCATACATCTCGCGCGCAGTCGTGATGATCTGCGCAGAGGCATTATAGGCGTTCTGGTAAACGATTAGGTTCGCGAGTTCTTCATCCATATTGACCCCGGATACTTCCTGAAGGCGGTTCTGAAACTCACCACTCAGGGCCGCGCGGTCGCTTTGCAGGCTCTCGGCCCGCGCGGCATCCAACCCGGATTTTGCAAGAATTTGTGCGGCATAATCCCCGAGGGAAACCGTCGATCCAATCAGGCCGCCAACACTACCAAAGGTAAACCGCTCCGTTGCCAGGTCCTGGAATGCAAGTGCACCACGGTTATCCGCATTGGTGATGGCCGGCGTGCCTGACGGGTTGATCTTGGCAGTTGCCAGAAGTTGCGGGTTCGCAGCGATAGACGGATCAACAGAAAACTCAAGACCGGCGTCCCCCGGATATTTAAGCCCGACCCCGAACATCTCCGAGAAGCTCATTCCCGTGGCACCGCGATCGGTTACATCGGCCAACACATTGATATTATAGTCTCCAAATCCCGTACCGTTGTTGAATGACAACGCACCATTCGCGTCAAGCGAAGCCGTCGTATAACCCCCGAGACTGCTGTTAATCTCTGTGACAACATCGGCCATCGTACCGCCGATAGCACCGAAATCCAGAATCATGGAGATTGGCTCCTCGCCGTTCGGACCCCGGAACTCAAGTGTCGTCGTCCCGGTGAAACCATGGGCATCAGTCGCCGTCAATCCGGTGTCATATACCGTATTGATCTTTGTTGTTATCAGGTCGTTCAAACCAAAGAAGTGGGAAAAGCCGCTCCCGCCTCTGTTCGATGGGCTGCCTGCTTCCTGCGCGATACCGACGCCGGTTGCACCGCCCGGCGCCGACATGCTCAAGACACCGGCGGTGAGGCTTAAAGTTCCTGCCCCAAGCGCACCATTCACTTCCGCGATCACATCCGCCATGGTTGCCGTTCCCGGATTATCAAAATCAACGGTGTAAGAGGCAACTACATTATTGTTCGCATCAAAGCTGTATAAACTCGCCTGGCCGCTAAACCCGTGTGCGTCGGCCGCCAGTACGCCCGTGTTGCGGCCTGCCATTGTCGCAGGTGGCGGGACCGTGATGTTGTCATTATGCACAGCATTGAACTGGGCCGCGACCTCGGCGGAAAGAGACTCGATCTGAGCGGCGAGATTGGGGAGTTCGGTATTACGCATATCAAGCCAGCCACGAAGCGACCCGCTTTGCAGCTCCGGATCCAGGGCCAACCCGGTGTCGGCAACGGTCTTCGTCATGGTGTCGTATACGTTCAGCGTAATCTGACTGAAAATTGTTTCACTGGTGACGGAGGCAGCCGGGGAATAAACAAGCTGGCGTGGCTGAAAATCGAGAAGCTGTTGTCCGGCGTCCGTCACCACGGCAACAGCTCCATCACTCATGGGATATGTCTTGATATCCATGACCTTGGAAATTTCGGTGAGGGCTTGATCACGCTGATCAACAAGGTCACCGATCGGCTTATTGCTTTGGGACGCGGACTTGATCTCAAGATTTAGGTCATGAAGCCGCAAAATGGCGGCGTTTACAACCTCGATCTCTTCCTTTACATGGGTATCCGCCTCTTTGCGAAGATCCTGTATCTGCGTAAGCAACCGGTTTGTCTCTATGCCGAAATTGGAGATTTCATTAAGCGCCGCCGTCCGTGAAACCGACATGGTTGGATCAACCGTCAGCGCAGAAAACGCAGAATTCAGACTGTCCAGCTTTCCGGTCAGGGAATTATTTGCTGCCGGATCGCCGAGCAGGGACTGCAACTGGCCATATATTTCGGACATGGCTTTATATTGTTCGGATCCCGCAGTCGCGAGCCGCAGTTCTTTGGCGATAAACTCGTCCGTTATACGGCGAACTTCACTGACCTCCACGCCAGTACCGATGCCATTGACGAATATCGAGCTGTACTCAACAGTTTTACGCGCATAGCCCTCGGTCTGGACATTGGCGATATTCGACGATGTCACATTCAAGGCGGTCTGATGAGCCAGCATTCCGCTAACCCCAGAGTTAAAAATCGCATTCAAACTCATAATACTTGCTCCAAAGCGGCCGGTATTTCTACTCCGTCTACGGAAAAATCAGCCCTGTTGTGGTAAAACGTTCCTGTCTCACCTCCTCTATCGATCAGGGAGTTTGCGGATAAAAATAATCTAACTAATTGTTTTTCAATGTATTTGTTCATGTTACCGCATCATCTGTTAGACGGGATCACCCCATAAAGGCGACTTTCACCTCTGTAAGAAGCAATTTTAATGCCAGTATTTACGAAGCTTGGAACATTCGGGATCGGGACCACTACCCCCACACGCGCGAGTCTCTTAATAGACGGTCAAACAAAGTGCGGGCTCTCGCCCATTTCTCTTGAGAGCCATTACAATTTATCAGAGCAAACAGAAATTTGACTGCAAGGCGCATATCAAGATCGGCAAATTCGTCTCCTTCGGCGAACAAGAAGCGCGGCGAACAGGACAAAATTGCCTTATCCGTAAAAGCTTACCTACATTAAGACATTGTTTTAATTGATTTTTTAATTTTACCAAAAACTGGCCCGAACTTTGCAATTTACCGGGACGAGCAAACCGCATTGAGCGGCGAAAATGAAATGATTGTGAGATATGCCATGGATGTTGGGCAAGTTATCGGAACGACAACAGAACAGCCGCGACGCGAAAGCGAACCGCGCAGAGAAGAAAGTGATGAGTTCGCCACTTTCTTGAATGAACCTGCGCCAAAACAGGAAGCTCCTGTCAAGAAGAAAGCCACCCAGACCGAGCCGGTTGTGGAAGAACCGACTGCGGATCAACCTGCTAACACTGCCTCTCGTGAGTCCGTACCTGAGAGCGCTGCGCCGCTGGTCGATCAGAAAGCACAAGCGTCCGACACGAAGCCTTCGCCGGTGGCGACACCCGCACCCGCCGTTCCTGCATCGAACACCGTACTGCCGCAAGTCGTGCCTAAGCCCGCCAACACCCAGACCGTGCAACCGGCACATGTGAACGCGAATGAAGCCCCGATCAACGAAGCGGCTGCTGCAATCGCAAAACCCGAACCGTCGAAAGCAACAGTAAATGCTGCCTTAGCGGGTGGTAGTAACGTCAAACCTGCCGCAGACCCGATTGAATTAATGGTCCAGACGACTGTTCCCGCACCTGTCGAAATCGCGAAACAAGCAAAGAGCAGCCCTGTCACCCCCACTGCATCTGCTGCACCTGCCGCTTCTACCGCCCCTGCCAACAGCGCAGATAAGACCGCGACAATTGGCACACCGGGTGCCAAGCCAACCCCTGTAGTCTCCCCTGTAGTCTCTGATGCTCTTACTACTGTGCGGACGGATGCCGATGCAAAGATGAGCAAGAATGATATTCTATCCACAAAAATCGCGGAGATGCTGAAGGATGGAAAAGGCAAAATCAGCCTGAATGCATCATCGCAGCAGCAAAGCTTCCAGTCTGCGCTTGCCAGCAGCACCAATCTGGTCACAGCCTCTATGGCTGGCAATCCGGCCGCAGCGGCTTTGAATACGCTTTCCGGGGCTGTAAATAGCGCGGATAGCGTCATTCCGCAGGTAACGCCGACTGTTACTGCCAATGCTGGCGGGCTCCCTGTCGATACGGTAAACCCAACAGTTCCAACGACGCCAACCGGCTCCGTACAGGGTGTTGAGGCAACATCAACAAATACTACAAGCCAGGCGGCGAATGCGGCCCGGGCCTCTGCACAACTTCCCGTCGCGGAGCAGGTTTCAACCCAGATCAGCGCCGCGATAAAGGAAGGTCATGACCGGATCAAGATCAGCCTTCATCCGTCCGAGCTTGGCCGGGTGGAAGTGAAGCTTGATATCGGCCATGACGGTCGCATTCTGGCAGTTGTCGCCGTGGACAAACAGGAAACGCTCGACATGCTGCAACGTGACGCCCGCACTCTGGAGAAAGCGCTTCAGGATGCCGGGTTTGATACCGGGTCCGGTAGCCTGAATTTCGGGCTCCGTCAGGACGCACAGGGTGAAGGAAGAGACTTCGCTGATCTTGATCTGCCTCTCGGCGATATGGCCGACGAGGATGACCTTTCGATGCTGTCGCAGCGAACGCCAACGGGTGGAACCCAAGGCGACGGCAGCCTGGATATACAAGTTTGATTTTAGTGAATTAATTTCAAAAGAAGAGAGAATTCAACCATGCCGGAAATAACTTCGACCTCCCAAGCCCAGAAGAGCGCCGCCAACACGGCGCAAACGAACCTGGCGAGTAATTTTGATGATTTTCTGACGTTGCTGACGACACAGTTGACCAATCAGGACCCGCTCAACCCGACGGACTCAACGGAGTTTACCAACCAATTGGTGAATTTCTCCTCTGTGGAGCAGGCAATTGCGACAAACCAGAATCTTGAATCGCTGGTACAGCTAACGCAAATGTCGCAGCAGAATGCAATGTCAGCGTCAATGATCAACTATCTCGGCAAGTCTGTCGGGACAAACCTTAATGTATCGGCCTTGAGTGGCAATGACGCGACATGGAATATCGATCTTGGCAGCAGCGCGACGAAGGTGAAATACGACATTTATAACCAGAATGGTTCCATCGTTTATTCCGAGACAAAAAATGCCGCCCCAGCAGGTACTCAGCAATATAGCTGGGACGGCACGACCAACGGCGGGGCTACCGCGGAAGACGGCGCATATTATCTTGTCGTAACCGCTGAGACAGAAGGCGGTAACGCCATCAACGTCGGCTATAGCTTCGAAGGAATCGCTACCAGCATCGATACGGTAAACGGCGAAGCCGTCCTGAAGATCGGCGATGTGCCGATAGGACTCGACTATATCACTTCCGTAAGACAACCACAGACAACTGATCCGTCCGCTTGATCGCGGCTAACCCAGAACGCTTTCGCCATATAAAGGCGGGCGGTAAAATAGGAGAGATAAAATGAGTTTAACAGCAGCAATGTTTTCCGGTGTGTCGGGATTGGCCGCACAATCAACGGCGATGGGCACAATCGCGGACAATATTTCGAACACAAACACGATCGGTTACAAGGGTACCAATGCATTGTTCTCCACACTCGTGACAGAGAGTGCAACGGACACGACATATTCCGCCGGTGGCGTTCAAGTCCATCCGCGCACGCAGGTGGACCGCCAGGGTCTGGTGACAGGGTCGTCCACCGACACCCATATGGCAATTGCCGGCGATGGCTTCTTCGTTGTGACGAGCACGCCCAATCCGACTGCGACAGGCGGCAACTACGTCTTCACACGTGCCGGTACATTCGAACCGGACGCAACGGGCCTTCTTCGCAATGCACAGGGTTATTACCTGCAAGGCTGGGAAATTGATGCGGACGGCAATATCCCCGCCAACCGATCGGATCTTGCCGCTCTGACACCGGCCGATATAACCGGCCTCACCGGTAATGCCGAGGCAACATCAAGCGTCAGCCTGCAGGCTAACCTGTCCTCCAACCAGGCGAGCTTCGGCCCCGGTTATGTGGCAGGAGACATGACGGCAGGAACAGTTGATCCGCATTTCGTCCGGTCCTTCCAGATGTACGACAGTCTGGGTTCCGCCCATACCATGACGTTCAATTTTCTGCGGACCGGTTCGGGTGTAACACCCAACGAATGGACCGTCGAAATAACCGCTGATACCGATGATGACGGCGTGGAAGATATGTTAACGTCCGGCGTTGTCGGCTTTAATTCCGATGGCACGCTGGATATGGGCGCCACGACCTTGGGCACTACGCTCAATATTCCCTGGGCTGCCAGCATGGGTATCGACAGTCCCCAGTCAGTCGACCTGAACTTCGGTAACGATGGCCTTTCCGATGGCTTCACGCAATCCGGGGCAATCTCGCAACTGGTATCCTCTGATGTCAACGGTGCCCTTTTCGGCGCGTTTGAATCCGTTTTTATCAATGAGCAAGGCATAGTGATCGCCAAGTTTGACAACGGTACGTCAAAGGAAATCTACAAGATTCCGATTGCGACCTTCGCTAATCCGAACGGATTGCAAAATCGTGACGGGAATGCTTTTGATGAAACACCGGAGTCCGGCACATTCACTCTTCGCGAGGCAACACTGGGCGGCGCCGGAAAGATCATTTCCTCTGCAACCGAGGCTTCCACAGTGGATATTGCCGAAGAGTTTACTCGCATGATCGTCACCCAGCGTTCCTACTCCGCAGCAGGTAAGATTATCACCACAGCCGATGAAATGCTGGAGGAGCTGATCCGCCTGAAACGGTAATTACTAGACGCCTTTAATCGATATCTTCATGGCGGAAAACAGCTATTCCCGCCATGAATATAAAATTAACCAACCTCATTAGCTGTTTGTTAAATCGATAGGCATATGATCTCAGTTCAAGACAAACTGTAAGTATGAGGTAGTGTGCAGATGCAGTCGCAAATGGACCGCAAAATAAGTCGGATTATTGGCCTGGATGGTCAGCCAATGACGATTCATGATCTGCCGCCGAAGGACACCAAAAGGTGGGTGATCCGGCGGAAGGCAGAAGTCGTTGCCGCCGTTCGCGGTGGATTGATCAGTCTGGACGATGCTTGTCGGCGCTATACACTT
This sequence comes from Sneathiella sp., assembly GCA_040880045.1. GTDB lineage: Bacteria > Pseudomonadota > Alphaproteobacteria > Sneathiellales > Sneathiellaceae > Sneathiella. Next base: position 14,646 of record JBBDJF010000059.1, read on the forward strand.
TCTGTCGAGGAATTTTTATCCTGGCAAAAAGCTATCGACAAACATGGCCTGCCGGGCCTTCGGACAACCCGAATTCAGGAATACCGGCCTAATGATCAAATTTATAAAAATGACTAGTAACGTCACTTATTAATATCTTTTATGAAAAGCCCGGCCGAAATGCCGGGCTTTTATTTTGGTCTTTCCTTGTCCTACCCGAGTATAAATTCCAAATACTGCCGAGCGTCAGATAAGTAACTAGGCAAAATTTTCCACTTACTCGGCAAATTTTGCCTGCTGTTAACCAGTTGTTTATCTCCTCATCGTATCGTTCGCGAAGTGGAATAATTTTTACGTATATTTTATTTGAGTGGGGCATCTACGTGAACGGAATAAACCAGCTTCTGCAAAGTTTGGGAACAGTGAGGGTCATCATACTGGGTGGGGTCGCTGTCGGGTTGATCGCGCTAATCATGTTGATGGCAACCAGGATCAGCAGCCCGGATTATGCTTTGCTTTATGGTGGACTTGAGGCATCCGACTCTGCAGCGATTGTTTCAAGACTCGAGACAGAGAATATTCCATTCAAGATTTCCGGCAACGGACGTGACGTCCTGATTCCCGAAGATCAGGTCCCGCTTATTCGCTTGAAAATGGCGGAAGTCGGTCTGCCAAATGGTGGTTCCGTTGGCTATGAAATCTTCGATAACTCTGACACATTCGGGACCACAAGCTTTGTCCAGAATGTAAATTTCGTTCGCGCTCTGGAAGGTGAGCTTGCCCGCACTATCCGTGCGCTTAACAATGTTTCTGCCGCGCGCGTGCATCTTGTATTGCCGAAGCGTGAAGTTTTCAGCCGTGACAAACGGGAAGCAAGTGCCTCAATCGTTCTGAAACTGAACGGCCGCGGGCGGCTTACCGACGATCAGATTTCCGCTATACAGCATATGACTGCATCTGCCGTCCCGTCCCTTTCCCCCTCACATATCTCCATCGTGGACGAGAATGGTAACCTGCTGGCACGCGGGGATGGCAAGGATACCCCTGGCACGGGCATGAGTTCACAAACGGACTTCAAGCGGATTGCGTATGAAAGCCGCCTTAAAGAGCAAATCGAGCAGCTTTTAGAGAAATCCCTCGGGCCGGGCAATGTTCGTGCCGAGGTCAGTGCCGTCATGGATTTCGATCAGCGTACAATCCAGTCAGAGACCTATGACCCGGACAGCCAGGTGGTCCGTTCTTCCCAGCTGGTCGAGGAAAACAGTACATCGGACGATGGTATTGCCGCCGACCCGGCGGTAACAGTTGCCAACAACCTTCCGGAAGCGGGCGCGGATAACGGGGCAGGCCATAGTTCCAAGGATGCATCCTCGCGTTCGGAGGAAACCGTCAACTATGAAATATCCAAAACCATTACAACAGAGGTTCGTGAAAGCGGCCCAGTCCGACGCCTGACGGTCGCCGTTCTCGTTAATGGCCGCACTGAAGTCGCGGCAGATGGCACCCGGACATATGAATCCCTCAATGAAGAGTCCATGACCCAGGTCAGCCGACTCGTCAAATCCGCAATCGGATATAACGAAGAACGCGGTGATGTTGTCGAGGTCGTCAACATGCCTTTTGCGGCAGCGATAGAAACCTTCTCTGTTGAAGAAATCGTGACCGACGAAATCTTCATGGGACTGACGAAGGCGGACCTCTTCAAGATGGGTGAAATGGGCGTGCTCGTCATTGTCGCAATGCTGGCGCTCCTTCTGGTCGTTCGTCCGTTACTCAATCGCGCACTGGCGGTCGGCGGCGCAACTCCGGCTCTTGCGGGTCCCGGGGGAGCGGCGGTTGCAGGGGCATACTCCGGAAGCGGTTCCGTACCGGCAATCACCAATGGACAAGGTAATGGTAGTGGCGCCGCGCGCGCCGAAACCCTCAATGAAGTCGACAGCATGATTGATATCGACAAGGTCGATGGTCAGGTCAAAACCTCGGCATTGAATAAGGTCAGCGAAATCGTTGACAAACATCCAGACGAAGCAATCTCAATTCTTCGTAGCTGGCTCTATCACGACGCGTAAGGGATCGTCATTCCATGGTAATTAGTGATGCAAAACATTTGAACGGGCCGGACAAGGCTGCCGTTATGATGCTGGCCCTTGGAGACGATCATTCCAAGGAGCTCTGGACTCGTCTTGATGAAGAGGAAATCAAGGAGATTTCCCAGGCAATGTCTAATCTGGGATCGGTTTCCTCGGATGTCATGGAGGCTCTGTTCGTCGAATTTGCGAGCAAGATTTCCTCGACCGGAAACATTGTCGGCAGCTATGAGGCAACTGAGCGTCTTCTGATGAAAGCGCTCGCGGGCGACAAGGTTGAAGGTATCATGGAGGAAATCCGTGGTCCTGCCGGCCGAACCATGTGGGACAAGCTCGCCAATGTGAATGAACAGGTGCTGGCGAACTATCTGAAGAATGAGTATCCGCAAACCGTCGCTGTGGTCATGAGCAAGATCAACCCCGGCCATGCCGCCAAAGTGCTCTCCACCTTGCCTGAGGATTTCTCCCTGGAGGTGGTCAACCGGATGCTGCAGATGGAATCCGTGCAGAAGGAAGTTCTCGACAAGATCGAAGATACCCTGCGCAGTGAATTCATGAGCAACCTTGCAAAAACCAACAAACGTGACAGCCATGAAATGATGGCCGAGATTTTCAATAATTTCGACCGCAATACCGAAGGCCGCTTTATCTCCGCACTGGAAGAGCGCAATCGCGACTCTGCCGAGAAGATCAAGGCGCTGATGTTTACCTTTGAAGACCTTCTCAAGCTCGATCCGGCTGGTGTGCAGACGCTCCTTCGCAATGTCGATAAGGAACGCCTCGGTATTTGCTTGAAGGGTGCCTCGGAAAGCCTGCGCGACCTGTTCTTTACGAATATGTCCGAAAGGGCCGCGAAAATTCTCCGGGAAGACATGGAGGCCATGGGACCGGTTCGCCTCAAAGACGTGGATGAGGCACAAATGGAAATCGTCAATATCGCCAAGGAGCTCGCGGATAACGGCGAAATCATGCTGGCCGACAGCGGCGGCGATGACGAATTGATTTACTAGGATGCAAGCAACCATGAATTCAACCACCAGATTTTTGTTTGATACCGAGTTCGGCACGGAAGCGTCGCCAAAGGCAACGGCAAAGCCTGTCGTGCGTGAAAAGCCGGTCTACACGGAAAGCGATGTTGCGGCATTGAAGGCGGAAGCTTTCGAGAATGGCGTTCTGCAAGGACAAGGAGAATCCCTGCAAGGCGTCGAATCAACAATCAGCGATGCAATGACGGCAATCAGCAATCAACTAGATCAATTGCTTGGAAATTATGAGGCCAAGGTAGATACCGTCAAGCAGGATGCGGCATGCCTGGCGCTGGTAATCGCATCGAAACTTGCACCAGCCCTCATCGACCTTGCGCCTGAAGCGGAGGTCCGCAAGCTGATTGAGGAAAGTCTGGTTGATCTCCAGGACGAGCCCAGAATTGTTATTCGAGCAAGCGATGCGACCTGCCAGAGTATTTCCGGCAAGATCGATGAAATTACCCTTAGTACGGGATTTCCGGGAAAGCTGATCCTGTTGCCCGATGATAGCAAACAAGGCGGCGACTGCCGGATCGAATGGGCCGACGGTGGCACCGAACGGCGCCTTGAGGACATTCAGCAACGATTGGAAAGCACAATCAATCGTTTTATCAGATCAACCGGTTCAACGAAGAACGAAAATGACAGCTATTCAGATCAGCCCGCGGCTGACCAAGTATAAGGAGTAAGAACGTGGCAGATGATGAAGAACTCAATCTTGAGGATCTAGGTAAAACCCCGACAGCAGACCAGGAAATGACAATTCCGGATGACGCCGCCGCAAACGTCACGTCCGATAGCTTCGACGCCGAAGACGATACGGAGATCGCACGAACGGCATCAGATCTTGAAGCTGTCTTCGACATCCCCGTGCATGTCACCGCGGTCCTTGGCAAGTCACGCATGCGTGTCAGCCAGCTTCTGAAGCTGGGACGCGGTGCCGTTATTGAACTCGACCGAAAGGTTGGCGAGGCCATTGATATTTATGTAAACAACCGGCTGGTTGCCCGCGGCGAAGTTGTTGTCGTGGAAGACCGCCTCGGCGTGACCATGACGGAAATCATCAAGGCTGATCGCCGCTAGTAAACGGATAGTGCAGTGAATAAAATTGATTTTGCAACAGTTTTCGGCTTGTTTGGCAGCTTTACGCTGGTGACTGGCGCTGTTCTGCTCGGCGGATCAATCGGCTCATTCTTCAATTTGCCGTCAGTTCTGCTCGTGCTGGGCGGAACCTTTCTCGTCACAACAATCAGCTTTTCCCTGTCTGACATTGTTCGCGCCCAGAAACTGGTTTTCAATGCCCTGTTCACGCGTACGATAACACCGAATTTTGCAGCTTACTCCATGCTGGATCTTGCCGACAAATGCCGCGGCAAAGGCGTGCTGCATCTGCAGAGTTACCTGCAATCCCTCACTGACGACAGCTTCCAGCGCAAGGCGCTGCAGCTTGTCGTTGACGGACTGCCCGCGGAAGAGGTTAATCGCATCCTGCAAAATGACCTTAATGGCATGATCCAACGCCATAATTCCGGCTCAAGTGTTTTACGGAAGGCGGCAGAGGTCGCCCCCGCGATGGGCCTCATCGGCACATTGGTGGGTCTGGTTCAGATGCTCGGAAACCTTGACGATCCTTCCAATATCGGACCGGCTATGGCCGTTGCCCTGCTGACCACCTTCTACGGCGCGGTGCTTGCCAATATGTTCTTTAATCCCTTGGCATCAAAGCTGGAACGAAGCTCCGCCGAGGAAGTCCTGCTGAACCGGGTCTTTATGCTCGGCGCTGCGTCTATCGGACGGCAGGAAAATCCCCGCCGCCTTGAAATGTTGTTAAACACCCTGCTGCCGCCCGCAAATCGCGTGCAGTACTACAGTTAAGTTCTTAGGAGAGTAGTTCGATGAGGTTGCTTATTATTGGTTCACTGAATGGTCAAATTGGCGCTGCTAGCCAGATCGCAATGTCGCGTGGTGCCAAGGTCAGTCAGGTGGACGATATCGAGATGGCGATGGCCTCCCTTCGCGCGGGCAAGGGTGCCGATATGGCCATGATTGATATCAATCTTCCAATCAAGAATCTGGTCTCCATGCTGTCCAGCGAACGAATCAACCTTCCGGTTATCGCCTGCGGTGTCAACGCAGATGCCACAGCGGCGGCCAATGCCATCCGGGCCGGAGCCAAGGAATTTTTACCGCTCCCGCCGGACCCCGAACTCATTGCCGCCGTTCTTGAAGCAGTATCGCAGGAAAATAACCGGCTTGTCTTTGCGGACCCCATGATGAAAGACGTAGTCGCCCTTGCAGAACAGATTGCCCCCTCCTCCGCGTCGGTTCTGATCAACGGCGAAACCGGAACCGGTAAGGAAGTCATGGCAAGTTACCTGCATTCACACAGCAACCGCGCGGATAAACCCTTCGTTTGCGTCAACTGTGCAGCTATCCCCGAAAATCTCCTGGAATCGGAGCTTTTCGGCCATGAAAAAGGCGCCTTCACCGGGGCAATCGCCCGGCGTATCGGCAAGTTTGAAGAAGCGAATGGTGGCACGCTCCTTCTCGATGAAATTAGCGAGATGGATATCCAGTTACAAGCCAAGCTGCTCCGCGCCATTCAGGAAAGAGTAATTGATCGCGTTGGCGGAACAAAACCTGTTCCTGTCGATATTCGAATTATTGCCACCTCCAACCGCGACCTTGCTGAAGCAGTCGCGGAAAAAACCTTCCGCGAAGATCTGTTGTTCCGGCTAAACGTCGTGACGCTGAAAATTCCACCATTGCGTCAGCGTCCCGTCGATATCGATGTTCTGTCGCGGCATTTCGCCAAAAAATACTCTGAATCCAACGGGTTAACCGAGCGTCATATTGATGAGAGCGCCTTGGCCAAGCTGAAGGCCAATCCCTGGAAAGGCAATGTCCGCGAACTGGAAAATACAATCCACAGAGCCGTACTGCTCTGTCAAGGCGATACGATCACAGGGCACGCAATACTGATGCCCGATGGCAGCGCCACGCCCTCCAACTCAATGAACGCCGGAGCAATGAGTGAAGCCGCGAGCAACGCCACAGCTGGTGATAACGGTCTTGTCGGACGGAAAGTTGCGGATGTCGAGAAGGATCTGATTTTGAACACTCTGGATCATTGTTTTGGCAATCGCACCCATGCAGCCAATATCCTCGGGATATCAATTCGCACCCTGCGAAACAAACTGAAAATCTACTCCGATGGAGGTGTAAATGTGCCCTCTGCCGGGAGTGAGCAGCGCTACCCGGTCCGGGCCTGATCGCCGTTACCCTGAAAATTATAGCTCTGGAAAGTGCGTAGTAAATGAGTGAACCTCAATCAACGGCAGCGACCTCAACGGGTGGCAACGATTTTGTAAAGCGATTTGTGCAAGTCGTCGGTCGCAGTGATATCGGCCTTGCGCTTGGTGTCGTCTGTATCCTGATTATTCTTATCCTGCCGATGCCAAGCTGGTTACTTGATTTCAGTCTGGCGATCTCGATCACCTTTTCCGTGGTGATCCTGATGACCTGCTTGTTTATCTCCAAGCCGCTTGATTTCAGCTCATTCCCGACAGTACTGCTGATTGCGACCATGCTGCGGCTGGCTCTCAATCTTGCCTCTACCCGCCTTATCCTGTCGGAAGGGCATACAGGACCAGAGGCCGCGGGGCATGTGATCGAAGCCTTTGGCAGCTTTGTTATGGGCGGCAACTTTGTCATCGGCATTATTGTCTTTTCCATTCTTGTTCTTGTGAACTTTATCGTCATCACAAAGGGTTCCGGGCGTATTGCCGAAGTCGCAGCCCGCTTCTCCCTCGATGCCATGCCGGGCAAGCAGATGGCGATTGACGCCGATCTCTCGGCGGGCATGATCAACGAGGATACCGCGCGTCAACGGCGCAAGGACCTGGAAGATGAAAGCGGCTTTTTCGGTGCCATGGACGGTGCGTCCAAATTCGTCCGTGGAGATGCAATCGCAGGCCTTCTGATCACCTTTATCAACATCATCGGCGGTATCATTATTGGTGTTGCACAGGAAGGCATGTCCTTCGCGGCGGCAGCAGACAGCTATACTCTGCTCACAGTCGGCGACGGCTTGGTCAGCCAGGTCCCGGCGCTAATCGTATCCATTGCGGCAGGCCTTCTGGTTTCACGCGGTGGTGTCGTCGGCACGACCGACAAGGCATTACTCAGCCAGCTAGGTGGATACCCACGCGCCCTTGGCGTCAGTTCTTTTCTTCTAGTCGGCCTTTCATTACTGCCCGGCGTCCCCATGATACCGTTCCTGATCCTCGCAGGTGGCATTGGTTATTCGGCATTCATCCTCAATCGCAGACAGGTGGTCAAGACCGTCGAGGAAGAGCAGCTTCTGCTTGAAAACAAGAAAGCGGCCATTCCGGCGGAAGAACCAATTGCCGCCGCCCTCGCAATTGATGATCTTCGTCTTGAGCTTGGCTATGGTTTGCTGTCATTGATCAACGATAAGGAAGGCTATCGCCTGACGGATCAGATCAAGGCGCTCCGCCGCCAGATTGCCAGCGAGATGGGCTTCGTGATGCCAAGCGTTCGTATCCTCGACAATATGCAGTTGCCCGCCAATAACTATCTTGTGCGCGTCAAGGAAGTTGAGGCCGGAACCGGCGATGTCCGTCCGAACAACCTACTGATTATGGATCCGCAAGGCCATGCTATAGACCTGCCGGGCGAGGAGACGATTGAACCGACGTTTGGCCTGCCGGCAGTTTGGGTGGATAGCGGTCAACGGGAGGAAGCCTCATTTCGTGGATACACGATTGTCGATCCGGCAACTGTTATCACAACCCATCTGACCGAAATACTAAAGGACCATATGCCGGACCTGCTTTCCTACGCCGAAACGCAGAAACTGCTTGATGATCTGCCGCCTGCCAATCAGAAGCTGATTGCCGATCTGATCCCCAGTCATATTTCGGTAAGCGGCGTTCAGCGGATACTGCAAAACCTCCTGTCGGAACGAGTCTCCATTCGTGACTTGCCGACTATCCTGGAAGGCATATCGGAAGCGACAGGATATTCGCAGAATATCAATATCATTACTGAGCATGTCCGCGCACGGCTTTCCCGGCAGATATCCGCGGTTAATACAGCTGAAGACGGGTATATTCCACTCCTCACCTTGACCCCGCAATGGGAGCAGAACTTCGCCAATGCCATAATCGGTCAGGGCGATGATCGCCAGCTCTCCATGGCGCCCAGCCAGTTACAGGAGTTTATTGCGCGGGTCCGGGAGGTATTCGATACCTTGGCAAATCAGGGGCACAATCCGGTCATGCTGACCAGCCCGGCGATTCGTCCCTACGTACGGTCTATTGTCGAGCGATTCCGGCCGACAACCGTCGTCATGTCACAAAACGAAATCCATCCCAAGGCGCGCCTGAAAACGCTTGCGCAGGTTTAGGGGCAGGATAGATGCGGATTAAGACTTATACTGCCCCCACTATGGAAAAGGCGATCAACCAGCTTCGCCTCGAAATGGGGCCGGAGGCGATTATCCTTTCCAGCCAGAACCTGAAAACCGGCGAAGTTCAGTTGACCGCCGCGGTTGAGCAACTGGAAGCCCCGGTTCCCTCCAATATCAATGAATGGGCATCAGACTGGGACAGGGACTGGAAAGTAGAGGCGAATAATACAGTGACGCCGAAACCGGACGTCAAGGCGAAAAAGGAACCGTCCGCAAGCTCCCAATCTGCAGAAACCTCAACGATAGCACGTAACGTAAAAGTTACGCCAAAAATGGATTTGCTGGTTCAGTCCATGGCATTCCACGGTATCCCGACGCAGCTTGCCGAGAGGCTTTGCAGAATGGCTCTGTCGGTCAAGACAGATGATACCGCAATGGCGCTGGCCGCCGCGCTGGATACCCATTTCAACTACTCATCCCGTATCTCGGGACGGAAAGCACCGCTGATGCTCGTCGGCCCTCCCGGCGTCGGTAAAACGGCGACAATTGCGAAGTTCGCCGCCGCCGCCAAAATGGAAGGGCGGACAGTACAACTTGTCACCACTGATACCAAGCGTGCAGGTGCTATTGAGCAACTTCAAGCCTATACGGATATTCTCGAATTCGATCTAAATGTCGCGGAATCCGCCGATGAACTCAAAGCCCTCATTCAGCGAAAGACGCAGGCCGGCAGCACGGATATCCTGATCGATACCGGCGGGATCAATGCCTATGACGAGGATGAGGTTGCAAACCTGACAAAGTATATAATCGCGGCGAGGGCAGAGCCCATCGTCGTCCTTGCCGCCGGAACCGATACCGCCGAAATGAGCGATACAGCAGAAACCTTCGCATCCCTTGGTGCGCGTCGAATGATCGTGACACGCCTCGATACGACCCGGCGCTATGGCGGCATTTTCACGGCGGCGCAGACGGCAAACCTCAGTTTTTCCTATGCCAGCGTATCTTCATCTGTCGCCAACGGACTGCACATTATTAACCCGGTAAATCTGGCCCGCCTCCTGCTCAGAGATCCGACCCACGCCGAAGTCGGCAAAGAATTTGACAAGGTAAAACCATGATCCAGACTGAAAGCCCCCGCCGTAACCGGCCTTCAACACACCCGGCTACGCAAACCGCTGGTAATAATCTGATCACTGTTGCCTCCGGCAAGGGCGGTGTCGGCAAGACGGTTCTGGCTGTCAGCCTCACTCAGGCTCTTGCCAAGGCAGGCAAGAAAGTTCTGCTCTTTGACGGTGATGTCGGCCTTGCCAACGTGGATATCCAACTCGGGATCATGCCGGAAAAAGATCTTGCAACCGTCGTCACCGGCGAAATGTCCCTAAAGGACGCTATTTTCAGCTGCGTGGAGGGTGGTTTTGACCTTCTTGCCGGACGGTCCGGCTCCGGCTCCCTCGGGGCCATGTCAGTCAGCCAGCTTCAAAAAATCCGGCAGGATCTGACGGCACTCGGCAGTAGCTACGATTTCATCATCCTCGACCTCGGCGCCGGTATTGATGAAGCAGTCAGAACACTTTCCTGCGGTTCGGGACCCAAACTGGTAGTTACGACCGGCGATCCAACCTCCCTCACGGATGCATATGCCTATATCAAGGTTACAACGCAAATGACCCCGGATGCGGATTTGCGCGTTCTCATAAATATGGCCAAATCCGAGACAGAGGGGCAGAAAATCTATGAAAAGCTGCTCAGCGCCTGTCGCAGTTTCCTAAAAATCGAACCCCCGCTTGCAGGTATTATCGAACAGGATGAAAAGGTTTCCAGCGCAATCCGGGCTCAGTCCGGACTTATGACACGCTATCCGACCAGCCGGGCCGCAAATGCCGTTGATAATCTGGCGCGCTACATCATCAAGGGAGCTGCATAATCATGCAGTTATAAACCATGTCTGGTATTCGCTCACCTTCCGGCGTTGCGTCGGGTGTAACGGGAAGCTCAAAATCCCCCGCTTCCGGTCAGGGGCTCGTGAATGCGGCAACCCCCGCAACTCCGGCAGGAGGTGAACACGGCGCACCCACAACAAGTAGTCCGCCCCCAACGACGGCTGTCCATACTGAGAGCACATTGGTCAACGCCGTTGTCACAGCGAAATCATCGAGTGAAAATATTGTCCTGCATACAGAGTTCGGCAATTTCCGCATTACAACCTCCACCCCCCTGACAGTGGGGAGCCATATCACCTTCCAAGTGATGGAAGCGGAGGAGGTGATACTGGCAAGACTTCTGTCTATGAATGGCAAGGCATTGTCGCCGACGCTTGATGTGCGCTTGTTGCCGATAGTGGAAAAGGCAATATCCGGTGCGGAGGGTTATATAAAAGCGGGTCAGCTTCATCCGTTGGAATTAAAGGCAGGCCTGCAAACGCTCGTGACACCGCTT
>JBBDJF010000060.1:0-25055 GCA_040880045.1 Sneathiella sp.
CCTGTCAATGACTGGTTCACCTGGGGCGCACTTTCCTATCCGGTGGCTTTTCTGGTGACCGATATCACGAACCGCACCCTCGGTGTGCGGCTGGCGCGGGAGGTTGTCTTTGTCGGCTTCATCGTTGCCGTTATCATGTCAATCCTTGTGGCGAGCCCGCGTATTGCCGTTGCTTCGGGAACGGCCTTTCTGATTGCGCAGTTACTGGATGTGACAATATTCGATCGTCTCCGGCGGCAAAGCTGGTGGAAAGCGCCTGTGGCTTCGTCGATCATCGCCTCTTTTGTCGATACGGTGATCTTCTTCGTTCTCGCCTTCGCCGGGACCGGCCTTCCCTGGCATACCTGGGCAATCGGAGATTATGGAGCGAAGCTGATAATGGTTGCCGTCCTGATATTGCCGTTCCGCGGTCTTATCAGAATCACTGATCCGCTGACGCTCGCACCGGCCTCACGCTAATCAGGCTGAACTGCTACTCAACCCAGGATTTTGCCAGCTGATGGGCAAGGGCAATCGGTCCGCCTATGCGTAGACCGGTTGGCTTGGAACTTTGCTCCAGCATTCCACGCACCTGATCGCGAGTGAACCATTGTGCGTCGTGAAGCTCGGTCTTATCTACGATTATCTCTTCATTGAGCGCTTCGCCGAAGCAGCCGATCATCAGGGAGGAGGGAAAGGGCCAGGGCTGCGACTGATGATAGCGAACGTCACCGACCTTGATGCCGGATTCTTCTAAGACTTCGCGCCTCACGCCCTGCTCAATGGTTTCACCGGGTTCAATAAAACCGGCAAGGCAGGAATAAAAATCCGACGGGAAATTAATTCCCTGCCCGAGAAGGCATTTGTCGCCAAGGGTCACCATCATGATAGCGACCGGGTCGGTTCGCGGGAAATGCGTTGCCTTGCATTTGGAATCTTCGCAGATACGGGAGTACCCGGCTTCCTGCGAAAGGGTCGGGGACCCACAGACCGCGCAGAAGCCATGCCGGTTATGCCAGTCTATCATTGAGCGGGCTTGCGCTAATGCACCAGCTTCCCCCGGGCTGAGTTGCGGGGCAATCGACCGTACATCGATAAATTTCCCCCAATCCGAATTAGGCGGGCTTTTCGGGTTTTCGATTGCCGAAACGTCAATTGCGAAATGACAGGCAAAATCCGCGATCCCGAGGAAGATAAACGGTGCACCCGCGTCGATAAATTCGCGCACATCTGCCACCCCGCGCCAGTCGATCGCAGCATTTCCCGCAAGGTCGACCAGGGCTTTCAACTGGTGCATTGGCAAGAACCGACTGCTCGGATCTTTTAGTTTTTCTTTCACCCAGTTCGGATCTGTCCGGAGGTGAGACGCGCGGTCAAAACGGCCGCCAGCGAAGACAATCGGTTTTTTCATGAACGGGAGATTGTCACAAGTTTTTCGTTCCTGCAATCGTCAAGGTGCCGGTTTTTGAATGATTGTTCTAATTTGAGATCAAAAAAAGCGGCAAAAAGGGCTTGCTAAATACCGGTTTCTGCATGATATAGGCGGTGGAAGGCTGGCGATGGGCGTGCCCCTCGCGAACCCGGTCAGATCCGGAAGGAAGCAGCCGCAACGAGTTTCGGCGCGGGTCGTTGTCAGTCTTCTTCATTTCATCACTAAATCCCGTATTTCCCGCGCAAGACCCCTTCCTTTGTCTGGCATTCTGAAGATGATCTCTGCTATGATCGCGTTATGACCAGCGATCAAAACAAAAGTCCCTATCGTGTTCTTGCCCGGAAATACCGCCCCTCGACATTTGACGAGTTGATCGGCCATGAGGCGATGGTGAAGACTCTGTCCAATGCGCTGGATGCCGGGCGCCTCGCTCATGCCTTTGTGCTGACAGGGACCCGCGGTATCGGGAAGACAACAACAGCCCGCATAATTGCGCGCGGCCTCAATTGTACCGGGCCTGATGGCACGGGCGGCCCGACCATTGCACCCTGCGGTGTTTGCCAGAACTGTGTCTCCATTGCTGAGGATCGTCATCAGGATGTATTGGAGATGGACGCCGCCAGTCGAACCGGCGTTGACGATATTCGTGAGCTGATCGATGGTGTCCGTTACCTGCCCGTCGCGGCGCGCTTCAAGATCTACATTATAGACGAAGTTCATATGCTCTCGAAAAATGCGTTCAATGCGCTGCTGAAAACGCTGGAAGAGCCACCGGAGCATGTGAAATTCATTTTCGCAACGACGGAGATTCGCAAAATCCCGGTCACGGTACTTTCCCGTTGTCAGCGTTTCGATTTGAAGCGGGTTGGTGGCGATACTCTCGCAGCCTATTTCGCGACGATTGCGGAAAAGGAGAACGCGGAAATAGAAGACGGTGCTCTTGCGCTTATCGCGAGGGCCGCCGAAGGATCGGTGCGCGATGGCTTGTCGTTGCTGGATCAGGCGATTGCCCATGGCGACGGCAAGGTTACCTCGGTTCAGGTGCGCGATATGCTGGGACTTGCTGACCGGACCCGCATTCTTGATTTGCTGGGGCTGTTGATGGAGGGCGACATCAAGGCGGCGCTTGCACTTTTACGTGGTCAGTATGACAGCGGGGCAGACCCTGTGGTGATCATTCAGGACTTGCTGGAACTGACCCATTGGCTCACCTCCCTGAAAGTCACGCCGGAGGCAGCCAATAATATAGCAATGGCGGGCGGTGAGGTTGCTCGCGGCGAGGAAATGGCCGCAAAGCTGACCATGCCCGTTCTGGCGCGCTGCTGGCAGATGCTGCTTAAGGGCCTGAATGAAGTAAGTCACGCACCGATGCCGCTTGCGGCGGCGGAAATGGTTCTGGTTCGCCTCGCCTATGTCAGTGAACTGCCGACGCCAAGTGATCTTGCGCGTCAGATGGCTGATAACCAACAGGAACCACCGGCATCGCGGCCAAGCAACGGCGGCGGGGCAGGGTCAGGACCGCGGGCGGCGACAACTGTCTCATCTTCCGGGGCACGCACGGCGGCAGTGGCGCTGGCGAGTTCTCCCGCGCCTCAACCGGAAACAGGCCCGCGCGCCCATTTATCGCTGGTGGCAAAAAATGACGAGGCACCCGAGCCTGTTATTGATGTGCCCGAACCGGAAAAAATATCACCCAAATCTCTTGAAGAGGTCATCAATCTGCTGAATGAGCGTGAGGATATCAAGCTCAAGGGCGAAGTCCTCAATTTCGTGCGCCCGGTGACGTTCGAGAAAGGCCTGATTGAGTTTAGCCCGGCACTCGGTGCGAAGGCAGATCTCGCAGCGCGGCTTGGTAAGCGATTGCGGGAGATTACGGGCGATCCTTGGGACGTCCGGATGACCGCCCAGACGGAAGGGGCGGCAACGGTCGCGGAACAACGCCAAAGTGACAAGGCGGCGGAAATAGCGGCGCTTGAAAGCCATCCGCTTGTACAGAATATCAAGTCGCTTTTTCCCGCGGCCTCAATCCGGGAGGTCCGGCATCTCGGGCCTTCACTTGACATAATGCTGCCTGATGACATATCCGGTGAAGATGAATTCGATGATGGAGATACACTCTGATGAAGAATCTTGGCAATCTGATGAAACAAGCCAAAGAAATGCAAAGCAAGATGGCGGACATGCAGGCCGAGCTGGAGCATCACGAGGTAACGGGTCAGTCCGGCGCCGGAATGGTCACGGTAACGCTGAACTGCAAGGGTGAAATGCGCAAGCTTCATGTCGATCCGTCTCTCGTTGACCCGGAAGACAAGGAAGTTATGGAAGACCTCATTGTTGCGGCCCATGCGGATGCGCGGGGCAAGGCGGACGCCTATTCGGCCGAAAAGATGAAGGAAATGACCGGCGGGCTGGATCTTCCTCCCGGCATGCAGCTGCCATTCTGAACCATGATGGTTTTTCATTGCGCATGAGCCAGTCAGAAATAGAGCATCTGATACAGCTTCTTTCGAAATTGCCGGGGCTGGGACCGAGGTCGGCTCGTCGGGCAACTCTTTACCTGATCAGCCGTCGTGAAAGCCTTTTGACACCGCTTGCCGGCGCCATGCAGGCGGCGGCGGACAATGTGAAAGTCTGTGGCCGGTGCGGCAACCTGGATGTAATTGATCCTTGCGCTATTTGCCGTGATTCACGGCGTGACGCCAGCCTTCTTTGCGTGGTTGAGGATGTTTCAGACCTCTGGGCGCTGGAACGGTCGGATGCCTTTCGCGGGACCTATCATGTGCTGGGCGGCACATTGTCTGCGCTCGATGGAATTGGACCGGACGAATTGAATATCGAGCCGTTGATCCGTCGGGTGGGTGAGGGGGCTATCAGCGAAGTGATACTGGCGCTCAACGCAACCGTGGACGGCCAGACGACCGCCCATTATCTTTCCGATCGCCTGGATGAAATGGGAGTGCAGGTAACGCGCCTCGCTCACGGTGTTCCGGTTGGCGGGGAGCTTGACTATCTTGATGACGGAACGCTCTCTGCTGCACTCAAATCCCGTCGTTCAATGGACTAGCAGTTGTCTTCCGCAATCGGGACCCTGTCAGGGGGACCCGCAAGAAGCTCATCATTTTCTTCTCCCAGCTGCAGTTCTTCAATTTTCTCAGCCCGGCTGGTGATTTTTCGGCTGGAGGTTTCAATCAATTCGATATCCTTGCTTGCTTGCTGGAAGTGCTTGCCAAGGTTGTCGACACGCGAATCCAGCCGTTCGATATCCTTCAGAAGGACACCGACTTCCTTCTGGATTACCCCGGCCTGCGCGCGCATCTGGCTGTCCTTCAGGACTGCCCGCACGGTATTGAGTGTTGCCATCAGGGTCGTGGGGGACACAATCCAGACCCGTGCCTTGTAGGAACGCTCCAGTATGGAAGGGAAATTGGCATGTAGTTCCGCATATACCGCTTCGGAAGGAAGGAATAACAATGCCGACTCGGCGGTTTCACCATCCAGAATATATTTATCGCTGATATCTGCGATATGTTTTTGCATGGCGCCGGTAAAGGCCCGTGTCGCCAGGATTTTATCGCCGTCGGTCTCGGCTTGTCTCAGCATGTGATAGCTCTCCAGCGGGAATTTCGCATCGACGACGATGGATCCCGGAGGATTTGGGAGCTTGATCAGGCAGTCCGCCCGCCTTCCATTACCCAGGGTTACCTGAAAATCGTAGGCAGAAGGCGGCAGGGCCGATTTGACCAGATCATTCAGCTGTATTTCGCCAAATGCCCCGCGGGCCTGCTTGTTGGCAAGAATGTCCTGCAACCCGACGACTTGACTGGAAAGTTCAGTGAGGTTCGATTGGGCCTTGTCGATCACCGCGAGGCGTGTCTGCAATTCGGAAAGACTTTGCCCGGTTTTCTCCGCTGACTGGCTAAGACTGTCCCCAAGGCGCTTTGATACCGTATCAAGCCGATCACTTAAAGTTTTGTTGATCTCCTGCCGGCTTGCGCTTGTGTCGGCAGACATCTGTTTGAGCTGGCCTTCCAGTTGGGCCTGCTGATTCAGGAGGCTTTCTGTCAGGCGTGTAAGTGTCTCGCTGTTAACGGAGGCCGTTATCGCCAGTTTCTCGGCTTTCGACATCTTGATGAAAAGGAAAAGAAGGCCGATCAGCAAAAGAGCGATGACGGCGATTAGGGCAATTTCCATAAAAACACTCCTGAATGCGCTGTTCTGCGCCGTTCAATAGCCTTGACGAACCCGAACAGGCATAATACCTACTCTGTGATATATCGTAATGTGAACGACAACGGAAGACCATGTCCCTTTTGCCCATTTATACGGCGCCTGACCCGCTTTTGAAAACCATCTCCACGCCCGTTGACGCGGTGGACGAGAAAGTCCGCAAGCTGGTTGATGATATGTTTGAGACGATGTACGCCGCACCGGGTATTGGACTTGCCGCCATTCAGGTTGGCGTGCAGAAACGACTGCTTGTCGTTGATGTGGTGGGCAAGGGAAACCAGGACGCTGCGCCGCAACCCCTCGCGCTTATCAACCCTGAAATCACCTGGGTTTCGGATCACGATGCAACTTATGAAGAAGGGTGTCTTTCGGTACCAGATCATTATGCCGATGTAGTTCGCCCGGCCGAGGTGGAAGTGAGTTATCTGGATGTGGATGGAAAGGAGCAGTGCCTGCGGGCGGACGGTCTTCTCTCCACCTGTATTCAGCATGAGATGGATCATCTTGATGGAATCCTTTTCCTTGATCATCTCTCCGCCCTGAAACGCAACATGATCCTGAGAAAACTGCTTAAACAGAAAAAGATGGCGAGCTGAAGGAGCCGATATGGCGGGACTACGACTTGCCTTTATGGGAACGCCGGTATTTTCCGCCCACATCCTGAAAGCGCTGATTGCATCATCGCATGACGTGGCCTGTGTCTATTCCCAGCCACCCCGTCCTGCAGGCCGCGGGAAAAGGCTGCTGCCCTCCGCCGTTCAGCAGCTGGCGGAAGCGGAAGGACTGCCGGTTCGAGCGCCGGTATCCCTGAAGTCCCAGGAAACGCAGGCGGATTTTGTGGAACTCAAGCTGGATGCCGCCATTGTTGTAGCTTATGGCCTGATCCTCCCAAAACCGATCCTTGAGGCACCAAAATTTGGATGTCTCAATCTGCACGCATCATTGTTGCCACGCTGGCGCGGGGCGGCGCCAATCCAGCGCGCCATTATAGCGGGTGATCCAGATACAGGGATCGCCGTAATGCAGATGGAAGCGGGACTGGATACCGGCCCTATCTTGAGCGAGACACGCGTGCCTATAACCGACGAGACAACGGCTGGCTCACTTCATGAAATCCTCGCGGAAGAGGGGGCTGACTTATTGCTCAAAACGCTTGATCGTCTTGGGACGCCCGGTCTCGTGGCTCAGCCGCAGAGTGAAAATGGCATTACCTATGCGGAAAAAATATCAAAGTCTGAAGCGAGGATTGACTGGGCGCGAAGCGCGATCGAGCTGGACAGACTTATTCGCGGGCTCAATCCCGTCCCCGCTGCGTTTTTCGAGCATGAGGGTCTGCGGGTAAAAATACTGGGCGCGACACCTGTTCGCCAGTCTGGAAAACCCGGGGAGGTTCTTGACGATCAGCTGACCATAGCCTGCGGTGAGGGGGCTTTACAGCTTGAGACAGTGCAGCCCGCAGGGAAAGGGCAGATGAGTGCGGCGGCCTTCCTCAATGGTTATCCTATTCGCAAAGGCGAGGTGCTGAACTGATGCCGTCATATCGCATCACCATCGAATATGACGGGCGAGAACTGGTTGGCTGGCAGCGGCAAAAAAACGGCCCGTCAGTCCAGCAACATATTGAGGAAGCGATATTTGCCTTTTGCGGTGAAGATATACGCATTCAGGGCGCCGGTCGCACCGATGCGGGGGTCCACGCACTGGGGCAGATCGCGAGTTTTAAACTTGTCTCTAATCGCAAACCGCAAGTTGTGATGAATGCATTGAACCAGCATCTCAAGCCTGCGCCGATTGCGGTCCTTGACTGCGTTGAAGTTGACGAGGATTTCAGTGCCCGCTTTTCAGCGACCAAACGGCATTACCTTTACCGGATCATTAATCGCCGGGCTCCCCTGACGGTTGATGCAGGCCTCGCATGGCTGGTAAAGCGGAATCTGGATAGCGATGCCATGGCAGAGGCAGCTATGGTTTTGGTTGGGCGGCATGATTTCACCAGCTTCCGCGCGGTGGCCTGTCAGGCGAACTCTCCGGTTCGGACTCTGGATCGGTTGGAGGTTTCAAGGCAGGGAGAGGAAATCCGGATCCGGGCGTCCGCGCTTTCCTTTCTGCATAACCAGGTCCGCTCCATGGTTGGTAGTTTGTCGCTTGTCGGCACCGGGCAATGGACGGCAAATGACCTCAAGGCGGCGCTGGAAGCCCGGGATCGGCAGAGCGCAGGTCCGAACGCGCCGCCATATGGACTTTATCTGACGAAGGTGGAATATCGCTAGTTAGCGGCCGTAAACAGCCAGTCGGAAAAAGACGCCTGTATCAGGATCACGACCAGGAATTCCATAAATGCAAATCCCACGGCCATCGCGCCTGTCAGATTGAGCGTAACCCGTAAAATATGCCAAAGATACACATAGGTTGCGATGATAAACACAAGATTTATTCCTGCTGCGAGCCCTGCAGGCAGGATACCGTTGGCGATGATGGAGAGGGGAAACCAAACAAGGATCAAGGCGAGTTGAACCCAGTTATAGACGATCACGAATACGCTGTATTTGTCTGAAAAGCCCATGAAGCGGGCGAAAACAGCCATCACGGCAAGATATGCCCCCCAACTGACCCAAAGAGTGAAGCATAAAAGAAGCAGGAAGGGGATTAACGTGGTTTCCGTTTCCAGCGATTTGTAATCGATGGCGTTCTCAAAAACAAAAAGCGGGACGGCAAGGATCATCGCGGCGAAGGAACGGTAAAACCCTTCGGTCGACATATTGAAGTAGGTGAGCGCATTCGGATCCCGGCGCGCAAGTAAATAGGCGCCATAGAGAGAATTGGTGATTTCCCGGAGACTTACCATCCGCTTGTACGGAAATAGCTTTTAAGGATATCCGTGTAGATATCCGCAAGTGCCTCGACATCGGAGACGCTGGCGCGCTCGTCTATCTTATGCATGGTCTGGCTGATCAGTCCAAACTCGACAACCGGGCAGTGATCCTTGATGAAGCGGGCGTCGGATGTGCCGCCGGTCGTTGAAAGTTCCGGTGTACGTCCAAGACGTTTTTCAATGGCAGCAACGACGAGAGCGCTGAAGTCTCCTTCAGGTGTCAGGAAAGGGGACGAATTTTTCCGGCAGTCGAGATCATAGGCGCATCCACGCTCCTCGGCGACCTTGTCCAGCACAGCACGAACCGTTTGCTCCAGGGAATCAAGGGTGTGATGGGTATTAAACCGGATATTGAATGTCGCTTGTGCGGACTTCGGGATGACGTTGGTCGCCATATTACCAACATCAATTGTCGTAAACTCAAGATTGCTCGGCTGAAAATGCTCTGTTCCGTCATCAAGGACAAGTTTGTCGAGCGCCTCCACCATAGCCGCCAGATGAGGGACGGGGTTGTCGGCCAGATGTGGATAAGCCACATGTCCTTCGGTGCCCGTGACTGTCAGGTATCCCGTGAAAGAGCCGCGTCGCCCGATCTTGACCATATCCCCAAGCTCTGCCGGATTGGTCGGTTCGCCCACGATGCAATGATCGATTTTTTCATCATTGGCGGTCATCCAGTCAAGGACCTTACGAGTGCCGTTAATGGCCGGGCCTTCTTCATCTCCAGTGATCAGCAGGCTGATAGAACCGCCGAAATTTCCGTTATTTTCCTCAATAAAACGCTGCGAGGCAACGGCGAAGGAGGCAACGGCTGCCTTCATGTCCGCGGCGCCGCGCCCGACGATCATGCCTTCCCTGACTGTGCCGCCGAAGGGGTCAACACTCCAGGTATCTGGATCGCCAACAGGGACGACATCTGTGTGGCCGGCAAAACAGAAATTGGGTGCGTCCGTGCCAAAACGCGCATAGAGATTATCTACATCCGGCGTGTCTTCGTCGCTGAACGTCAGGCGATGACAGGTAAACCCGGATTTCTCCAGTGCTTTTTGAAGAACATCGAGTGCGCCGGCCTCCTTTGGCGTGACACTTGGGCAGCGCATCAGCGACTGAGTGAGGGCAATAACGTTCATATTCTCTGTTTTACTATCCATAGATGTCCTTTACCGTTCGCCGGGGGATGTGGTCAATGGGGAAGGTCACGTCCATGCTAAATATATATGATCTGGTGTTGCGGTTTCATGATTCCCGCGATAAGACTGCCGGGCATAATCAGAAAGAAACATGATGTCGCCCGCCGCTGCCGTACATTCCAGAAATATTCGGGCGATCCTTTTAATCGTCGTCGCTATCTTCTTTATGAGCACGATGGATGCGGTTGCAAAGCTGCTGGTCGAGGCCAACTATTCCGTTATCCAGATACTGGCAATTCGCGGTCTTGTTCTGATGCCGGTTTTATGCTTCTGGCTTTTTACGCATGGCGGGTTTCAGGCCATCAAGACGAAGCGGTATAAAGGCCATTCCCTTCGGATTGTGCTGGGCGTACTGGCGCCTCTGCTGTTCTTTCTATCCCTGAGAAAGCTGCCGCTAGCCGATGCGACAGTGATCTTCTTTATCTCACCATTTGTGATGACGGCGCTTTCCGTTCCCCTTTTCAAGGAAAAAGTGGGTATTCATCGCTGGGGCGCTATTTTCGTCGGGTTTATGGGTGTCCTGTTCGTCATGCAACCAACATCCGGCTTGTTGGAGGTTGAGGCCTTCATGGTACTTGGCGGGAGTCTTTGCTACTGCGGCATTATGCTGACGGGCCGTGTTTTAAGCCGGACGGAGACGACCTTCACGATCATCTTCTACAGCAATGTCGGCCTGATGGTCATTACGGGTATTATCGCACTATTCACCTGGGAACCTATACAGCTTCCAGATATTGGTTTCGTTGTCTTGATGGCAATTTTGTCACTTGCGGCGAATATTTGCCTGATCAAGTCATTCGCGCTCGGGGAAGTGGGGGTGATTGCTCCGTTCGAATATACGGGCCTGCTGTGGGCCGTCCTGCTCGGCTATTTTGTGTTTGGTGATTTTCCGGCCGCCAATGTCTGGATTGGCGTTGTCGTAATCGCCGCCAGCGGGCTTTACATGATTTATCGCGAAAATCTGAGGCGGGGGACGGACCGGCGAGAGTAAAGCTCGCCGGTTCAGTAATTATCAATCACGCAGCAGGTCATTGATAGAGGTTTTCGATCGCGTTTGCGCATCGACGGTTTTGACGATGACAGCACAATAGAGGCTTGGTCCGGGCGATCCATCGGGAAGTGCTTTCCCGGGCAGGCTTCCCGGCACGACAACAGAGTAGGCGGGGACGCGGCCAATATGCACTTCGCCGGTATTGCGATCGATGATCTTTGTCGAGGCACTGATGAAGACACCCATGGAAAGAACCGACCCTTCCTCAACAATAACGCCTTCCACAACCTCGGAGCGGGCTCCGATGAAGCAGTGGTCCTCTATGATAACAGGATCGGCTTGAAGGGGCTCAAGAACGCCGCCAATGCCGACACCACCGGAAAGATGCACGTTCTTGCCAATCTGCGCGCAGGAACCAACTGTCACCCAGGTATCAACCATGGTGCCGCTGTCTACATAGGCGCCCAGGTTGACAAAGCTTGGCATCAATACCGCGCCCGGCGCAATATAGGCACTCTTGCGGACAATACAGTTCGGGACGGCACGGAAGCCAGCCTCACGAAATTGTTTATCGTCCCAGCCTTCAAACTTGCTCGGCACCTTGTCCCACCAGTGAGAATTTCCGCCGGGGCCACCGGAAATCATTTCCATATCATTGAGGCGAAATGAGAGAAGAACCGCTTTCTTGGCCCATTGATTGACGATCCAGCCGTCACTTCCCTTTTCTGCGACCCGTACTTCGCCGTTATCAAGTGCATTAAGGGTCGCTTCGACGGCGTCTCGCACCTCGCCTTTTGTGGCGGAGGAAATATTCTCCCGGCTCTCCCAAGCGGCGTCAACGACCGGCTGCAATTCGGCTAGTGTCATGATTTTTTCCTGAATTCTGGTTAATAATCGCTTGCGAGAACATACCCGGCTACCGGAAGAAGTCAATCAGTCGAAGCCGGATTTTTCATATGATCTGGCTTCGATCCGCGAGCAGTTCCGTCAGCCACCGCGACAGATCGTCTGTCTGGTAGTGGATATGTTCTCCCTCCGCCCCTGTGGTTGACCAATGAGCCTCATTCGGTATCCAGACGGTTGTCATACCCATTTCATGTGCCGGTGCCAGATTAATCGCCATATCTTCGAAGAGAACCGCTTTTTTCGGATCAATATCTAGCTCTCGCGTAAGTTTTTCATACACCGGTTTGTGCGGCTTGGGTTTGTAGTCTGCGGCAACAATATCGAAGATATGTTCAAAATGATGATCGATCCCAAGCTGGGATGATACATTTGTCGCATGATAATGGGAACCATTGGTAAAGATGATTTTTCGCCCCGGCAATTGTTCCAGCGCCGAGCCAAGTTCCGGCATTGCAGATAGATCGGAGACATCAATATCATGGACATAAGTCAGGAAATCTGTCGGGTCGATATCATAGTTCTGCATTAACCCGTTCAGGGTCGTGCCATGCTCATTGAAATATTTCTTCTGGACATTTTTGGCTTCGACAAGATCGACATTGAGGAATTCCGAAATGAACTCTCCCATTTTCACGTCTATTTTAGCGAACAGGTTCGATTTTGAAGGATAGAGCGTGTTATCGAGATCGAAAATCCAGCAATCGATATGCTCGAAATTTTTCCAGAGGGGAATTTTTATCATGCGCCAGACTTTGCCGTCCTTTAGCCTTGCCGACAAGCTATAATTCCACCTACCGGGTAAATTCGACATGGATCGTAAAAAGAGAAGTCCTTAAGGCCGCGTTAAGTTAAATATCCTATAATGGCGGCCATGAGACGCGTGAAGATATTCCAGCGGGAATCGGGCCTGTGAACCGGCGAGCCAAACACATAAAGCCGGTTTCCGAAAGTTATGAAGATAACAAGGCCCGGGCTCTGAGCACGGACGTTGCTGTCCGCGCTGATCTTGCCGCGCGAGAAGATGCGGCACCGGAAATACTTTACTACCTGACGGACGATTCATCCGGAGCAGTGCGAAAAAACCTTGCCATCAATCCTTGTACACCGGTCAAGGCCAACCTGATCCTTGCACAGGATGACGATGATGATGTCCGGATGGAACTCGCCCGGAAAATCTGCCGTCTCTTGCCGGATATAACTGGCAAGCAAACAGTAATACTGCTTGAAAAGACAATCGAGATTCTGGAAATCCTCGCCCGGGATCAGGAGACGGCAGTACGGGCCATAATTGCCGAAAGCCTTAAAGACAGCATCGCGGCACCGAAGAATATTGTCATGTCCCTTGCACGGGATATAGAGGAAATAGTCTCAAGCCCGATCCTTGAATATTCTCCCTTGCTGTCGGACAATGACCTGCTGGAAATAATGGCGAGCGGAATTGCCGCCGGAGCCCTTCCCGCACTCGCGCGTCGTCAGGGGATTGGCGAAGATGTTTCCGACGCGGTGGTCGCCCAACTTGAGGTGCCTGCGGTTTCGGCATTGCTTGCAAACCCGTCGGCAAAAATTCGCGAAGAAACGCTGGACGAGATCATGGACCAGGCCGAAGGAATTGAGACGCTGCATGAGCCGCTCGCCTTGCGGTTAAATCTTTCGCTCCGTGCCATGCGGCGAATTGCCGGGTTTGTTGGATACTCCCTTGTTGAAAAGCTGGTGAGCCAACACAGCCTTCCTTCGGCAACGGAGAAGGAGCTGAAAAATATTGTCCGCAATCGGATTGATCAAACACGATCTTTCTCGGAACAATCGCCGGAGACCGGCAAAACACATGCGGAAAGGCTATTTGCAGAGGGAGCACTGGATGAAGAGAAGGTTGCCGACGCCGTAGACGCTAAAGACCAGGAGTTCGTATGCACCGCATTGTCACTGCTTTGCAAATACAGCTCTAAACGGGTCAGTGCAATGCTTGGCGCGCGCAATGGCAAGGTTGTCACATCCCTGTGCTGGAAGGCGGGATTACCTATGCGGCTTGCTTTCAAGATTCAGACAGTAATTGCTCATGTTCCACGCAGGGAAATCATCAATGCCCGAAACGGCATCGAATATCCATTCACGGATGAGGAAATGGACTGGCAACTGTCATTCTATGAGAATTAAGGCGACTAAAGCCGCTCTTCCGTGATCATGGTGCCGACACCATGTTCGGTAAATGTCTCAAGCAGTAATACATGCGGGATACGACCATCGAGAATAGTCGCTGACTCAACCCCTTCTTCAAGAGCATATAGGCAGGTTTCAAGTTTCGGGATCATTCCTCCGGCTATGGTGCCATCCTTCTGCAATTTCTTGACTTCGGCCGGACTGAGCCTGTTGATAAGCTTCTTGTCCTTGTCGAGAACGCCTTCGACATCTGTCATCATGATGAGTTTCGATGCCCCGATCGCGGCGGCGATATGACCGGCGGCTGTATCCGCATTGATGTTAAAGGTCTGTCCGTTTGGGCCAACGCCAATGGGTGCGATCACCGGGATCAGATTGTTCTCCTCGAAACTCTCCAGGATCTCCGGATTGATGCGGGATGGTTCGCCGACAAAGCCGAGATCCAGGATCCGCTCAATGTTGCTGTCCGGGTCGCGCTTGGTCCGGGTCAGCTTCTGCGCCTCGATTAAATTGCCATCCTTGCCGGAAATACCGATGGCAAGTCCACCGGCAGAATTTATGGATGTGACAATCTTTTTGTTTAGTGAGCCCGACAGGACCATTTCGGCGATTTCCACAGTCTCTTTATCTGTAACCCGAAGCCCGTCAATAAAGGAGCTGTTGATCTTCAGCCGCTCCAGCATGCTGCCGATCTGTGGGCCGCCGCCATGAACAATGACCGGGTTGATGCCGACCTGCTTCATCAGGGCAACATCCCGTGCGAAGTCCTGTGACAGCTTTTCATCCCCCATGGCATGTCCGCCATACTTGATGACAAAAGTCTGCCCGCTAAAACGGTGCATGTAGGGCAGGGCTTCGGATAGTGTCCGCGCCTTTGCGAGCTGTTCCTCGACGGACAGGGGCTTATCACTCATATTCTATTACCCGATCTCTTCTGCCATCGCGGCAAGCTCAGACCGGAGCTCTTCGATCCCGATTCCCTTCATGGAACTGGTCAGCATGATCTCCGGATGTGCCGCCGGTCGTCTGGCGAGTTCCATCTTTATTTTTTCTGTGAGCGATTTCACGTCACTTTGATTGCTTTTGTCAACCTTTGTCAGAATGATCTGGTAGCTGACTGCGGCGATATCCAGCATGTCCATCACTTCGCGATCGGTGACTTTAAGGCCATGGCGTGCATCAATCAGAAGCAAGACACGACGTAGAGTTGATCGGCCTTTGAGATAACTGTTGACCAGATCTGTCCAGATATCGATTTTTTCTTTGGATGCCTTGGCATATCCGTGGCCCGGTAGATCGACCAGATGCATGCGCCCGCCAAGATCAAAAAAATTAATCTGTTGGGTACGGCCCGGCGTGTTGGAGGTACGCGCGAGGGTGTTGCGATTGGTCAGTGCATTGATCAGGCTCGATTTGCCAACATTGGACCTACCGGCAAAGGCAATCTCGGTCAGGTCAAGCTCCGGCAGCATCTCCTGCGTTGCGGCACCGGCGACAAACTGGCATTCCTGCGCGAAAAGAAGTCGACCCATCTCATTGCGTTTTGCCTGTCCGTCGTCGCTGTCCGGTTCCGTCCTGTCCGTCATGTGCCCGGCCGGTTCAACTTTTTTCACCGGGAGTAGTCACAGAAACGCCCATACGCTTCATGATCAGCCATTGCTGCGCCATGCTGAGAATGTTGTTCCATGTCCAGTAAAGCACCAGCCCTGCCGGAAAACTTGCCAGCAGATAAGTGAAGAAAATAGGCATAAAAAGGAATATCTTCGCCTGCATCGGATCGGCCGGTTGCGGGTTGAGCTTCTGTTGCAAATACATGCTTACGCCCATCAGTAGCGGCAAAAATCCAACCATCAGGAACTGCGGTGGATCCCAGGGAATCAGCCCGAACAGGTTGAAGACAGTTGTCGGGTCCGGTGCGGCCAAATCCTTGATATAACCGTAGAAGGGCTGATGTCGCATCAACAAGGTCACGAACAGAACCTTGTAAAGGGCAAAGAAAATAGGTATCTGAAGCAATATTGGCAAACAGCCTGCCGCAGGGTTGGCCTTCTCCCGCTTGTAAAGCGCCATCATTTCCTGATTGAGCTTTTGCTTGTCTTCGCCATACTTCTCGCGGAGCTTGATCATTTCCGGCTGAAGGCGCTTCATCTTGCTCATCGAGACATAGGACTTGTGCGCGAGAGGCAGAAGAATTGTCTTGATGATAACTGTCAGCGCCATGATGGCGAGCCCGAGGTTACCGATCCAGCTGTTGAGGAACGCTAGCGCAAAGTAAATAGGTTTTGTCAGGAAGTAGAACCATCCCCAGTCAATCGCGAGATCGAAGCGACTGATCTTGTATTCTTCCTCATAGACATCCAGTACCTCAACGACCTTCGCTCCGGCAAAGAGGCGATTGGTAATGCCGACAGTCTCGCCGCTTGGAACGTTAATACCTTCCTGATTGAGGAAATCCGTCTGGTAGCGAGCCCCTTTCGGCGCATAGGAGAAACGGGCCTTGATATTTGTATTCTGGTCGGGAATAAGGGCCGTCAGCCAGAATTTGTCAGTAATCCCCAGCCAGCCGCCAACAGAAGAGTAACTCTCATTCTTGCCTTCTTCCAGATCGCTATAGTCAATTTCCTCAAGCGTGTCATTCATGACGCCGATCGGGCCTTCATGAAGAATATAGAAGTCGGTTAACTCCGGCACTCCATGGCGGGAAATAAGACCGTAGGGAAAAAGAGTGATGGCGCTGTTGGTCTTGTTTTCAATCATCTGCTCAATTGCAAACATGTAATGTTCGTCAATCGAGATTGTCCGATGGAAGATCAATCCTTCGCCATTGTCCCACATCAACTTAAGCGGTTTTTCAGGCGTAAGCTCCGTGGCATTCGTACTCCAGAGGGTTTGCGCGTTCGGAAGCTTGATGTTGGCTCCCGGAGCCGGGCTCCAGCCAAATTCCGCATAATAGGGGCTAGGGCTTCCCGCGGGTGAAAGCAGTTTGATTTCAGGGCTGTTCGGGTCAATTGTCTCGCGATAATCGATCAGGGTCAGATCGTCCAGCCGGGCACCCGTCAGGGAGACGGAACCGTGAAGGGACGGGGTATTGATTTTGACCCGTTCCGCTTTCTCGAGGCTTTGCGCGCGGGTAAGGGAATTCTGCTCGGTTGAGCCTGGAACGCTCGGTATGCTGGCTCCCTCTGTGGCTGTCGGGACCTGGGAAGATGTCTCCCCGCCAGAAGTTGACGTAGTCGCTTGCTGCTGTTGCTGCTGTTCTAATTGCGGACCTTCAACGAAATACTGAAACCCGAAAATAATCAGGAAACATAGAACGATCGCAATGACCAGGTTTTTCTGATCTGACATTATTTACAGCCCCAACGTTTTAATCAATGCGGGCGCGACGGAGAGAGTCCCGTGCGCCATGGTGACAATTTCCATGCTTATGAGGTACCGGATCAAACCCTTCTCCGCCGAACGGATGGCATCGGCCTATACGGCGTAACGTCAGCCAGCTACCCCGGATCGGGCCATGGACGGCAAGGGCTTCAATAGCATAGGAAGAACAGCTCGGATAGTAGCGGCAATTCGCCGGTAGCAATGGAGAGATGAAATAACGATAGGCTCTGATCGGCGCACTAAGCAGAATGATGAGAAGCGCTTTCATCGTTTGCCTTCCCTTTCTTCTTTTTTGACAACCGCACCAACCTTGCCCAGCGAGGTGCGAAGATCCAGTTTGAGATCCTCAAATTTCCGGTCTTTAGTAGTATTGCGGCCGATCAGAACGAAGTCCCAGCCATTTTCGGCATAAATCGGAATAATCTCCTGCGCGACGGCGCGAAGACGACGCTTGATACGGTTGCGCATAACCGCATTGCCAACCTTTTTGGTCACGGTAAACCCCACACGGATGCCCTCCGCGCGTGACCTGCCCGCCTGCAGCACCATTCCCGGCGCGGCCCATTTGCGACGAACAGACGCAACACGGAGAAAATCCGCGCGTTTTTTCAGTCGTTCGACGCCTATCGGCATGGACTAGGCTGAAAGGCTCTTGCGGCCTTTAGTGCGGCGATTTGCAAGAACCCGGCGACCGCCGACCGTTGCCCGGCGGGCACGGAAACCATGGCGACGTGCACGAACAAGTTTGCTCGGCTGATATGTACGTTTCAAGAGACTTCTCCGTCGATCATCCGCGCTTCGATGCGCGAAGGGAAAACAAGCCCCGCTGTATAAGGTTTCTCCCACATGAAGTCAATGCAGGAGATGAATTTTGCCGGTTTCCTTGAAGTCGGGGTTCAATTCGGCTCACTTTTGGGTGAAAGGGGCTTTCGGAACTATCGATGATCCATAAGTTTCGTTAAGTTTCTAAGTGGCCTGATGATGTAAAAGGAGTATGCCATTGTACGTTATATTTTGTCGCATAAAAGAGGCCTGTGCTAGGTTTGGACAAACGGACTCCCGCACCGCAGGCAAAGATCGAATCATCAATGGATAAATCGGCTGATCAGGAAAAAGAAAATGGAAAGGGTTTCTCCTGGAAGAAACTGATCCCCCTTCTGTTGATTGTGATCGCAGTTGCTGCATTTTTCATCTTTGGTCTGGATGAATATCTGACGTTTCGCGCATTGAGCGAAAACCGGGATCGGTTGATCAATTTCGTGACCGATAATTACGTGATGTCGGGCCTTCTATATGTAGGTATTTATATTGTTGTCGTTGCCCTGTCCCTGCCGGGGGGACTGCTGATGACAGTTACCGGGGGATTTTTATTTGGCTGGCTGGCCGCGGGGGTCATGACGGTTTTTGCGGCAACCATCGGCGGTACCTTGTTATTCCTGATCGCGGCGACCTCTCTTGGCGAGCCCTTGCGGAAGAAAGCGGGGCCAAAGCTGAAAAAGCTGGAGGCGGGTTTTGCTGAAAATGCTCTCAGCTATCTCCTCTTTCTCCGGTTGGTGCCTGTCTTCCCCTTTTGGCTTGTCAACATTGCGCCGGCTTTTCTCGGAGTGAAACTAAGGACCTATATTATTGGTACTGCCATCGGCATTATTCCCGGAACATTTGTTTTCGCCTATCTCGGGGGCGGGCTCGACAGTATTATCCGGGAACGGCAGGTGGTTTACCAGGCATGTCTAGATGCGGGGCGAGCGGACTGTGTGCTCGATTTTAAAATTTCCTCTCTGGTGACGACGGAAATTCTTATCTCCTTCTGTGCGCTGGGCGCCATCGCTCTTTTGCCGGTCGTTGTGAAGAAATTCCGCAGGAAAAAGATTTAACGAACAGGATTATGCCTATGGCAAGACAGGTGACGACGGATATTTGTGTAATCGGCGGCGGGTCCGGCGGCCTTTCCGTTGCGGCAGGCGCGAGCCAGATGGGCGCAAAAACAGTTCTTGTTGAAGGCGGTAAAATGGGGGGCGACTGCCTCAATTACGGCTGTGTTCCGTCAAAGGCTCTGATCGCGGCGGCAAAAAAAGCAGCCAGTCTGAATGATGCGGCTGACTTCGGTATAAGCGGCCCCCTGCCGAAAGTCGATTTCCCGAAAGTCATGGATCATGTACAGGATGTTATCGCCTCCATTGCACCGCATGATTCGGTGGAACGGTTCGAAGGGCTTGGCGTTGAAGTATTGAAAGGGTATGGCCGCTTCATATCGGAGTTTGAACTTGAAGTTGGCGACGTGCATGTCAAGGCACGGCGGTTTGTCATTGCGACCGGCTCACGGGCGACGGCGCCGCCTATTCCGGGATTGGAGGAAGCCGGCTATCTCACCAATGAAACGATATTTGAGAATCGTATCCGGCCGGATCACTTGATTATCATCGGCGGCGGGCCTATCGGTCTTGAAATGGCGCAGGCGCACGCCCGGCTGGGCTCTAAAGTGACCGTGCTGGAAGCGTTCAAGGCGTTTGGGCGGGATGATCCTGAGTTGAGCGAAATTGTTCTGGCCGAGCTTCGCCGTGATGGCATCGATATTCGCGAAGGCGTGAAAATTACGGATATTGCGAAGGATGAGCGGGATATCTATCACGTTTCGCTGGGGGAAGGGGACAGGGCCGAAAAGCTTTCGGGATCGCATCTGCTGGTTGCGGCGGGAAGAAAAGCCAATGTGGAGAACCTGAATCTTGAGGCGGCGGGCGTTGAATATTCACCGAAAGGTATTACCGTCGATGCCAAACTTCGCAGTTCAAACAGGAAAATTTATGCCATTGGCGATGTGGCAGGCGGGTATCAGTTCACCCATGTTGCCAATTACCACGCGGGGATCGTTATCCGAAATGCGCTATTCCGGCTACCGGCGAAGGTTGATTACAGCGCTGTTCCCTGGGTAACGTTTACCGATCCGGAGCTTGCCAATGTCGGCCTGACTGAAGCGGCCGCCCGGGAACAGTATGGAGATAAGACCAGAGTCCTCACCTTCCCCTTCGCTGTTGTCGATCGCGCCCGAACGGAGCGGCAAACCAACGGCATGATCAAGGCCATCACGACAAACAAGGGACAGATTCTCGGTGCAGGAATTGTAGGAGCCCATGCCGGGGAATTAATTCACCCTTGGGGCCTGGCTATCACGGGGAAGCTGAAAATTGGCACTATGGCGAGTTTTATCGCGCCTTATCCGACTTACGGTGAAATCAGTAAACGAGTGGCGGGAAGCTATTACACGCCCAGTCTTTTCAGCCCCAGAACCCGTGCGATCGTTAAGTTCCTCTCCTTTTTTGGATAACACGAAATGATAACGCGTTCGTTATCGCAGTTGATTCGGATTTTCCCTGAAGGCAAGGCATTCTTCATTCAAGTAATCGATTGCTTATTGAAGATAACAAGTCAAACAGGAGAGAGTCATGTTCAAGGAAGTTTTAACGGCCGCTGCGATTGCCTCGATGGCATCAACAGCTGTCATTCCGGGTGCCGTCGCGTCTTGCGCACCCAAGAAAGCCTGTAGCGCCTGTGCAGCAAAGAAGGCGTGCAGCCCCTGTAACCCATGCGCGGCGAAAAAGGCCTGCAACCCGTGTAATCCATGTGCAGCCAAAAAGGCCTGTAACCCCTGCAAGGCAAATCCCTGCGCCGCCAAGAAAAACTGACAACCGGTGTAATAGATATTTTTGCGTCACTGACGCATCACGCGAAAACGGGTAGGTATCATTAAGTTGATACCTACCCGTTTTTTTGATCTATTCTAACGAATGGCTTTTATAGGAAAAATTGTGGCACCCTTTCGCAGCCTGTCGGCACGATTGCTGATATTGACGCTTCTTTTCGTAATGCTGGCGGAAGTGCTTATTTTTGTCCCGTCAATCGCCTTTTTCCGGTTGAATTATCTCGTCAAGAAGACCGAATTCGCTCATCTGGCGACATTGTCCCTGCTCGCGTCTCCTGACAACATGGTGTCGGATGAACTTCGGGAAGAGCTGCTGTTTCGCGTGGGTGCGCGCAGTGTCGTGTTGCATGGCGCGAATTCCCGGCTTTTGATTCTGAGCGAGAATATGCCACCCAGTATTGACGCGGAGTTTAATCTGGCCAATCAGAATCCGGCCCTCCTTATTGAGCATGCTTTTATGAGCTTGATGGTCGGACCGGACCGGATTATCCGTATTATCAGCCCGATTGAGAATGAGCCGAATTCCTCTCTCGAGGTGGTCATTGATGAGGCGCCGTTAATCGACGCCATGTATGATTACGCCTGGAATATCTTCTGGCTTTCACTGATCATTTCTTCCCTGACGGCGATCCTGGTATATTTCGCTCTGCACTGGCTTTTGGTGCGCCCGATGCGACGGCTAAGCGAGAGTATGATCGCCTTTCGCCGGGCGCCGGAAGATGTCAGTACAGCCCTTGTTCCGTCACAGCGACGCGATGAGATTGGTGTCGCCGAGCGTGAACTTGAGATCATGCAGACACGCCTGCGTTCGGCCCTGAAGCAAAAGCAGCACCTGGTCGCCCTTGGGGTCGCCGTTACAAAAATCAGTCATGATTTGCGTAATATACTTTCCACCTCCCAGATCGTGAGCGACAGCCTCGCTGAAGTGAAGGACCCGAAGGTGCAAAAAGTGGTACCGCGGTTGATGACCAGCATTGATCGCGCCATCGATCTTTGTACGCAAACACTCAAATACGGGCGGGCCGATGAACGGGAGCCGAAAAAAGAACGTTTCTTGCTGGAACCGCTGGTTAATGAAGTCAAAACCTCCGTTGGATTGCGGGAAAATAACGGTATCACCTGGCAGAACAGGATCCCGGCGGGACTTATGCTGAATGCGGATCGCGACCAGTTTTATCGAATATTGCTGAACCTTTGCCGCAATGCCGTGCAGGCGATGGAGGGGGAAGGGACAATCGAAGTTCACGCCTTGCGGGCGGGATCACGAACGCTCATTCGCATCTGTGACAGCGGGCCGGGACTTCCGGCAAAGGCAAAGGAGCATCTGT
The DNA here is from genome assembly GCA_040880045.1 of Sneathiella sp. Classification (GTDB taxonomy): domain Bacteria; phylum Pseudomonadota; class Alphaproteobacteria; order Sneathiellales; family Sneathiellaceae; genus Sneathiella. The sequence goes on from JBBDJF010000060.1 coordinate 22,161, forward strand.
TCGAGCCGTTTTCCGGTTCCGCCAGGGCAGAGGGGACCGGTCTGGGTCTTTCGATTTCCCGTGAGTTGATCGTTGCGCATGGCGGTCAGGTTACGCTGGAACGAACCGGGGCTTCCGGAACGGTTTTCTGTATTGAAATGCCGGATTAACGCTATTTAAACTGTCCATCCCGTAAGTTTGACAGCTGTAATCTAACCCGGTCGGGGTGACCGGAATTCAGGGTGTTCTGCATGCAGGAAATGCGGTGTTGGAAAATAGCTCTTCTGCTGGGTATCGCCCTAATGATCAGTGGCTGCTCCAGTGATGTCTTCAAGGCGGTCGACCGGCAAGTCGCCGGACTGTTTGGCGAGTCATGTTCTTTTACCAACCTTTCCAGCGGGAATGACTTTTGCCCGACCGGGAAGGATGCTCATAAGCAGTCGGCGGTTTACTGCTATAAAACGCTTGGCGCAGTGAGTTGTTACGCTGAGGAAAATCCCTACAACACAGAACAGTCAGAGCGTGTCAGAAAGGTGCCGGCGCTTGCCTCATCAATCGGAAGCGGTGGTGAGGTCGACGAGGGTGAACGGCCTCAGTCTGTCAAAAACGATGCGACAGCCAAAGAATAGTCACTCCCCTTACTCATCCGTTTCTGCAAATGACAGGTTTATTTACCGGACAATGTTGCTACCTTGTCAGAATAACCCGACGAGGAGGCGAGTCTGGCAATGACATGGAACCCTGAACAATATTCTCTTTTTTCTGATCATCGGCTTCGTCCGGCTATCGATCTTTTGTCCCAGGTTCCGCTGCACGCGCCATCTGTCATTTACGATCTGGGTTGTGGAACCGGGAATGTGACGGCGCTTTTATCCCAGCATTGGAACGAGGCGATTGTTACCGGTATCGATAGCTCCATGGAGATGCTGGAGACAGCACGGCGCGATCACCCCTCCATTGAATGGAAAGTCGGCGATATCGGTAATTTCTCACCTACAAGCAAGGGTAATCTGATTTTCAGCAATGCCGCGCTGCATTGGCTGGATAATCATGAAAAGCTGTTTCCGAAGCTACTTGACCAGCTGCGCCCGGGCGGAGTTCTGGCGGTGCAGATGCCCAACAATTTCACGGCTCCCTCCCATGAAACACTTTACGATCTTGCACAGTCGGAGGAATGGATTGACAGGCTGGGCCCGCTTGTCCGGCCGGCGCCGGTGCATAATATCAACTGGTATTTCGATTTGCTCTCGCCGCTGGTAGAGAAAATCAATATATGGGAGACAACCTACTTTCAGGTGCTCAAGGGCAGGGATGCCGTTCTGGAGTGGACACGGGGTACCGCGCTCCGGCCGTTTCTTGTTGCTCTCGACGGAGACGAAGTCAACGTTTTTGAAAGCCAGTATGCCGAACGGTTGATGGAAGCCTATCCGATACGCCGAGACGGATCGACCCTGTATCCGTTTTCCCGGCTCTTTATCGTCGTGCAACGTGCCGAGGATTAACGCCGCTTATTGCGAGAGTACAACCCCTTCCCGTCGGGGGTCCGCCCCGCCCTCCGGTCCGTCCGGCGTAACCCGGATGCCGTGCAGGCCGCTGTTCAGGCTTCGAACATTGATCTCGTATCCCATTTCCTCCAGCGTTTCCTGTTGATATGCGACAGAGGTATCCACCTCCAGATCAAGGCCGCCATTTCGATTGATAAAATGCGGAAAATCAATCGCGGCCTGCATATCCATATTCCAGTCGAGCGTTGCGATGACTGTTTTTAGCACATAGCCGATAATGCGGCTGCCGCCCGGCGAGCCGATCACCATCTGCAAATTACCCTCTGCATCGAACACCATTGTCGGCGACATGGAACTACGGGGGCGTTTGTTCGGCTGAACGCGATTGGCAACTGGCCCCTCTTCCGTTTCGGGAGAAAAGGAGAAGTCTGTCAGTTGGTTATTGAGGATAAAGCCACCTGCCATTAACCGGGAGCCAAAGACATTTTCAACCGATGTGGTCATGGATACCGCATTACCAAAACTATCCAGAATGCTGAAATGGCTGGTCGACGGAAGCTCAATGGCATTGTCAAGGCCGAGGGATCCCTGCTTTTGCAGTGGCACGCCGGGTGTAAAGGGCATGTGCGATTCGCCGGGTGTAACAAGTTTTGCCCGGCTTTCCATATAGTCAGGGCTCAATAACCCCTTGATTGGAATATCAATAAAGTCTCCGTCCGCAAGATATTTCCCCCGGTCGGCGAAGGCAAGTGCGCTCGCCTGTGCGATGAGGTCAATCGCTTCGGCACTTCCCGGCTTGATTGTGGGGATATCCCAATTCTCAAGAATGCGAAGTGCCTGCAGAAGCGTGATTCCCCCCGACGTCGGCGGCCCCATTCCGCACACCTGATGCCGACGATAGGATGCGCAGACGGGATCCCGTTTTATCGCCTTGTAACTTGCCATGTCAGCCAGGGTTATAACGCCGGGGTTCGTATTATCACTGCGTACTGTCTCGACAATTTCACTGGCAATATCACCGTGATAGAACGCATCCGGCCCGTCGTTCGCGATCCGCTTCAATGTCTTTGCCAGTGCCGGATTTTTAAGCCGTGTCCCGGCCGCCTTTGCCGTGCCATCGGCTTCGTAAAAATAAGCGGCCGTAGCTGCCTTGGTTTTCAGATGCTCGTCACGGTCAATGAGATAGTGGAGGCGGGGTGAAATCAGGAACCCTTCAGTTGCGAGCGTGATAGCGGGCATGAAGAGATCTTTCCAGAGCAGGTTTCCATGCGCCTCATGGGCCTTCGCCATCATTGCGACGACTCCGGGGACGCCAACCGATCCGCCGCCGACAACCGCCTCATAGAATTTTTTCCTGCTCCCATCTGCGTTCAGGAAATGGGTTTCTTTGATCGCCGTAGGGGCCGTTTCG